>NZ_QXEV01000021.1 GCF_003550015.1 Anaeroplasma bactoclasticum
CATAATAATTAGAATAGATTTGAAGATAAAGCCCCTTTTTAGAAGGAGTAGATTTCTTTAAAAAATAGATCATAAAAAGGTCCTCCGAATAATAACTACCTTAACTACCTATATTATAGCATAATAAAAAAATATTTTCAACTTTTTTAATAATTTATATATAAATTATTAATTGGTCAAAAATATTGTCTTTATCCTAAATTTTGGGTAGTTAAATCCTAAATACGGGTATGCAATATAATTCTTTTAAAGGAATTAAGGATGATGAAGAAATTTCATCATCTTTTTGTTCTGAAATTTATATTTTATAAAACCCATCTTTATTCTTACTTTTCTTATGTTATAATAAAGATATAAACTAAAGAAAAAGAGGTAGAAGAAATGGTAAAATATATTGGCGTTAACGATAGAAAAATTGATTTATTTGAAGGTCAGTTTGTTGTTCCTGAGGGTGTAAGCTATAATAGCTATCTTATTTTAGATGAAAAGATTGCTGTTATGGATACAGTAGACATCAATTTTAAAGATGAATTCTTAGCTAATTTGGAAAAAGCATTAGACGGTAGAAAACCAGATTATTTAATCGTAGATCATATGGAACCAGATCATTCTGCTTCCATTAAGGCTTTAGTGGATAAATATCCAAATATAGAAATTGTAGGTAATCAAACTACATTTAAAATGATTAATCAATTCTTCCCAGGGTTTACATTTAAGCAAGTATTAGTAAAAGAAGGAGATAAGCTATCTCTAGGTAAGCATAATCTATCCTTCATTTTTGCACCTATGGTACATTGGCCTGAGGTTATGATGACTTATGATTCATATGATAAGTGCTTGTATAGTGCCGATGCCTTTGGTAAATTTGGTGCACTTGATTTTGATGACCCAGAGGGCTGGGCATGTGAAGCAAGAAGATATTATTTTGGTATTGTTGGTAAGTTTGGTGTTAATGTACAAAACTTATTTAAAAAGCTTCCATCTATAGATTTAGAAATTATTCGTCCACTTCATGGACCAGTATTAACTGCTCCACTCGATGAATACATAAGATTATATGATATTTGGAGTAAATATGAGCCTGAGGCAGATGCAGTTACTATTGCTTATACTTCAGTATATGGAAATACAAGAAATGCTGTAAATCTACTTAAAGATAATATCACAAAGGATTATGATATGTTTGATTTAGCAAGAGATGATTTCCATGAAGCAATTGAAGGCGCATTTGAAAACAAATATCTTGTTTTAGCAACAACTACATATTGTAGTGGTATCTTCCCTAAAATGCTTGATTTTTTACATGCACTTAAGGAAAGAGGATATCAAAATCGTACTATTGCGATTATTGAAAATGGCTCTTGGGCACCACAGGCTAAAAAGCTAATCGTAGAATTTATTATCAATAATTTTAAGAATATTAGAATTATTGAAAAAACAATTACAATTAAATCTGCTTTAACAGAAGAAAATAAAAAAGAGATCATTGAACTTGCGAGTGAATTAAATAAATAATTAGAATTAAGAATCCCTTCATAAAATGATAAATTTTATCTAGGGATTTTCTTTATAACAATGTACTTTATAAAAGATATTGTTTTAAGAAAATATTTAATGTATAATGAATCTTCCTAAGGAGGTTATCATGGACTTAAGAAAATATGATTTATATATATTAGATTATGACGGTTGCTTAATAGATTCTATGCCCATGTGGAAGTATTCAGCCTCCTCATATATCAAGTATTTAGGATATAATCCTAAAGCGGATTTAGATGAAAGAATTCCTATATTTAAAGATATTTATTGTGCTAAGGTGGTTAAAGAAGAATATAATATTCCTATGAGTGTAGAAGAAATAAAGGAAAGCATCGATAATTATGTAGATATGGTATATCCTAAGATTCCTTTAAAAAAGGGAGCATTAGAAATACTTGAAGCATTAAAAAAATTAAATAAAAAAATTGTTGTATTATCTGCATCAGGTATAGATATTATTAGCTTATCTATGGAAGCATTACATATTAGTGATTATTTTTTAGATGTTATTTCTGTATATAAACATAATTCCTTATCTAAAAGTGATGGTACTGCGATGGAATATGTAAGAAATAAATATAATCTATCTAAAGAAAATATTTTAATGATAGATGATTCCTTATCTAATGTCTTAGGCGCTAAAGAATATGGAGTAGATTGTATAGCAATTGAAGATGAAGTTAACTTTAAAAATAAAGAGGAGCTTATTAAAAACTCTATGGCATATATGAGTATGGATGAGCTATCAAAATTATTATAAATAGGGGTATATAAAATGATTAAGGTATATGCAATTAAAAGTATATTATCTAAAGGGGATAATTCAATTGATAAGGATTCAAAGGAATTATTAAATGGCTTAGAAGAAATATTAAAAGAAGAATTTAAAATTATAGATAATGTGGATGAGCTATCTAGTGATGAATTATCCTTAATACTAGTTCAAACCGGAGGATCTGAAGGATTCTTTAAAAAGGATATTTATCCATTTTTTAATGGACCATATTATCTGTTAACCTATGGAGCTAATAATTCCTTAGCTGCAAGCTTAGAAATTTTATCCTTCATTAAAAATGAATCTAAAAAGGGTGAAGTATTACATGGCGATATTAGCTATATCGCAAATAGAATTAAGGATTTAAAAAAATATAGGGAGGATACTATTTATAATTTAGGAGTACTTGGTGTACCAAGCGATTGGTTAATATCATCGAATGTAGATTATAAAAAGTGTATGGATATATTTAGGATAAAGCTAATTGATATCAATCAAGAAGAAGTAATTGATGCAATCAAAAAGCATAATGAAAATGCTCCATATGATAGCTTTAAATCAAGCTTTGATCATAAGGAATTAGATAAGGCATATCGTATTTATTTAGGCTTAAAGGATATTGTAGATAAATATAATTTAGCTGGCTTTACCTTACGCTGTTTTGATATTTTAAGTGCATTAAAATCAAGCTCCTGTTTAGCTTTAGCTTTATTTAATGATTTAGGAATTACAGCCTCCTGTGAGGGTGATATTCCATCACTTCTTACTATGTTTATTTTGGAAAATAAATTTAAAGCTTTACCATTTCAAGCCAATCCAAATTGGATTGATCCTGTTGAAAATGAGCTTACCCTTGCTCACTGTACCTTACCTTTAAAGATGTGTGAAAGCTATACCTTTGATACTCATTTTGAATCTGGTATAGGTGTTGGTATACATGGAGAATTAAAGGAAGAGGATATTACTATTGTAAAAATATCTTCTAGTTTAGAATTATTCTATATAGAAGAAGGAAGAATTATTAAAAATGAATATAGAAAAGACCGCTGTAGAAGTCAAATTGTAATTCATTTAAATGGTAATGTATCTTATTTTTTAACTTCTAGCTTAGGAAATCATCATATTGTAATTTATGGTAAAAAGAAAGAAGAAATTAGAAGATATTTAACTAATCTTGGACTAAGAGAGGTTATCTAAATATAATTTATAGGAGGAAATGTATTTTCCTCTTTTTCATTTTATTTCATAGTGTTTTTTTAAATGAAGTATTATATAATATATATAATAGTAACTATTTTAAGGAGGGATCATATGCGTATAATTCATACCGCCGATTTACATTTAGATTCAAGGCTTGAAACGAATTTGGATCCTGTTAAAGCAAAGGAAAGAAAAAGGGAATTATTACTTTCCTTTGACAATTTAATTAATTATGCCAAAAACAATCTAGTGGATGCGATTTTAATCTCTGGAGATTTATTTGATAGACCAAAGATTTCAGCTAAAACTAGAGAATATATTATTGGACTTATTGAAGAAGCAAAAGAACTTCAATTCTTTTTAATATACGGAAATCATGATATAAATATGTTTTCAGAGCATCCAATAGGATTGCCATCAAATTTACATATTTTCCAAGATAGATGGGAAACTATATCCTTACCAGAAGTAGATATTACAGGCATTAGTGGAGAAAGTATCTCCCCTGCCTTATACGATCATTTAGTTTTAAATAGAAATAAATTAAATATTGTAATGCTTCATGGAGATATTACAAATTTGAATTCTATTCCGCTTTCTATGTTAAAGGAAAGAAGTATTGATTATTTAGCCTTAGGTCATTTACATAAATACCAAAAGGGTAAGCTAGATGATAGAGGTGTATGGGTATATCCTGGATGCCTTGAAGGTAGAGGCTTTGATGAAGAAGGACCAAAAGGATTTATGCTACTAGAGATAGCTGAAGGCAAGATATCTTCTAAATTTATTCCTTTTTCTAAAAGAATATTACATGATATTAAAGTAGATATTACGAATTGTGATTCTTGGTTAGAAATTAGAAAAAATGTCAATTTAAAGCTTACAGATGTACCTCAATCGGATATGGTTAGGGTAAGATTAATTGGCAATTATGATTTAAGCTTGATTAAACAAAATGAGCTATTAGAACAATCCTTAAATCAGCAATATTATTTTGCGAAGGTTTCTGATGAATCTCGCTTAAGAATTAATCCTAAGGATTATGAAAATGATATTTCCTTAAAGGGAGAATTCATAAGAAATGTATTATCTTCTAAATTGAGTGAGGATGATAAGATTCGTGTAATTGAATATGGTATTAAAGCCTTAATGAAGGAGGAAATCTAATATGAAGCTAATTAGTTTATATATAGATAACTTCGGTAAATTATCCGATTACTCCTTTGATTTTTCAACAACCCTAAATTCTTTATATGAAGAAAATGGTTGGGGTAAAACTACTCTTACTGTATTTATTAAATCCATGCTTTATGGATTATCTAAAAGCGAAAGAACAATCTATACCCCATGGAAGAATGTATCTAGCTTTGGTGGCTATTTGATTTTGGAAGCAGAAGGTAGAAATTATCGAATTGAACGTCAGTTTTCAACAGCCAAGCCATCCTTAGATACAGAAAAGGTATATGATTTACAAACTGGACTTCCTATTGATAAGTTTGGCTTAAATGTTGGTGAGGCTATTCTTAATTTAAATGAAGCCTCCTTTGAAAGAAGTGTATTTATTCCTCAAAAGGATTTAGATGGTTTTAATTCCGATATTGAAGCAAAGCTTGCAAATCTAATTGGTGGAACAGATGATTCTCAAACATTTGAAGAAGCCTTAGAAATCTTACAAAAGAAAGCCAAGGAATTAAAGCTTAATTCAAAGAAGGGTTTAATTGTAGATAAGAAGGTTGAGCTTGCTCAAATTGAAGATGAAATTGATGAGGTTAATAAAAGAATGGAAGGACTTCCAATCTTACAAAATCAAATTGACCAAATCAATGATCAAATTCATATTTTAAATAATGATAAGAAGGATATTAATAATCGTATTTTAAGATTTACTAAAAGCCAAGATAAAAGAGCTAAGCTTGAGGTAGTTGCTAAATATGAAGAGGATATCAAATACACTAAAAATTTATTAGATGAAAATAATAAAGTATTCAATGGCCATGATATTAGCCAAGATGAGGTTTTATTATATCGTTCTAAGAATAAAGAATTACAAAGCTTAAGAACTCAATATGAGGTAAAAAAGAGCAATAATAGAGCTTCTTTGAAAATTGAAAAGCTAGAAAAGGATTTAAACCTAACGGAAATTCCAGATGATGAGATTTTAGATCATATTACAGATCAAATTATGAAATACAATAACATTAAAAGTGTTATGCAGGCTCATAATACCTCTGTAAAGGAAAGAAAAAAGCCAAAGCTTGGTATTGCGTTAACAATTATTTCAAGCTTACTAATCATTATTGGTGTATCCTTATTTGTTGTTGGATTCTTTATTGAAAAACAAGGCTTTGAAATTGCAGGTATTGCGATATCCATTCTAGCTGTATTAGGCTATATTGGCGCACTTGCTGCATTCTTAGTAAATAATAGCCACAATAACGCACTTGCGGTTGGTGGCCAGGTAAAATCCTATGATTATGAAAAGATTCATCTTGAAGAAGAATTAAGAGAATTCTTCGCAAGATATCACTTATATTCTTCTGATTTTACAAACAATATGTTTATTGTTCGTGCAAATATTCAAAGATATAAGGATGCGCAGGATGATTTCAATGATATTTCAAGAGAAAATAAGGATCTAGAAAATAAGATTAAAGAAATTGATAATTCCATTCAGCATTTCTTAGGTCAGTTTAATTCATCTTCAACTGCCGTAACAAATGAAGAAAAGATTGGTGAGTTAAATACTCATTTACGTAAGAAGGCTGAAATTGAAGGATTATTAAAAGAAAAGACTACTCTTTTAAAGAATTTCATTGAAGAGAATCAATTAGATGTTATTGATGATGCTAATTTCTCTATTGAAGAATTAAATCAAAAAATTGCTGAAATTGATGGTAAGATTGATGGCTTAAATAGCCAAAAGACTACCTTACTTAATAAGTGTTCTGAATATGAAAATGAGATTGCAATGCTTGATGAATATAATTCGGAAAGAGAAAATGTTGAAGTGGATATTCGTATCATGGAAGAGGAATATCGCTTATTAAATCTATCTATGGATTATTTATCTCATTCTCAAAATTCCTTACTTGAAAAGTATGTAAAGCCAATGAAGGATTCTGTCAATAAATATATATCCTTATTATTAAAGGATACAGAGGATTATAGTATTGATGTAAACTTCAATTTCCAATTTATGACAGAAGGTGGCTTAAAGGGTATTGATTCTTATTCTAGAGGATATCAAAATATTATATCCTTATGTATGAGACTTGCGTTAATTGACTGTCTATATCCTCAAGAAAAGCCATTCATCATTTTAGATGATCCATTTGTTAATTTTGATGATGAAAAGCTAGAATTATGTAAAGCATTAATTCGTACAATTTCAAAACAATATCAAATTGTATATTTTGCTTGCCATAAATCAAGAGAAATATTCGTTAAGGATAAAGAAAGAAAAGAAGCATCCGATGCCTTACAGCGTCCTATCTTCCAAAAGCCAACTCCAATACGTAAGGCTGTTAATGATATGCTAGGGGAGGATACATTAAAGGAAAATAATAAGCCTATTAGTGTAAGAAGCCCAAAAAGATTATCCTTAGAGGATGAGCTTGTTGAGGATTTAACTAGAGTAAATCCTATGGATGTAAAGCCTACTCCAGTTCGACCTCAAATTAGAAAAAATGATGCAACTAGCGTAACAAAGAAGGATGTAAGTCCTATAGAACCTCAAAAAAAGACTATAGTAATTAAAAAGAATAAAATAGAACAAGAAGAGGATTCTAAGCCAGTTAAGCCTAGAACAATTAAGATAAATAAGCAGGTATAGCATGATATTAGATGGTGATATTTTAGCTTATTTTAATGAAATTGGTGTAGATGTAGAAGAAAGTAGCTATGAAGATACATTCTCCTTTATATTTCAAATATCCTATAGTGATTTTGATTTAAATGCTACATTTACAATAGATAGAAGCTTAAATCTATTATCCTTTATGGTATCCCTTCCAAATCCAGAGGAATTCGATTTGCTTCCGGAGGCTTTAAATGCAATTAATTCAAATTCAACATTATTAAAAGCATATTATGATAAGCTAGATGATACAGTATATGTAAAAGCATCTACCTTTGTTACAGAGGATAATTGTATTCAAGCTATGGATTTTATCTTAACCTCTATGAAGGATTTAGATTATGAATATATAGAGAATCTATATAATTCTATCTATAAAGAGGATTATGACTCCTTTGATGATGAATTTGAAAAAGCTCATAAGGATACCTCTATAGAAGAGGATATGGCAGAGCTTATGGAACTTTTAAAGAACAAGAACCGCTAGATTGTGGTTCTTTTTCAGTGTATTGGGTGTATGTTTATTTCATCGTATTTTAATGATTTTAAAAGTATGATATAATTAATAAATAATACGATAGAAAGAAGATGAATAATATGTCAGTAACCCTAAACCAAGGATTAAGGAATTACCAAGAGAGTGTTACACACAAAATAGGTTCTTTAAATGTCACAATTAACTTATGTTCATCTGCAAAGAATAGTAAAATAAATGCCAATTTAACAAAAAATCGTTTTGGACATTTAAAGGTAGGAAAAATGGGGATGAAAAATATAATAAGAGAATTGTATAAGGAACTAGGCTATGAAAATTTGCAAGACGGAATTGGATACATATTAGATTTTGGAATGGAATTTATTTCTTAGTATATGGCCATATCAATTATATTATTTAGTCTTATGCTTTTTTCGCTTGCTAGTTTTTTGATTTTATTTCCATTAGGACTATACCAATACACGATAATTCCTTTTGTTATTTTTTGCATTTTGCTTTTGCTTTTTAGAATGTGGTTTTATCATAGATGTAGAAAGTACATTGATTTAAATAAAAATATCATTAGTATTGAAAATTTTATTCAAGGAAATGAAAAAAATGAAGGATACATTAGATTTAATTCGGAAAATAACTCATATTCTTGTGTATGTAATGATTCGATTATAAGGTTTAATTTAAAGGGATTTATATTAAAAAAAAGCTTTATTAGAGCGTTTATTGTAAGGCAGATTCGCTATAAGGCAGTTTCAAACAAATTGAAGATTGCTAAATTGTTTTCTTTAAAACTAAAATGTAATTTCAAATACAATAAGTTGTACTTAATTATTAACAATCACACGTATCTTATTCTTATGAATGGAATCAGTATAAATACTATTATTAGTTCTGAAATATCGAAATCGAAATTTGCAGCTTTATATAGTAGTTTAAGAACTTTTTTGGCTGGAAATGTTATTATAGATATTAATGAAAAAATATATTTAGATTATTATAAAGTCTACAGCCGGTTTTAGAGTATTTGGTATAGGTTAAGATGCTGTGTATATTTATCAAATCCGAGGCAGAAAGGCGATAGTTCAGTTTAGAACTACTGCCTTTTTTGCGCAAGATTATATTTTTTAAGACTTATTTATAATGAATGTAAACCAAAACCATAATCAAGATCATTTACTCTTTTCTCTCACAAATTGGTATATTCAAACAAATTCGTATAAATTATAGAACGATTTGTTGAAATAGAAACATTAGAATTATATAATACATTTTGTGAGGTTATGTTTATGAAGAATTATACAAAAATTGAAGAAAGATATATTGATGAGATACAATCTAAAGTAACCTTATTGGAGCATAATAAGAGTGGTGCAAGAATTTGCACTATTTTAAATGATGATAACAATAAGGTATTTTCTATTGCTTTTAGAACTCCACCAATTAATGATTGTGGTTTAACTCATATTCTAGAGCATTCTGTATTATGTGGTTCAAAGTCATTCCCTGTTAAGGACCCATTTGTTGAGTTACTAAAAAGCTCATTAAATACATTTTTAAATGCATTTACATTCCCAGATAAAACAGCATACCCTGTTGCAAGTCAAAATCTTAAGGATTTTAAGAACTTAATGCATGTATATATGGATGCTGTATTCTATCCTAGAATTTATGAGCATGAGGAAATATTCAAACAAGAGGGTTGGCATTATCATTTAGAGAATATTGATGATCCTATTACAATTAATGGTGTAGTATATAATGAAATGAAGGGTGCTTTTAGTGATCCTACAACTATTTTATATAATAAGATTCAAGAGGCACTATTCCCAAATACTGCATATCATTTTGTATCTGGTGGAGACCCTAAATATATTCCTGAATTATCTTATCATGTATTTAAGGATTTCCACTCTAAATTTTATCATCCATCGAATTCCTATATTATTTTATATGGTAATTTAGATATGGAAGAAAGATTAGAGTGGTTAGATAATGCTTATTTAAAGGATTTTAATAGAATTGATTTTGATACAAGATTAACTTTCGAGAAACCTTTTGATAAGCCAAAATATGTTTCTTATAATTATCCAATTGAAAAGGGTGATGATAAGAAGGATAAGACCTTCTTAACTTATAATGTTGTATTCCCAAGCTATAAGGATGTTAAGCTTATGATTGCAACATCCACCCTAGTGACTGCGCTTTTTGATGTACCTGGTGCACCACTTAGAGAGGCTTTAATTGATGCAAAAATTGGTAAGGATATTTCATCTTATTTTGAAGATGGTGTATTACAGCCATGTATTTCTATAACTGCTCAAAACGCAAGCGATGAGGATGAGGAAAGATTCATAGAAATTATTAATAGCGAGCTTAAAAAGATAGTAGAAAATGGATTAGATAAGAATTCCTTATTATCTTTATTAAATCATCAGGAATTCCAAGCAAGAGAAAGAGCATTTAACCCAAGAACTCCTCAAGGATTAAATGTTGGTTTATCTGTTATGTCAAGCTGGCTATATGATGATAAGGACTGTTTTTCTTATCTTGAGGTATTAAAGTATTATAAGGAATTAAAGGAAGACTTATATAATGGTTATTTTGAAGATATTATTTCAAAATATATTCTAAATAATAATCATAAGGCTTATGTTAAATTAATTCCTAGTGATACTGTAAATGAAGAAAAAGAAAACATATTAAAGGATAAGCTTAAAAATTTCAAAGAATCCTTAACAAAAGAAGAATTAGAAGGATTAGTAGAGGCTACAAAGAAGTTAAAGGAATATCAAAGTGAAGAGGATAGTGATAGTGCTATTGCAACGCTTCCAAAGCTTTCCTTAGAAGATATTAATCCAAATCCTGAGGAATTAAAATTAGAAGTAATTGATTCTACTCCTAAGGTTTTATTTAGTGATTATCCAACGAATGGAATTGCTTATGTAAAACAGTATTTTGATATTTCTCACATGGAAAGTGAAGATTTACTTTATGCACAGCTATTTGTAGATACATTTAAGCAATTATCTACATCTAAAATGAACTATAAGGAAATCAATCAAAAGATTCAAAATGATTTTGGTTCCTTAGCTTGTGGTATTACTTGTCTTAAGCATTATGAAACTCATGAGGCTAAAGTGTATTTTTATACTTCATTTTCTGCAATTGAAGAAAATGTTAGGGATGCATTTAAGCTATTATATGAATTGTTAGAGGATACTAAATATACTGATGAAAAAAGATTATTTGAATATTTATGTCAGCTAAAGACTAACCTAGATATGAGTATTGTTCAAAGAGGTCATCAGGTTGCTCTAACAAGAGCCCTATCCTATATTGATGAATATTCCTTAGATAGAGATTTAACATTAGGTATTGCTTATAATGATTTCATTTCTAGCTTAGTTAAGGATTTTGATACTAAGAAAGATGATATTATGAATAGATTAGTATCTATGAGAGATAAGATATTCTCTAAAGCGAATATGATTTATGGATTTACAGGTAATAAAGAGCTTTATAATCATTTATCTTTATTATTTAATGAGTATTATTTAAAGCTTAAGGATAAGAATATTTATACTAAAGTAGAATTTAAGGAAAATGTTAAAAATGAAGCCTTTACTGCTCCAATTGATGTAAACTATGTATCTAGAGTTGGTAAATTTACTGATAAGTATAATGGGGGCTTATTAGTTTTAGATAATGCAATGAGTATGGATTACTTATGGATGCAAGTTAGAGTTCATGGTGGTGCATATGGATGTATGATGTCCATTGATCCAACAGGCTATATTGGATTTACATCCTATAGAGACCCTAATATTAAGAAAACAAATGATGTATACGATGCTTCTTATAGATTCGTAGAAGAATTTAATCCAAGTGATGAGCAGCTACTTAAATTTAAGATTGGTGCAATCGGTAATTCGGAATCTGTAATGCATGTAAGAGATAAGGCAGATACTGCAAGAAGCTTCTATTTAAGAGGCTTAAGCTATAGCGAAAGATGCAAAAATAGAAGTGCAATTCTATCTATAACAAAAGAAGAAATCAAAGGCTTCAGTACTATGTTTAAGGAAGCTATGGCAGATTATACAATTTCTTGTATCGGTAATACAGATAAGATTAATGAAGTAAAGGACATGTTTAAAGAGATTCGTCCATTAAGCAAATAAGGGTGTGCATAGCACACTCTTTTATTTGCGCAAAAAAAGAAGCTCATTTGAGCTTCTTACTTAACCTCTAAAGTCCAATCTCTAGTATCTTTAATCTTACCAGATTGAATACCTGTAATTTCATCATATAGATGCTGAGAAACCTTGCCAATTTCGCCATTGTTTACAACAAATTCTTTACCATCAACAACGAATTTACCAATTGGGGAAATGACTGCAGCAGTACCAGTACCCCATGCTTCTTCAAGCGTACCATCTTCTAAAGCCTTTAATAATTCATCTACTGTAATACGTCTTTCTGAAACAGGAATTCCTTCCTCCTGTAAAATTTGAATACAAGATTTTCTTGTAATACCAGGTAAGATAGAACCGACTAATGCTGGAGTAACAACTTCACCATTAATCTTAAACATTACATTCATAGAACCAACTTCTTCAATGTATTTTCTTTCTACCGCATCAAGCCATAATACCTGTGAATATCCCTTAAGCTCAGCCTTCTTACCAGCACGAGTAGAAGCAGCATAGTTTCCACCACACTTAGTGTAGCCTGTACCACCCTTACCTGCAACTCTAACATCGTCTCTTTCAATTAAAATAGAAACAGGGTTTAAGCCTTCTTTATAATAAGAGCCTACTGGAGATAAAATTACCATAAATATTGCATGGTGTACGCCATGAACACCTAAGGAATGATCATCACCAATCATAAATGGACGAACATATAAAGATGTACCTGGCTCTGTTGGAACCCAATCTCTATCTAGGTTAACAAGTGTTGTAACAGCCTCAACAAAATCTTCTACAGGTAATTCTGGTAAGCATAATCTTTCTGCAGAAGAATTTAATCTTTTCGCGTTTTCATATGGACGGAATAGCTGTACCTTACCTTCCTTTGTAAGATAAGCCTTCATTCCTTCAAAAATTTCAGCTCCATAATGTAGGGCACTAGATGCAGGGGACATAGGGATTGGTCCATAAGGGATAATTCTTGCGTCATGCCATCCTATTCCTTCATCAAAATCCATCATAAACATATGGTCTGTAAAATACTTTCCAAAGCCTAATGCTCCTGTAGGCTTTGCCTTAGGAGTTTCAATTTTAGTAATCTTAATATCTAGCATAAATAATTTCTCCTTTTTTTAAAACTTATATTAATTATACGCCTATTTATTTTCTTTTTAAATATAATATTTTGAAAAATGAAAAAATGATATATAATATTTGCGAGGTTATTTTTATATGGAAATTATATTTTATAATATTACAGCAATTGTAATAGGCTTATTACTTGCTTATTATGGTTCATATTCATTAATAAAAAGAAAGAAAAAGCTATTTGGTATTGCAACAATAGTTATTTCTTCATTTGATATTGGCTTTGGTATTTGGGGATTCTTCTTAAATGAATATCAATTTATTGTTATTCTAGGGATTTTAGCATTTACCTTAATAGAAATTATTTTCTTTTTATTATTTAACAAAAAAGAAGAAAAGACTAAGAATAATAAAACTAAAGTAAAAAAAGAAGAAAAAGAAGAGGATTATTTAGAAAGAGAAGAAGAATAAAAGGGCGATTGAATTCGCCCTTTATTCATTTTCTTTAAATGCTTCTAATTCTTTAGAATAATCCTTTTTAAATTTATCTAAGAATTTTGCACCACCAAAGCCACCAAATGCTAAAATACCACCAAATAATGCTTTTCTGAATCCTGGCCATCCATTTTTAAACATATAAGAGAAGATATCTGTTTCTTCCTTGAATGATGCCATATATGGTATAGAAATGAATAGGAATGTAACTACACTAATAAATACTAATGCACCTACAGTAATCTTAAGCCATTTTTTATTTGGAGCATGGCTTAACCATAATCCTAATGTTGCAAGAATAGGAATTAATGCTAATACTCCTGTAAAATAATCATGTAAATAAATGGTTAATAAAATAGGTGTAATTAAACCAATTCCAATACCTAATATTACATAGATAATAGCTAAAACATATTTAATATTAAAGCCTTTATTTTCATTTACTTTATTCTTTAATGCATCTAAATATTTATTTCTACATTCCAAATGCATAGGACAATAGTTACTACCGAATGCTTGATATTCTCCCTTATTTTTACATACAGGACAATTTTCCATTGGACCATAATTATTTTCTTTTAAATATTTAACTACATTTTCAATCATTTCTTTGATGGTCTCTTTTGTTTTATCTTTTTGTTTATTACCTTCTGGTAATGTCACAACCAAAGTATCCATAGACTCCCCTAAGGATACGGCTGCACAAGCATTATTTAATGCTTCAAATTGGATATCCTTAATTGAAGCTTTATCCAGTGGATGATCAAGTGGAATAAAGAAGGATGGAATAGATAATACCATATATTGCCAATCCTTAAGATATATTTGAAATCCTTCATATTCCATTACATATATACTTTTATTTTTTATAAAGCCTAAGCCTTCTGCATAATCACTATATTTCATAACTAATACCTCTAGAAGTTATTATATCAAAAGAATCATCAAAATAAAGAATTAGTTTTTTAATTCATATATTCCTTGAGAGAATACCCTTTTAAAACCAATAGATTTATAAATATGATTACTAATTGGATTTTTTTGATCTACATTTAATGTTGCTATTTTACCTAAGGATAGTATTTCATTTTTTAAATTATTCACAATCAGCTTCGCATATCCATTTCCTCTATATTCATCCTTTGTATATACATGAGTAATCCTATAAGAAGAATCGGTATCCTTAGAATATGCAGCCATAGCTCTAATTTCATCATTTATTTTAATGATTCTATAATTTTTAATATTTAATGCCATTTTATCTTTATTTGGAACATCATTTAGTCCACAATCTTTGATGAATCTTAATGTCATATTATAAATTTCATCTAAATCATTTAAAGAAGCAGAAGAAACTAAAGAAGAAGATTCCATTGTATATTCATTTGCTTCCATAAAATCCATTCCAATTACAAGGGTATATTCTTTATTTAATATATCCTTTGAAATTGGAATTAAAGAATCCCCTAAGATGGTCGGGCACATTACTCCCTTTAGCTCATATTCATTTTCATTAATGAATTTTAATAACTCATCTAAGCATTCCCTATCCCCATATAATAATAAATTAAATGGTTCTAGTTTAATTCCAATTAATTTCTTATTATTAATTTCTGATTTAATAATATAATTTGTTTTATTTGTTTCATTCATTGCATTTGCATCTAAATAAATAAGACTGCTCATATATTTATTTAAATCCAAGAATTCTTTATTTTCTAAAATGAAAGAATCTCCATCAAGATAAACTTTAATCATACTAAAACACCCCATTTCATATATTTCTATTATTATAGTACGATTAAAGAACTATTGCTAGAAAAAAGAAAAAAAGGCATTTTACAATGCCTTGGAATATCAGACTGGCCTGCCGGAAAGGATTCGAACCTTCGACCCACGGCTTAGAAGGCCGTTGCTCTATCCAGCTGAGCTACCAGCAGATTTAATGTTGCCTGATATTATGCGTTTTTTTCATAACGCCCATTCATTATATAACAAGAATAAAACCATTTCAAGTGCTTTTTTATTTTTTTTCTTTTGTTGTTTACTATTCCCTTTTTAGTAGCTTTTGTGATAAAATATCATAGAATGATAAGGGGGTATTTTTTATGGCAGAACGTGACTATATTGATGAGTTAAAACAAATACTATCATCATCGACCTTATCCGATGAGGAAAAGAAGAGTGAATTATTACAATACCATGAAAATGATATTGCAGATATGCTCGATGATTTAGATGAAGAACAAAGAAATGAGCTTCATAGAATTTTAGGTGATGAAATCTTCGGTGAGGTTTTACTTTATACAGAAGATATTGAAGATCAAATTTCATCCATGGAGCCTGCAGAGGCTGCCGATGTCATCGAAAAGATGGATGCCGACGATGCCATTGACGTACTAGAAGAGCTTGATGAAGAGGACAGAAAAGAAATCGTCAACTTAATGGAACCAGAAGCAAAAGAGGATATCCAAGACATCTTAAAATATGATGATGATGAAATTGGTTCAAAGATGACAAATAACTATGTAAGCATCTTAGTAACAAACTCTGTTAAAACTGCAATGAAGCGAGTTGTTGCGGAAGCTGCAGATAATGACAATGTATCTAATATTTATGTTGTTGATATTCAAGATAAGCTAGTTGGAGTTATTGAGCTTCGTGATTTAATTGTTGCAAGAGAAGGAATTGACTTAGGTACAATCGTAAAACAAAACTATCCATCCTTTAAAGCAACCGATAAGGTTGAGGATTGTTTGGTTCAAATGAGAGAATATGCTCTTCCATCTTATCCAATTTTGGATGAAAATGGTAAGCTTATTGGTGCTATCACCCACGATGACGTTCAAGAGGCAATGGACGAAGAGATGGGTGAGGATTACGCTAAGCTCGGTGGTTTGACCCAAGAAGAGGATTTAGACGAATCTCCATTCGCATCAGTTAAAAAGCGTATCCCATGGCTTTCTGTATTATTATTACTAGACTTACTAATTTCATTTTCCATGGCTAATTTTGAAGAGGTAGTTGCAGTCCTTGCAATTATTGCATTCTTCCAAACATTAGTTTTGGATATGGCAGGTAACGCAGGTACACAGTCTTTGTCCGTTACTATTCGTATGATTTCTACAAATGATGTAACAGGTAAAAAGATTGCAAAAACAATATTTAAGGAATTCTGTACAGGTATATTAAATGGTATTATCTTAGCTACAATTTCCTTTGGCTTTGTTATGCTTTACTTATTTATATTTAAAAAGGGTATAGTAAAGGATACAGAATATAATGTTATTCAAGCATTAACTGCATCAGGAATTGTAAGTATTTCACTTCTTATTGCGATGACAGTGTCATCTTTGGTTGGTTCTGTAATTCCAATTATCTTTTATAAGGTTAAGATTGACCCAGCCGTTGCATCAGGACCATTTATTACAACTATCAACGATGTTACCGCATTATTAATTTATTATGGCTTAGCTGCATTATTATTCTTCCAGATACTTGGAGTAGGCGCTTAGGCTAAATTGGAGGATTTATGAATAAACAAGAATTTTTAGAGATGAAGGATGAATTTGCCTTAATCATTTACAATTATGAAAAATTTTTAAAGGATTGTGTCTTATTAGATTATAAGTACAATGATCATTTTTATGAATTATTACAAAAGGTTAGATATTATGAGGTTGAAAATGGCCTATTAGTATCTTGCCTAAATGGAAAGAAGCAAGATCCTTCCTTTGATACAGAAAAGGTATATGATGATTTTAAGAAGGGCTATACTCAAGAGCTTGAGAATATGAAGAAAAAGCATGAGATTGCTCATATTGTAGTGCAGCATCAGGGTGATTTAACTCCTGAAGAAAATAAAGAATTTGAAGAAATGTATCAAAAATTTATTGCTGAAAACCATCCTGTAGTAAAAGCTTTAGTTACAGATGATGAAAAGCTTGCTTATGAAAAGCTAAAGGCCTTCTATTATGAAAATAATTATAAAGGCTTTAAAGAGGCATATGAGCTAAATAAGGATGTATTTAAGGAAGTAGAATATCCAGAAGATATATTTGCTAAAATTAGCCAGTATTATTATGATGTTCGTAAGAATATTGGTGCGGAATTCAACAAGCGTCAAAAGTCTTATCCTTTTGTAAAAAGAGGAGTATTCCAAGATGATATGACTATTGCTGAAGAGGATGCAAATTTAAAAACAAATTACAATAGATTATTAAGTGATAATAAGAAATTACATAATGATTTTTTAAATGTCTTCGGTAAGGATATTACATTAAATGAATTAATTAAACAGGCTTAGGCCTGTTTTTATTTTAGAAAATAAAAAAGTATTCTACTTAAAGAATACTTCATCAACAGTTTTTAAATAATTTAATCTTGGTAAATAGCCTTCTTTAATTAAATAGGCTCTTTCTTTAAATACAGAATAGGGAATGGATTTTCTTTCATCCTTTAATTTAGCATTTACCCAATATTCATTCGCTACTTCGAATGGTAATAAATAATATTCATTATAATAGCTCCAAGATACAATTAAAAATCCTATACCACCATGCTTAATGATAGATTCTAAATGAGTCATTTGGTGTGGATGTATATTGGAAAGTGGAAAAGCTGTTTTATTATGGTTTTCCTTTGCTTCAAAATCAATATATTTCCCCTTATATATACCATTATAATCCGTAGTAGAAGGAGTCTTATAATAAGCTTCTGTAATCACTGCCTTACTTCTCATAGGGTATTCTACTTTAACAATTTGAACTGGAGTTGGCTTTTTATGAATGACGGCATAATCATTATTTAAATAATATTCATTAGATTCATTGATTAACCCTTCTAAATCCATACCTAAATTAGCTTTAGCTAGGTTTGTATCTTTACTAGAGGCTTTTTGTTTAATTTGCTTTGTCACAGGTAAATTTGATTGATTTCTTACCTTTTTATTAGGAAAATTTAATGCCATTTATATCACCAAATCCATTTTAACACAAAAAAAGTTAGGGAAAAAGTGGTAATTCTTGCAAAAAAACGCTGTTGTAAACGTTTCATGCAAATATTGGGAAACGTTTACCATATTCCACTATAAAAAAATCGTATTATACTTATAGGTAATAGGAGGGATTGAAAAATGGCTGCAAAGAAGACAACTACTGCTACACAACAGGTAACAGTAAAGATTTCAGTAACTGCAAACGCTGAGAAGGTTTTTGTTGTAGGTAATACAGAAAGCCTTGGTGCTTGGGATGCTAAGAAGGCTGTAGCTTTAAAGGCTGTAGATGGCAAGTTCGAAGCTTCTAAGAAGTTTGATGCAGATGCTGTAGTTGAGTTTAAGGTTTTAGCTGCTAAGGATTGGGAAGCTGTTGAGAAGGGAATCTGGAACGAAGATCTAGAAAACCATACTTTCACAGCAACTAAGGGCTTAGTAGTTGAAGTTGGCGTTGACCACTTCGGCAAGTAATCTTAACGCAACAAATGGAAGGGGCACTTCGGTGCCTTTTGTTTTCGATATAGCTATTGTTTAATCTATAAAACCGATGTATAATAAGGCTAATTAAGATACGATTCTTAAAATAGAAGAAGGAGGTCGCCTAAATAGAGCAAAGGCAGTATTTTTTATTATGAGTAAGGTGAACTTTATTGCTCTTGGAGGAGTACAAGAGGACGGCAAAAACTTATATGTCATTGATGTCAATAATATGATTTTTGTTTTGGATTGTGGTATGAAATACCCAAGCCAGGATTCTTATGGTGTTGATATTGTCGTTAATGATTTAACATATTTATCTGAGAATAAAGATAGAATTCAAGGACTTTTCTTATCTCATGCACATATGGACCATATTGGTGGAGTTGTGCATTTATTAAAGGAAAAGCCTGATTTAAGAATATATGGTTCTAAGTATACTATTGCAGTATTAAATGATATTTTAAAGGATGATACAAATGATTTCAAAGAAGCCCAGCTTGAGGTTGTAACAGCGAAAACTGCGCTTAAATTTGGTGATATTACTGTTCGTTTTTTTGAAGTATCTCATAACCTACCTGAAAGCTTTGGTATAGCACTAAAAACAGAAGATGGCTATATCATCTATACAAGTAATTATAACTTTGACCAAAATTCCCATATTGATTATGCTCATATGTTCCGCTCCTTAGCTGTATTTGCTAAAGAAGGAGTATTAGCATTATTAACAGAATCCTTAGGTGCAAATAATGAGCAATCTAGAGGTACTATTTTAGAGTTTAAAACTAGAATTAAGAATGTATTTAATCAAAGCAATGATAGATTAATATTCTCCTTATATTCTTCGGATATTCTAAGAATTCAGCAAATTTGTGATATTGCAATTAGCTATGGAAGAAAGATTGCAGTTATCGGTAGAAAAACTCAAAAAATGGTAGCTCAAGCTATTAATTTAGGATATTTAAATATCCCAGAGGAGAATTTTGCTAATCTAAAATTTATTGATGAAAAGAATGGTATTACCAATGAGGATAAGGATTTAGTTATCCTAGTTACTGGTAATCGCCATGAGCCTTTCTTTATGCTACAAAGAATGGCTAAGGGTGTAGATAGATTAATTCATTTAACTAAAAATGATACAGTATTAGTGTTAACACCTCCAACCATTGGTACAGAAAAAATGGCATCTAAAACTTTAGATATCATTTATCATATTACTTCTAAGGTAATGGAATTTAATCAAACATTATTGCCTCAAATTAATGCAAATAGAGAAGAAATAAAAGAAATGATTAATATTTTAGAGCCTAAATATGTTATTCCTATTATTGGTGAATATAGACATCAATATGCCTTAAGAATTGTTGCAAATTGTATTGGCTATACAGATGAAAATATATTAATTCCAGATCAAGGAGATATCCTATCCTTCCAAGATGGTAAATATGTTGGAGTTATAGGTGATGTACCGGTTGCCGAAGTATTAATTGATGGTAAGGCATTTAAGGATGTTGGTGAGGTTGTAATGAGAGACCGTGAGCTTTTAGCTCAGGATGGTGTAATCCTTATTACAGCAAATATCAACCCAAGAACAAAAACTATTATTTTAGGTCCTGAGGTAGTAACTAAGGGATTCACTCATACAAAGGATAATGAATCCTTAATATCTAAAATTAAAGAATTATTCTATTTAGTTTCTGAAAAGTATTTATGCTCTAGATTTATTAACTGGAGTGAATATAAAACTGGCTTAAAAAATGAGATTTCTCATTATATCTATAAAGAAGCTAAAAGAAGCCCTATCATTATTCCTGTATTAATATCTACAGATTTAGATATGGTAAATAAAGTAACTATAGAAGAAGCAAAAAGCGAGAATTAATTAATTTTCTCGCTTTTTATCTTCTAACTTATTCAAAAAATCTAAATAATCCTTAATGGATTTTTCATAAGAGCTTGTATCCTTTGGATTATAATACTTTTTACCTAATAAAGTATCTGGCATATATTGTTGGTGGCAATAATCATGATAATAATCATGAGGGTATTTATATTCATATTTACCACTCTTTAATTCTTTATTTAAAATATGTGGTGGAATCTTCATTGAGGTTAAGGTTTCTAAATCCGCTAAAGCCTCATTAATAGCTAAATAAGTAGAATTCGATTTAGGGCTTGTTGCTAAATCTACAACAGCATAGGCTAAAGGAAGCCTTGCCTCTGGAAGCCCTAAGGATAATGCAGCTTCACAGGCTGCATAAACTCTAGGCCCTACATTAGGGTTTCCCAAGCCAATATCTTCATAAGCACTACACAATAATCTTCTAGTAATAAATAATAAATCCTCTGTTTGTAATAATCTAGCAAGATAATGAAGTGCGGCATCCGGATCAGATCCTCTAATGGATTTAATCATGGCTGATGCACAATCATAATAATATTCTCCCTCTTCATCAATTTGAAGAGCTTTTTTTCCAATTAGATTGGAAACATTATTTAAATTTAAATCCTCTTGATCTAGCATATTTGCAATCTCAAGCATATTTAGAGCACTTCGAATTTCACAAGAGGATACGGTTGCGATATATTCTAATATATCATCACCCATTTCCTTTAAGCCTTCATCTTTTATTGTTTTCTTTAAAAGAAGAACAACATCATGCTTATTTATTTCATTCATTCTATAAATATGACAACGGCTTCTTACTGCAGGATTTATACTTCTATAAGGATTTTCTGTTGTTAATCCAATAATAGTTAATGCACCAGATTCTACATAAGGTAATAAAAAATCCTGAACATCCTTTTTCATTCTATGAATTTCATCAATAATACAGATTGTAGATTCATAGAATTTTGTTGCATCAGCAATTTCTTTAAGCTTTTGTTTAGAATCAATAGAAGCATTAAAGGAAAAGCTAGATAATGGATAGTAAGATTCAATAATAGAGGCGATAGATGTCTTACCGCATCCTGCTGGTCCATATAATATCATAGAAAATAATGTTTTATTTTCTAGCATTTTTGTTATTACACCCTTTTTACCAACTAAATGGTCTTGACCAATAATATCATCAAATGTTTTTGGACGTATTCTATAAGCTAATGGTTTCACAAGTCTCACCTCTAAGATTTATTCTAACATACTTATATAAAATATGCTACAAATCGCTTTGAAAATGCTTTAAAATTTCGGTTTAAACTTTTCGAATATAAAATATTATGATATAATATTATATATTTTTGAATTTGGAGGTATGATTCAATGAATTTAAAAGATACAATTGTCACTATTCCTAACTTTCCTAAGGAAGGAATTATGTTCCGTGATATAACTACATTACTTGAAAATGGAGAGGCTTTTAAGCAAACAATAGAAGAATTAGCAAGCTTTGCAGAAGAGATGGGGGCAACAGTTATTGTTGGTCCTGAGGCTAGAGGATTCTTATTTGGTGCACCAGTTGCAGCTAAATTAGGATTAGGCTTTGTTCCTGTTCGTAAGCCAGGTAAGCTACCAAGAGCCCAGATTACTGAGGAGTATTCCTTAGAATATGGAACAAATACTTTATGTATCCATGAGGATGCACTTAAGAAAGGTGATAAGGTATTAATCATTGATGATTTACTTGCAACCGGAGGTACAGCACTTGCTGCTGCACATCTATGTGAAAAGACAGGTGCAAAGGTTGTAGGTCTTGCATTTGTTATTGACTTAGTTGATTTAAAGGGTAAGGAAGTATTAAAGGATTACCCTGTTAAAACATTAATTGAATTTGAAGGCGAATAAGCCATATCATAGACATTAAGGATAAGGAGGTGGTTCTTGTGATGATGGCAACTACATTTGAGGAGCTTGAAAAAATCTTCTCTACATATATCAGAAAACCAGAATCAAAAGCAATGATTAGAAAGGCATGGGATGTTGCAGAAAGCTTGCACAATGGGCAACTTAGAAAATCAGGGGAACCATATATCATCCATCCTTTAAATGTTGCATGTATTTTAGCTGAATTACATGTAGGTCCTGCAACAATATGTGCTGGATTATTACATGATGTTGTTGAAGATACAGCTGCAACAAAAGAAGATATCGCAAGAGAATTTGGCGATGATGTAGCTGAAATTGTTGATGGTGTTACTAAGGTTGGTCAAATTAAATTTGTAAGCCTAGAACAAAAACAAGTAGAAAATCATCAGCATATGCTACTAGCTATGGCAAAAGATATTAGAGTTATCGTTGTTAAGCTTGCCGATAGATTACATAATATTCGTACATTAAATGCTTTACCACCAGAAAAGCAAAGAAGAATAGCAAGAGAAACATTAGAAATCTATGCTCCTTTAGCTCATAAGATAGGTATGTTCCGTATCAAAGCCGAGCTTGAGGATACATCCTTAAGATACGTAGATAATGAAATGTATAATAAAATCTTGACTCAAATCAAAAATGATTCTTCAGCACGTATGTCTAATGTAGATCATACAATAGAAGAAATTAAAAGAGTCTTAGGTGAAAATGGTTTAACAGATTATCAAATTAAAGGTAGAATTAAAAATATTTATTCTATCTATAAAAAGATGGTAAACCAGAAAAAGGATTTTAAGGATATTTATGATATTCTTGCGATTCGTGTTATTGTAAAAACTGTTGGTGAATGCTACCAGGTATTAGGCTTAATTCATGCAAATTATACTCCAGTACCAAAGAGATTTAAGGATTATATTGCAGTTCCAAAGCCAAATATGTATCAGTCATTACATACAACAGTTATTTCTAATGATGGATTTACATTCGAAGTACAAATCCGTACAGAGGAAATGGATAAGATTGCTGAATATGGTATCGCTGCTCACTGGGCATATAAGGAAAATGTAGAATACTCTAAGGAAAGAGAGCAATTTGAAATTGCCCAAACCCTAAAGTGGTATGGAGACTTATTAAAATTCTCTGAAGAAGAAAATGCAGCAAGTGCATCTGCAGAAGAATATGTAGAAACTGTAAAAGAGGATTTATTAAATACAACAGTATATGTATATACTCCAACGGGTGAGGTTGTTGACCTACCTAAGGGTGCAACTCCACTAGATTTTGCTTATAAGATTCATACCAATATTGGTAATAAGACAGTAGGAGCTATGGTAAATAACCATATTGTACCACTTGATTATGAGCTTAAAACTGGAGATATTATCTCTATTAAGACAAATAAGAATTCCTTTGGACCTTCGGAAAACTGGCTAAAAATAGCTAAAACTACTCACGCAAGACATAAGATTAAAAGCTTCTTGAATAAGCAAAATCATGATATCTTGTTAGCTCAGGGTAAGGAGCTTGTTGATGATGAGTTTAGAAATCAAAAGATTATAAGCTATGATTTAGATAATGAATTTGCCCAAAAAGCATTCCAAAAAAATAATATCAATACGGTAGATGACCTATATTTAGAGGTTGCTAAAAATAATTTATCTGCTAAAACCGTTGTATCGAAATATTTAGGTACAAACGATCAAGCAAAATTAACCGAAGAAGCAATTTCACGTCAAATTGAAAGAAGTCAAAGAATATTGACTACCAACAGTGAAACTGGTGTTGTAGTAGAAGGATTAACAAATCCTCAGCTAAAGCTTGGTTCATGCTGTAACCCAGTACCAGGTGATGAAATTGTTGGATATGTAACTAAGGGTAATGGAATTGTTGTTCATAATTTATGCTGTAACAATATTTCTAATTTCCAAAAGGAAAGATTAATCCCACTTACTTGGGCAACAAACCCAGGAAGAAAGTATCCTGTTTCTATTAAGATTGAAGCTACAGCGAATATGAATTTATTAGTAGAAATTATGAATACTGTATCCGCATCGGGTATGTCTATTTTGGCAATTAACGCAAACCAAAATTCAAACCTAGAAGCTGTAGTTAAGCTTAAGGTTATGACAGATAGCCTATTATCACTTGAAAAGATGATAGTTAATTTAAAAAAGATTAAATATATTTATAATATCGAAAGAGATAACCATTAATGAGAGTTTTAATTCAAAGAGTAAAATATTCTTCTTGTACAATTGATGGTAAGGTGACAGGTAAAACAGATAAAGGCTTTATGCTTTTAATCGGATTTAAGACTACAGATACCTTAGCTGAACTTGAAAAATGCCAAAAAAAGGTTTTTGGTATGAGAATATTTGAAGATGAAAATGGAAAAATGAATAAATCACTTTTAGATGTAGGTGGGTCTATACTTGCAATTAGTCAGTTTACCTTATATGCCGATTGTAAGAGGGGAAATAGACCTGGCTTTACGGATGCAATGGAGTTTAATAAGGCAAGCGAGTATTATGATTTATTCGTTAAAATGTTAAGAGATTCAGGCTTACATGTGGAAACTGGAATCTTTGGGGCGGATATGAAAATAGAACTTTTAAATGATGGACCTGTAACTATTTTGTTAGATACAGATGATCTATAAAAGGGGGAAATTATGACACCATATGTTTTTAACCAAGATAGCTATGATGACCTATCTAGCTTATGTAAAGCATATATAGAAAATTTTGATTTAGGTATGGAAGATATCTATAACAATACAAAGGAACTAATTAAATTTATTAAAAGTAGAATTAGTGACAGAAGTAAAGTGAAAAGATATATCAATATTTTAGCGGAAACAAAATATAAAAGTAATGCATTAACTTTTATGATTTTTGAAATGAGTGAGCATAAAGAAATTATTATTGCAGGTGTAAAAATGGATTTACTTACCTATTTACAGGCATTAAGAGAAAACCCAGATCCTGCGAATAATATCTTATTTGCATTCTTAGAGGATGGAGGAATCACTAAAACATTTAGAGCACAGGGTGCTGACCCTAAGCTTTGTAGCCATTCTCGTGCAATTGAAAGAAACTTTAGAAATCCATTCACTTATAAATATTTAGTTGCATACTATGGATATGAAACAAAGGAATCCTTAGATGGTAAGGTAAGAAGTATTGCTATTAATGGTGAGGAATGCTTTAGAAGATTCTCAAGCCTTGCATCTAGTGAATCCTTCTTAATATCCTTAGCTCATAAGGCAGGATTCACAGATGTTATTGAAGCAGTAAATGATGAAAACCCAACCTTCTTTTCCTTAAAGCTTTTAAATAAGACAAGAGAAACAGAAGAAGAATATTTAAGAAGAATCGTTGATGGTTCATTCTTCTTTTGGATGGTAGATAATTTTGATAAGTATGACTATAAGCCAAAGGCTTTAAAGATTCATAAGAGATTTGTTGAAATTAAAAAGGAATATGATAGCTATAAGGATCAAATTCAAGCTAGAAAGATTTCATCTATTTCTTTTGATAACTATATGGATATTTCTAAAAGATTATATGTAAATTATTTATACTTTGTATCTGCTTATCAGAATGATTTAATTTCTGTTAAAAAGAAATATGATGCAGAAAAATATGATTTGAATAAACCATATGCAAAAACATATATTTGTCAAGATTATATGCAGGGTAAGGTTGTAAAATTATATTCAGAGCATCCAGAAGTAGGGCAGAAGGTTAATCCATTAACTGGTGAGGTTATTGAAGAATCTAGAAATATAGATTCACTAGATGATGTATCTAATGATGCACCAGAATTAATATTACCAGAGGATAAGAAGAAGGAATATGATATTAAACGTCAAAAAAAGAATCTTTTAGGCCAATATGGATTTTCCAATGTATCTATTATTATTGGATTATTATTATTAATTCCAATAATTCTTATGGTTGTATTTTATAAATTCTTAAATACAGGTAGTGGTAAGATAGGAAGCCTTGCTTCAAACTATGGCATTATTCTTAATTCTTACTCTTTATATATTACTTTAGGCTTAATGGTATTATTATTCTTAGCTGGAGGCTTAACTATGCTTTCTAATAAGAAGAGTCAATATTCATTAAAGAAATATGATAATTTAGTAAATAATATTAATCCTAAGGATTTTTATCCTGAAGAAAAGATTTTATATAATCAGGAAAAGGAATCCTTAAAGAAGCAATCCTTTAAGGCATTCTCTTTACCTACATTCTTTGTACAAATTGGTTTAGGTGTAGCAATAAGCTTTTTAGCTTTATTCTTAGTTGCATCTATTACTGTACTAATACCTTCACTAGGACAGTTTTCTTTAAAGGTTACAGATACAGAATGTATTCTTGTATCTTCCCTAGGATTAATATTTGGTATTCTATTTGGAATGATTTTTCAGAAAAAGAATGCTATTATGAGTGTTTTATTTTCAATAACTGTACTTGCAATATGTACAGCAGTTGTTTTGGTTATGTAATTGGATAGGGGATATTTATGAACGTTTATATGATAAGCCTTGGCTGTGCAAAAAACCAGGTAGATACAGAAATGATATTAGGTGCTTGCAAAAATGATATTACATTAGTAAAGTCACCTGAAGAAGCTAATTTAATATTAATTAATACCTGTGCTTTTATTGAGCCTGCAAGAAAAGAAGCAATAGATACAATTCTTCAAATGGCAGATTACAAAGAAAATGGCGCAAAGCTTATTGCACTTGGATGTCTTCCTCAAAGATATAAGGATGAAATTGCAAAGCTATTACCAGAAGTAGACCGCTTTGTAACCATTGATGAATATAAGGATATTGCAAATATTGTTTCTAGTGTTTGTAATTCTAGCTATAAGATTAGAGGAGAGTTTTCTCCTTTAAATCGTATTTATTCTACTCCATCCTATATGAGATATATTAAGATATCTGAAGGATGCCAAAACCATTGTGCATTCTGTGCAATTCCATTAATTAGAGGAACTCTAAGAAGTAGAACAATAGAATCTATTGTAGAAGAAGTTAAAAATGAAGTAGCACAGGGTGTATATGAAATTAATTTAATTTCTCAGGATACTACTAAATATGGATATGACTTATATGATAATAAATATATGATTGTTCCACTTTTAAAAGAGCTAGTTAAAATTCCTGGAGATTTTAAGATTAGACTATTATATTTATATCCTGATATCGTATCTGATGAATTAATTGATTTTATTAAAAATAATGATAAGGTAATGCCTTATTTTGATATTCCTATTCAGCATTCTGAAGACCATATTTTAAAGAAGATGGTAAGAAGAGGAAATAGAGAATATATGCTAAATTTATTTAATAAGATTAGAAAAGAAATACCTTCTGCAATTATAAGAACTACTTTAATTGTTGGTTTTCCATATGAAGAGGAATCGGATATCGATAATCTAATTGATTTTATGAATTTAGTTAAATTTGATCGTCTAGGTGCATTTACCTTCTCCTTAGAAGAAGGTACAGCCGCAACACATTATCCAAATATTATTCCTGAAGAGGTTAAGCAAAAAAGATACGAAAGAGTTATGGAGGCTCAAGCTAACATTGCTTTAGAAAAGAATAAGGCAATGATTGGTAAAGTAATTGAGGATGCCTTTATTATTGGATATGATGAAGAATCATTCATGTATGTTGCAAGAAGCTATGCTTATGCCCCAGATGAAGTGGATGGTGCAATCTTTGTTGCAGCACATTATGAGCTAGAGCTTGGACAAAGAGTTAAGGTTAAAATTATGGATTGTGATTCCTATTCCTTAACTGGTGAACAGTGTGAATAATATATTTTTATTTGATATCGATGGAACACTATCTATTAATGGGATAATTCCAGAATCTGCAAAGGATATCATTAAAACAATAAGAAAAAAAGGTGATTTGGTATTACTTGCAACTGGCAGATGTAAAGCTCAGCTAGATGGAGTATTATCTAAAATAGAAGTTGATGGAGCCATCATGAATAATGGTGGCTATATTGCTGTATCAAATGAAATTATTTATAAGAATCCTATTGATAAAAAGGCTATAAGAAGACTTATGGATATGGGATATCATGTAGCTATTTTAAATGAATATCACTATGCTAGAATAGAAGATCATAAAATATTTATGGAATTTGCAGATTATTTTAATGTAGATGCTGCAAGATTATTACCAAGTGATGTATTTTTGGAAGAATGCTATTCCTTAGGTGTATATACATATTATCCAGAAAAACTAGATCTAAATATATTCCCTGAATTAGATTTTGTAAAAGTAGCGCCTTTAGGCTTTGATGTTATAAGCCATAATGTGTCTAAAGGTAGCGCAGTTAAGATTATAAAGGATAAATATCCAAATACAAGAATTATCGCATTTGGTGATAATTATAATGATATAGAAATGCTTAAAGAAGCAGATATTTCTATTGTAGTTCCATCTGCGCCTAAAGAGGTTAGAGATATCGCATCCTTTATAACAAAAGCCCCACTAGAAGATGGCATTTCTTATGCAATTAAGGAGTATTTAAAATATGAAGATTAATGTTGTATTATATCATCCTGAAATTCCTCAAAATACAGGAAATATTATGCGAAGCTGTGTAGGATTTCACGCAAAGCTTCATTTAATAAGACCATTAGGCTTTAAGCTTGATGAAGCAAGAATGAGAAGAGCAGCTCTAGATTATTTTGATTATTTAGAGTATGAAGCATATGATAATTGGGATGATTTTAAAAGTAAAAATAAAGGTAAATTTTATTATTTAACTCGTTATGGACATAAATCCCCATCAACTATCAATTTTAAAGAGGATTCTAAGGATAATGATATTTATCTAGTCTTTGGTGCTGAATCTACAGGAATTGCATATGACATATTAAAGGATAATTTAGAGGATTGCTATAGAATTCCTACAACAGATAAAATAAGAAGCTTAAATTTATCGAATTGTGCAGCAATTATGCTATTCTTAGCATCAGAAGCAATTAATGATGATACAATCGTTGTAACACATGAACCTGACACAATGAAGGGCGAAAACTTTATTGATGATCTAGATTTAAAAGAATTAGATATCATTCATAGAGAATATGATCATAAAGGAGATAATTAATATGGTATTAGATGCAAATAATTTTAAAGAATTCATTTCTAAAGATGAAGTAGTATTAGTAGACTTCTTTGCTACTTGGTGTGGACCATGTAGAATGCTTGCGCCTATCTTAGAAGAGATTAATGAAACTGGTATTGCTTCAGTTGGTAAGGTTGATGTAGATACTGAAGAAGCAATTTCTATGGCTTATGGTATTCAAAACATTCCAACCCTAATCGCATTTAAAAATGGTAAAATCTTAGGCAAAAAGGTAGGCTTTATGCCAAAAGAAAAAATAGTTGAATGGATCAATAGCTTAAAATAATAAGCTTGACACTAAGTGTCATGAGCTTTTCCTGTATTACTCTAAAACACAACACATATGTTCAATTTTCAAAGAAAGTATAGGATGTATTATTTATGTTTGAATCTCCCTAAGGGAGATTTTTTTCGATTTTTAAAGATAAATACTATCCATAATCTTTTCTTACTTTTAATTTCAGGTTATAATTTAATAAATAATACGATAGAAAGAAGATGAATAATATGTCAGTAAACTTAAACCAAGGATTAAGGAATTACCAAGAGAGTGTTACACACCAAATAGGTTCTTTAAATGTTACAATTAATCTATGTCCATCTGCTTCCAATATCTTAATTCAAATCCCTACATTGAATACTATTGGTGTACATATTATGTCACCAATTCTTATCTATAATTATCAATTAAGAAGTAGTGGTGGAGTATTTTGGGGAGCTAAATTAAATTACTTCCCAACACTATATAAGAATGGGAATGATTTTTATATTCATAATCCAGATGGAATGATAGATCATTATTCTGGATATAATAATATGAATTTAGAAACAGATTCTTATATATCCTATACATACCCTGGAAGAGATTTATATACATTAATCGATAAATATGGAAATAAAATAGAATATTTAGAATGTAATTATAGCCTTCCATATAGAATTCTTTATAAGAATG
>NZ_QXEV01000022.1 GCF_003550015.1 Anaeroplasma bactoclasticum
CATGGTTAAATACCTCACTTTGACTGAAGTATAAACTCTATTTTTACATTATTGATGTCTATTTACCAACTTTTTGTTTGAACTTAGCATATTTTAAAAACATCAATGAAGAAAAGGCTACTTTAAGAGGAGTTAATCGTGTAACCGATGTAGAAATATCTTTGGATGCAAATTATTTAAAAATTGTTCCACCTATGGATTCATCCTTACTTGTAAGTGGTGTAAATCATGCCTATTTCATGAATAATGAGTTTATTTTTACTTATACTTATAAGTCTCGTATGGAAGCTAAGCTATTTGAAGGATTATTTAAGGTAGATGGAGCATTAATTATTGATGTAAATTCAGAATCCTTTATTTCTAATTTATTACCATTAATCAAAAATAATATTACTATCGATCAGGAATTCTATCAAAAATATCCAGTTCCAGATATTAAAATTAATTCATATTTCTCTTATGTAGATAGTAAGGTTACATTAAAGCCAAAGATTGCATGTAAGGAAATAGATAGAAATAGTCCATATATTAAGCAATTACTTGATGGTTATTTAACTACAGTAGTTAATTATGGATTAATTAAAGAAAACAAGGCATATGTATTATCTTCAATTGAAGATCAATACAAATTCTTAACAAGTGATTTATCCCCAATTAAAGCCTTTGGTGAGGTTTTCTTTGATGAGGATATGAAAACCCTAAAGGCTAAAAAGTCCAAAAGAACATCCATTTCTGTAAGCTATGATGTTGGATTATTAGACTTTAGATTTGAAAATGAGGATTTATCCCCTGAGGAGCTTGCTCAATTATTAAAAGCATATCATCAAAAGAAAAAGTTTATTAAGCTTAAGGATAATACAATTTTAGAAATTACAGAAGATGCAGCAAAGGAAATGGATGATTTCTTAGAGGATTTCAACATTTCTATTTCTGAATTAACAAAGCCTGTACGTAAGCCATTAAATTATTTATTAAAGCTTGTTAGTGGACAAGATACAAATGTTTCAATGGATGATGAAGTTATTAAAATGATTAAAAAGCTTCAAAACTATAAAAATGCAAATTATGAGCTTTCCGATAGCATCAAGAAGGATTTAAGAGAATATCAAATCGATGCCTTTAAATGGCTAAAAACACTATCTAGTTTCAATTTTGGTGGTATTTTAGCAGATGATATGGGTCTTGGTAAAACATTAGAGGTAATATCTTTCTTATCTAGTGATAAAACAACTAAGCCAAGCTTAATTGTATGTCCAATGTCTTTAGTTTATAACTGGGAAAATGAATGTGATAAGTGGCATTTAGATTGCCCATTTAAGCTAATACTTGGTGCATCCGAAGAAAGAGAAGCTATGATTAAAGGAATTAATCCAAATGAAAGAGCATTATTCATTACATCTTATGATTCTTTAAGAAGAGATGTAAACTTATATGATGTTGAATTCCGTTTTGTTATTGCAGATGAAGCACAATTTATTAAGAATCAATTTGCTCAAAAGAGCGAAGCAATTAAATCCTTAAAGAGTGATATGAATTTTGCATTAACTGGTACACCTATTGAAAATGGTCTTGCAGATTTATGGAGTATATTTGATTATTTAATGCCAGGATATTTATCTGATTATTCTCATTTTAAATCTAGATATGAATCCTTAATTGCACATGATGATATTGAAGCATTAGATACATTAAAGAAAAGAGTTGCTCCATTCATCCTAAGAAGAACTAAGAAGGATGTATTAAGCGATTTACCAGATAAGAGTGAAGAATATTATTATTGTAAGATGGAAACAAAGCAAAGACAAATTTACGATTCTTATGTTTCTAAATTAAAAGAAGATATTCAATCTGGTGGAAATAATATTTTAGCATTATTAACAAGATTACGTCAGATTTGTATTACACCAGAATTAATCTTACAGGAGCAATTTGATAATACAAAGATTAATTTAGCTGCTGATTTAATTCGTTCCTCCATTGAAGGTGGACATAGAATCTTAGTATTCTCTCAGTTTACTCAAGGATTCCCAATCTTATCTAGAGAATTAGATAAAATGGATATTAAGCATTTCATTTTAGATGGTACAACTAAGGCGAAAACAAGAATGGATATGGTTCAAGAATTTAATTCTAATACAGATATTAAGGTATTTATTATTTCCCTTAAGGCTGGTGGTACAGGATTAAATTTAACTGGTGCAGATATGGTAATCCATATGGATCCTTGGTGGAATTCTTCAGCTGAGCTTCAGGCAACAGATAGAGCATATCGTTTAGGTCAAACTAAGAATGTATCTGTAATTAAGCTTATTTGTAAGGATACAATCGAAGAAAAGGTTATTAAGCTTCAAGCAATGAAGCGTGAGCTTGCAGAAAGTGTTGTTGCATCCGACCAAACAAAGCAAGTAAAGCTTACAACTCAAGACATTTTAAACCTATTGGAGTAAGATTTTCTTACTCCTTTTTTCAATCCTATTGATTATTTTTTAAAGATAATATATACTATAATTAAGAATGATTCTTAATAGCGATTCAAAAGGAGGTTATATTGGTGCAAAGAAGAAACACCCTACAGAGGCTTAGAGTCAAAGAGGCCATAGATGTTTTGGGACATCCAACATCCGATGAGCTGATTCTATATATGAACAAGACTCATCCGGATGTTTCCCTAGCAACAATCTACCGTAACCTATCTATTCTTTTAGAGGATGGTGCGGTTATAAAATTGAAATTAGGAAATTCGAATATCTATGAAGCAGTAAAAGAAAAGCATTATCATTTTGTCTGTAGGGAATGTAAAAATATAATAGATATTCCATTAGATAAAATGAATGAAATTATGATTCCAAAAGAAATAATGGATAATCAAATTGTGGATCATGATTTTGTGTTTTTTGGCTATTGCAAGAATTGTAAAAAAAATATTATATGAAAAGAGGATGAAAAGAATGAAGAAGTTTGTATGTAAGGTTTGTGGTTATGTTTATGAAGGAGAGACTCTACCTAGCGATTTCAAGTGCCCTGTATGTAAGGCACCTGCAAGTGCATTTATGGAAGTAAATGGTGATATCCAATTAGCTGCTGAGCATGAATTTGGTGTTTATGCTAAAACAGTAAAGAATAATCCTGAAATTCCTGATAATGTTAAGAAGGAAATCTTTGATCAGCTAGTATCTAATTTCCAAGGTGAGTGTTCCGAAGTTGGCATGTATTTATGTATGGCAAGAATTGCTCATAGAGAAGGATTACCTGAGGCTGGCTTATACTGGGAAAAGGCTGCATTTGAAGAAGCAGAGCATGCTGCAAAGTTTGCAGAATTATTAGGATCTGATTTAGAGCCTAATATGACAGATTCTACTAAGAAGAATTTAGCTTGGAGAGTAGAATGCGAATTTGGTGCAACAGCTGGTAAGGTTGAGCTTGCTAAGCTTGCAAAGAAGTATAACCTAGATGCTATTCATGATACAGTACATGAAATGGCAAGAGATGAAGCTCGTCATGGTAAAGCATTAAAGGGCTTATTAGATCGTTATTTTAAATAAGAATTGACCACCATTTGGTGGTTTTTCTTTTTATAACCAATACATTATTTGTTATTTTAACAATTATTAAAAATATTCTTCCCAAATTTTTCACACAATTAAGACCTATAATATAGCTGTATTCCAAAAAAAGAGGTGTCTTTAAAATGAAGAAAAAATATGTTTTGGGATTGTTTTCATGTCTAGGAGCTTTTATGCTTGCTTCCTGTAGTGCAGGAATAAGTAGTATTGAAAGCGAGAATAATGTTTATCCTACAAATGCTATTAGTGGTACAGATGCTAACGGTGCTATAGAATCAAAGCAATTATTATATGATCCAGTATATGAATCTACTAGTGTAGATTTAAATATTTCTGATAATGTATCTACAAAAACATCAGTAGAAGAAACAGTAGAGAAGGTGTATGACTCTGTTGTATCAATTAGCGCAACTAGTGTTTCATCTATAGGAGCTGGTTCTGGTGTTTTATTTGCAAAAGATGATACCTTAGGATTAAGCTATATTGTTACATGCTTCCACGTAGTAAAGGGCTATTTATCCTATGAGGTTACATTATCGAATGGAGAAACATATTCTGCAGAATATGTAGGTGGATACCCTGATTATGATTTAGCTATTTTATCTATTGAAAAGACCGATTTAACTTATGCATCTATATATTCAAATTCGGATTCCTTAAAGCTTGGTTCAACCGTAGTTGCAATCGGTAATCCTTTAGGTACACTACCAGGGTCTGTATCTTCAGGTGTTGTATCTTATGTAAATCGTAGAGTACAAACAGATGATTATACATATCAAACTTTAATTCAAACGGATGTTGCGATTAATTCTGGAAATTCTGGTGGAGGATTATTTAATACAGCTGGCGCATTAATTGGTATTGTTAATGCAAAGTATTCTGCATCTGGAATTGAAGGCTTAAGCTTTGCTGTACCATCTAAAAATGTTATTGAAACAGTAGAAGAGGTTTTATCTACAGCTAAGTATGATACTGCAAATAAGGTTTGGAGTAGTGGATATGTAAGAGGAGATTATGAATATGGATTCACAATTTCTTTAGGTGTATATCAAACGGGTAGTGGATGGAACAGAACACAATCTTATGTGTATTATGTAAGTGATGTAGAGTCAAATTCTACATATACAGGTACAGAATTAAAGAAGTCAGATATTGTTAAATCTATTAAGGTAGATTATAGTGATGAATCTAAAGAAGATTATCTATATACTGTAAATACGAATGAAGATGTTAACAAGTGGCTTTATTCTTTAGAGTTAGATTTAGATGATACATTATACTTTACCGTGACAAGAGATAATCAAGAACAAACGATTATGGTGGATGTTTGTCAATTTATCTATTCTATTTAAAAATATAGGCTCTGTTTTTTCTTGAAAAGCAGGGCCTTTTCCTATATAATAGGAAAGAATTGAGGTGTTAATATGGCTAATTATAATGATTTAGCTGAGTTAATCTTCCCAGAAATAACTGAAACTGTGGAGGATTTGGAAAAAAGATATCCAAATAGAAATTTAAAAGAAGGAGCAATGGTTACAAGATTCGCACCATCTCCTACTGGTTTTTTACATACAGGAAGCTTATTTACTTCCTTAATTAGTGCAAGATATGCAAAGCAGTCTGGTGGTGTATTTTATATTCGTTTAGAGGATACAGATACTAAGCGTGAGATTGCAGGTTCTGGTGAATCCTTAATTAAGCAGCTTGCTGTATTTGATGTTATTCCTGATGAGGGATATTTATCTGATACAGAAGAAACTGGAAATTATGGTCCATATAAGCAATCTAATCGTGCAAATATTTATAAGACTTGTATTAAGCATTTAATGAAGATGGGAAGAGCTTATCCATGCTTCTGCACGCAAGAGGAATTAGCTGAACTTAGAAAAGAACAAGAGGCTAATAAAGAAATTCCAGGCTATTATGGAAAATATGCAAAATATAGAGATTTCCCTATTGATGATGCAATTGCTAAGATTAAGGCTGGAGATCCTTATATCATTCGTTTTAAGTCTATGGGTGATCATAATAACAAGATTAAGTTCCATGATGAAATTAGAGGAGACTTAGAGCTAACTGAAAATGATCAGGATATTGTAATTTTAAAGGGTGATGGTCTTCCAACTTATCACTTTGCACATTTATGTGATGATCATTTCATGCATACAACTCATATTACAAGAGGAGAAGAATGGTTACCATCTCTACCTATCCATCTAGAATTATTTGATACTATGGGATTTGAAAGACCTAAATATGCTCATTTCCCAGTAATTATGAAGGTTGAAAATGGTAATAGAAGAAAGCTTTCTAAGCGTAAGGATGTAGAAGCTGCAGTTTCTTATTTCTTAGAGCAAGGATATCCTAAGTATGGATTTATTGAATACTTACTTACCATCGCAAACTCTAATTATGAGGAATGGAGAAACGCTAATCTAGATAAGGATTTCTATGACTTTAAGTTATCCTTTGATAAGATGAGCTTAGACGGTGCATTATTTGACTTAGAGAAGGTTGCATCTATTTCTAAGGAAAGAATGGCATTCCGTAAGGCTAAGGATTTATGTGAAGAAGTTAAAGAATGGGCTAAGACTTATGATTTAGACTTCTATAATAAGATTACTCAAGATGAGGAATTCTTCACAAAAATCTTAAATATTGAGCGTGAAAAGGAAAAGCCTAGAAAGGATTATGCAAAGTATTCTGATATTTATCCAATCATTGGATTCTTCTATGATGATGAATATAATAAGATTGATTTAGCTAATTTAGAATGGAATCCACAGTTTAATAAAGAAGATATTAAAGCTGTTTTAGAGGATTACAAGAATACAATTGATTTATCCTTAGATGAAGAGACTTGGTTTAATTCTATGAAGGAATTATCTCTTCGTCATGGATTTGCAGATAATGTTAAGGTATGGAAGAAGGATAAAGAAGCATATAAGGGTCATGTTGGTGATGTTACAGGCTTCTTAAGAATTGCATTATCCGGTAGAGGAGTATGTCCAAATCTTTATTATATCATTCAAATTTTAGGCAAAGAAAAGACTTTAGAAAGAATCAATAAAGTTCTAGCCACTTTATAAGAAAAAGCCCCTAGGGGCTTTTTTTGATATACTATAAAAAAATAAAAGGCTGAATTATCAGCCTTGAATTATCCTTTGGTACCCACTACGGGGGTCGAACCCGTAATCTTCTCCTTGAGAGGGAGACGTGTTAACCATTCCACCAAGCGGGCATGTTTGAGATTGCAACTTTCACCAAGTCGCAATAAGTATTATACATAAAGGGTATTCGAATGTCAATAAGAAATTTCTTTTTTTCAAGGGGATTTATTCTCCTTGAGAAATAGAAAATAAAATATTATAATATTTATAAATGTAACCGTAGCTCAGCTGAATAGAGCCTCACCCTCCGAAGGTGTATGCACGGGTTTGAATCCCGTCGGTTACGCCATATTATATCTGGAGGAAAATATGAATCTAGAAAGAATTTATGAAAGAATACATGATGCATGGAGTAATATAAAATTTAATGTTTTTCCTACAAAGGATGGGCTTTTAAGATTTGAAGCATCTGCAGCCTTAGAAGGTGTCGGAGATGATATTTTAATTGCAACGATTATAGGAGATAGGGCATTGGCTATTGATTTTATATTCGACTATATAAATGCAACGGAAGAAGCATATCAAAAGATCAATCAATTTAATGAATTGAATTTATTTTATAAGGCATATATTCGTCATGATGGATTCTTAGTAATAAATTATCATGCTCCTGTAATAGATGAAGAACAAGCAGCTCAAGAGTTTAATTATGCTCTTTTAGGGCTTGCAGAAGAGTCAATGAAAAAATCATTACTTCCCATAACAAAATTAACATTTCAAGAAAAATAAAGCTCCTCGTATGAGGAGTTTTATTGTTATTCTAATATTTTTCTTGTTGCTTCTAAATCATCTGTTTTAATTAAGATATATGTATAACCATCCTTAGAATAGGAATAGATATATTCAATATTAACCTTTGCATCGGCAAGCTTCTTTAATATTTTTTCTAAATCACCAGGCTCATTTTTTACCATGATGCTTAAGAGGTCTGTTAATGTAGTCATATATCCTTCATCGGTTAATGCCTTTTGGGCAGCCTTATTATCCTCTGTAATTAAACGCAAGATTCCAAAGTCTTCTGTATCTGCAAGATTTAAGGATACAATATTGATTTTTTTATCACCTAATATTTTTAAAATGTTATATACATTTCCTTTATCATTTTGTGTATAAATAGCTAACTGATTTACAATCATAATGTCCTCCTTAAATTTTTCTATTATCAATTGTACGCTTAGTTTTACCATCGGATAATGGAATCTCACCAGGAGAGCAGAAGGTAATCTTAGGTGCTATACCAATCGCGCTAGTAACCATATGCTCTACAGATTTCTTTAGAATTTCAATATCCTTAATCGTGTCCGTAAAGTATGCAGGATTCAATTCTACTTTGATTTCTAAGGAATCTAATAATCCCTTTCTATCTACAACAAGTAAATAATGGGCTCCATTAAGCTCTTTAATCTTAGTTAATGTATGTTCAATTTGGCTTGGGAATACATTAACACCACGGATGATAAGCATATCATCACTTCTAGCTTTAACGCGGTCCATTCTTACTAATGTTCTACCACAAATTGGGCATACCCCATGATATAAGGAGCATAAATCTCTAGTTCTATAACGAATTAGAGGAACTCCTTCCTTTCTTAAGGTTGTAAAAACTAATTCACCTTCAACTCCATCAGGTAAAACCTCTAAGGTTTCTGGGTCAATGATTTCAGGATAGAAGTAATCCTCTTGAACATGTAAATATTTACCGCCACAGTTCATAGAAACACCAGGACCAGAAATTTCAGATAAGCCATAAATATCATAAGCCTTTATATGAAGCTTTTCTTCAATTTGAGCCTTCATGCCTTCACTCCAAGGCTCAGCACCAAATATACCAATGCGAAGTGAAAAATCCTCAATAGTATATTCATCTGATTTTTCAATAGCCTCAGCTAATACAAGCGCGTAAGAAGGAGTACAGCATAAAACAGTTGCCTTAAAATCCTTTAGTAATTGTAGCTGACGGCTTGTATTACCAGTAGAACAAGGCACAACTGCACATCCAAGCGCCTCAGCACCATAATGTGCACCAAGTCCACCAGTGAATAATCCATATCCATAGGAAATATGGACAATATCACTTTTTGTAACTCCAGCGAATGTTAAGCTTCTTTTAAAAGCTTCACTCCAATCATCTAAATCTCTTTTGGTATAGCCCATAGTAGTAAGCTTACCTGTTGTACCACTAGATGCATGAATTCTTACAATATTGTCCATGCTTGTGGCGAAGAAGCCATAAGGATAATTTTCTCTTAAATCATGCTTTGTTGTAAATGGAAGCTTTTTTAAATCATCAATAGATTTAATATCTGATGGCTTAATCCCGGCCTCATCCATTTTTTTCTATAGGGCTTTTGATTTTCATATACATATTTAATTTCTTCTATTAGCCTTTGGCTTTGAATAGAATTCATCTCTTCTTTGTTTAAATATTCAATCTTTTCCATAAATAATCCCTTTTTTATTTCATATTTTTACTAATTATATATTAAATATTCTAAAATGTATAGAATAATTGTATGGATATAATTTGAATTTTTTTGAATTTTATTGAAAAAGTGTTGAATTACTATGAATTTGTGCTATAATGTGAATTGTAAAGAGGTGATTCTATGCTAGAATTTTTTGATGCAGATGAAAAAGTTGGCTATGCTTCAATTTATGAAAATCATATTACCTTTAATAAAGAATTACTGAAATACTTTAGTGATTGTTATAGGGTAAGAGTTGGGATTGATAAAGAAGAAGAAAAAGCATTCATCTTTTTGATGGATAAGGATTACGCATTGTCTGGTGAGGTTAGTGAGTCATCCTTACTTAAAATCTCTTTATCGAAGAGCTACGCAAGAATAAGCTCAAGAAGCTTAGTGGATTATGTGGCGAAATCCTTTAATCTTAAAATAAAAAGCGATGGCGCTATTAAGCTTAAGGCGATATTCGATGAAAAGAAAAAGGCAATCGTAATATTCATGGGAGGTGAAGCTTAATGTTTTTAGATTTTTTAGCTGATATTGAAAATTATATGATTTGGGTTTGGCTTGGTATTTTTGTTTTAACATTAGTACTTGAGGCATCCACACAGGATTTTGTTTCTATTTGGTTTTCTGTAGGCGCACTTATGGCAATGGCAGTTTCAGGATTTACTCCATTTTGGGCAGAATTAATCGTGTTTGTTGTGGTTTCTGCATGTGCGTTAATCTTCACAAGACCACTTGTAAAGAAAATGATGGATAGAACCGTTAGAAAAACAAATTCAGATGAATTCTTAGGTAAAAGAGTTAAGGTTATAAAAGAAATCACAAAATATGATGGTGGTGAAGTAAAGCTTAATGGTATTACCTATGTTGCAATATTAATGGAGGAAGAAGAAAAAAGTATTCCTGTAGATAGTATTGTTGAAGTAGTTTCTTTAAAAGGAAATAGAGTTATAGTAAAACTTATTGATGAAGGAATTAAGGAGGAAGAATAATGTTTTTAGAGTTTAATGGCGGAGTAATCGCTGCAATTATTATTTCAGTTATTGTTGTACTTATCTTGATTTATTTAATTACTTGTATTCGTATTGTAAGACAAACAAATAAATATGTTGTTGAACGTTTAGGTGGATATCATACGACTTGGGGTGTAGGTTTCCATTTCTTATGTCCATTTGTTGACCGTGTTGCACATATTGTATCTATGAAGGAGCAGGTAAAGGATTTTGATCCTCAGCCAGTTATTACAAAGGATAATGTTACTATGCAAATTGATACAGTTGTATTCTTTCAAGTAACAGACCCTAAGCTTTTCGCTTATGGTGTTGAAAATCCTATCGCTGCAATTGAAAACCTAAGTGCAACTACTCTTCGTAATATCATTGGTGAACTTGATTTAGATGAAACACTAACATCAAGAGATATCATTAATACGAAGATGAGAAGTATTCTAGATGAGGCTACAGACCCTTGGGGAATCAAGGTAAATCGTGTGGAGGTTAAAAACATTCTACCACCAAAAGATATTCGTGATGCCATGGAGCGTCAGATGAGAGCTGAACGTGAAAGAAGAGAAAAAATCTTATTAGCTGAAGGTGAAAAGAAGAGCCAAATCCTACTTGCTGAAGGTCAAAAGGAATCTCAAATTCTAAAGGCAGATGCAGAAAAGGAAGCTATGATTAAGAAGGCTGAAGGTCAGGCTCAATCTATTTTAAAGGTAAAAGAAGCTGAAGCTATGGGTATTAAGCTTATTCGTGAGGCTGAAGCTGAAGGTTTAAAGAGCTTAAATGCTGCAAAAGTTACAAATGAGGTATTAACATTAAAGAGCTATGAAGCTGTTAAGGATTTAGCAAATGGTCAAGCAACAAAGATTATTGTTCCATCTGAGCTTCAAAATCTTGCAACTGCAGCTACAACAATCAAAGAAGTAATTCATACAGAAAAGAAATAGTGTTTTCCTTTTAGGGGCTTATAGCCCCTTTTTCTATTTTGTTTTACAACAAGGCATAATTTTGTTATAATAACCTTGTTTTAAATTGGAGAGTTTTATTATGAGCTTTAATTCACTTGAATTTTTAATATTTTTACCCATAGTTTTTATACTATATTTTATATTTCCTAAGAAATACAGATATTTTATACTCTTAATCGCATCCTATGTGTTCTATATGTGGTGGAATTGGAAATTAATCTTCTTAATTCTAATCACTACATTAGTTTCATATACTGCAGGTATAGGTATAAGAAATACGGATAAAATTGCTATAAAAAGGCTATTAATGATTTTATCTATTACTGTATCCTTAGGAATTTTAATTTTCTTTAAATATGCAAATTTCATAGTAGAAAGCTTTATATTAGGTATAAATTCTTTAGGTGGAGGATTAACATTCGATGCCATAAATATTATTTTACCTGTTGGTATATCCTTTTATACATTTCAAACATTATCTTATGTAATAGATATTTATAAAGGTAAAATAGAGGCAGAAGAAAATCCATTCTATTATGCATTATATGTATCCTTTTTCCCACAGCTTGTTGCAGGACCAATTGAAAGAAGTGGGGATTTACTTCCACAGCTTAAAAATAAAGAAGGTAATCATTATCAAAACCTATCTATTGGTTTAAAGCAAATGCTTGTAGGCTTTATTAAAAAAATAGCTATTGCAGATATGGTTGCAGTATATGTGAATAATATATTTAATAATATTGATAATACCAATGGATTATTAGTTTTAGTAGGAACTATATTATTCTCTATACAAATCTTATGTGACTTTTCCGGCTATAGTGATATAGCTATTGGCTGTGCTAGATGCTTTAACATAAAATTATCTAAAAATTTTGATAAGCCATATTCTGCCATATCCATTAAGGATTTTTGGAATCGTTGGCATATTACCTTATCTACATGGTTTAGAGATTATGTCTATTTTCCAATGGGAGGCTCTAGAGTAAATAAGGTAAGATTATGTATAAATATATTAGTTGTATTCTTACTTTCAGGTATATGGCATGGTGCTGCATGGACATTCATCCTTTGGGGCTTAATGCATGGTATTATGCGAATTATAGGTCAACTAATAGAGCCATTAAGAGAAAAAGCATATAATAAATGGAATATCAATAAGGATTCTATATTTATTAAAATAATTAGAATTTCTATTACTTATATATTAGTATCCCTAACCTGGATAGCATTTAGAAGTAATAGCTTAGCTGAAATGGCAACAGCATATAGATTATTATTTTCATCATGGAATTTGAATGGAGAATATTTTAATACTTTTAAGAATATATTAAATATGCCACTAGAAATGGCAATCTATATTCCTATAGCAATCTTAGGCTTAAAGTTTATTGATCTTATTCGTATTGAATTTAAGGAATCCAAAATGACTCCATATGTATTAAGAAAGGTATTATATACTGTATTAATATTATTAGTCATGGGTTGCTTCATTTATCAAAAGAGCAGTAATATTGAATCTGCCTTCATTTATTTTCAGTTTTAGGAGGGCAAGATGAAAAAGTTTTATATTAGTTTAGCATCTATATTTTTAAGTATAGTAGTATCTGTTACTCTATTCTTTATTATCATTTCTAATTTTGAAGCCAAATATAGAAATACCTATTATGGTGAATTAGAAAATAAAACAGAAAGATTAGATTCCATTAATGATAAAAAGATTGTCTTTATTGGAGGATCTAGTCTATCCTTTGGAATTAAATCCAAAGAATTAGAAGAGGCATTAGGAATGCCTACAGTATCTTACGGCCTATATGCATCCTTAGGTACAAAGATTATGATGGAGCTTGCATATAATTCCATTCATGAAGGAGATATTGTAATACTTGCACCTGAAATATCAGAGGATACATATTCTACAATGATGAATTATAAGAATATATTAAAATGCTTTGAGGGTAATGATTTATACAAAAGATTAGATTTTAATTATCAAATGGAATTCTTATATAATTATCCTTCATTTCAGCTAGAGAAGAATAAAATAGAAATCTCAGAAGAAAAGAAGCCTTATACAAAGGATTCCTTTGATTCCTATGGAGAAATCTATGATGATTTAAGAATCAATAATATTATGCAAAAGTATTATGATCCATCTCAAGAAATTAAGCCATCTGGTGATTTATTTCGTGATGAATTTATTACTTATTTAAATCAGTATAATGATGGAATAAAATCTAAAGGAGCTACCCTATATTTTGGATATTCTCCAACAAATCAAAAAGCATTTAATGATTCAGATTTAGATAATTATAATTCTATAATAGAAAAAAGATTAAATTTTGAATCCTTAGGTAATATTAAAGATTATATCTATAATGAATATTATTTCTATGATACAAATTTCCATCTAAATAGCGCTGGTGCTTACTTACATACAAGTAAGCTTGCAAAAAATCTTTCAAATAAATTAAATCTAGAAATAAAGAAAGAAATAGAAATCATATCTATGCCATCTCCACTATATACACTTGGAGATGAAATAGAATTAGATTCTATTATCTATACAAAATCAAATAATGGCTATTTTGTAAGTGATGTATTAGATACATTTAAAGGAACTAGAATTGAAATTCCAAAGGAAATCTTTGGAGTGAAGGTTATTGGTGTATTAGATCAAGCATTCTCTAATTTAGAAAATCTAGAGGAATTAGTATTACCTGAGACTATTGAATCCTTAGGTGATGAATGCTTCTATAATTCATTGAAATTAATAAAGATTTATCTAAATTCAGATAATGCACCACTTGTACCATCGAGCGGATTATTTGATAATACAAATCCAGACATAAAGGTTTATGTACCTAAAGCTAAACTTAAGCTATATACCTCAGGCTATACATGGATGAGTTATATTTCATATTTAAAATCATATTAAAAGGAGAGTTAAGAAAAATGAAGAAAAAATTATTGGGATTATTAGTTTTAGCAGGCTTAGGCCTTGCATCTTGTGGTAGTGATACGAAAACAAGCACAGATTTAAAAACTACAACTGAGACAACTACAACTATTGAAACTACTACAGGTAATACAACAACAGAAACTACAACAACAGAAACTACAACAACTACCCCAACTACAACAAATACTACAACACAGCCAGTTGAAAACAACCTATTTGAATACTGTGGAGAGTATTATACATTAGATGACATTAAAGCAAATTTAAAAAAGAATACAGAGGATAAATTCTATGGCTTTAGCATGGATGATTTTGAAAACCAATTACCAATGCCAAGCTTAGATGTATCCTTTGCTGATCAACAAAGCATTGATCCATTCTTACAGCTTAGTGATATCTTAGATTATTGTGCATTCTACCATTTAGATGAAATTACTATTAATTTTGATGGTGGTAATGCAGAACAATATATGGAATATATAAGATATTGTTATTGGAATTCTAAGTTATTAGTTTCTATTGTGAATTTCACATTAGAGCCAAGTGAAGATTCTGTTGCTATTCATTTTATATATAATGAAGAGGCAAATACATATATTTCTAAGGAAGATGATCAATTACCTCCAATTACTATTCCATATACCTTCTATAGTAAGGGAGCAAAAAGAGATATCAATAATGATGACTTTGGATATAAGGATTATACAAATGGTACGATTGATGTATATAATTCAGATCAATTAGTTTACGCACTTGAAAATAAGTATATTCCAAATCCACTTCCAAATTCCCCTGCAGAAAAAATCTTTACTAAGGCAAAGAAAATCTTAAATAATATTATTTATGATGATATGACTTTAGTAGATAAGGTTACTGCAATTCAATCCTACATTTTATCCAATTCAAGCTATGCAGCAAGTGAGGATTATGCATGCTACTTAAGAGATGAAAACCATCCAGATGAAATTATGTCAATGCTTCAGGCAGCCTATGTAGAAGGTGTGCTTGATGGCAAGGAAGGCGTATGTCATGGATTTGCAAAAACATTATCCCTATTATGCTCTATTGAAGGAATTGATAATGTTAAGGTTTCATCCCCAAATAGTCAAATTAGCCATTTTATGACTATTTCATCCTTTATTGGCGATGATGGAGTGCGCTCTTACCAATCTCATGGATATGTATATATCAAGGATCCAACGACAAATCTATATTATATCAGTGACCCAACATATTCCTTCTTTACTGTATATAATGGATACTATCACTATAGAGAACTTGCAGTTATGAAGGCTTATAGCACTTGGAGAGAGTTATATCGTGATCAAGCAAAGGATTTATTCTGTGTGCAAAATAATACGAATATGGGAAAAGAGGATATCGACTATAAGGATTGCTTCAAGATGAGTGCTAATGGTAAAACAATGGATTTATATTTAACAACTGAAGCAGAAGTAGATACTTTAATTGATAATTTGCAGGCTTATATTGATTCTTATTCAGATTCTAGCTTTGGAGAAAATGGCTTATATGAATTAAATGTATTTACAAGTGATGATGTATATGGTTATGCATATAGTGCATTCAATAATTCTAATTTCGATATTCCATTTATTAATTATAGTGGTAAATATCCTGATTTAGGATTCCAAATCTGGTTTTATAAGTATTAATATATATTTAAATATCTAAGATAGATAAAAATTGAGCCATCCGTTTATTTGGATGGCTCTTTTTTATTTTTCAGCAATTCTTTTTGCAATATAATAGGCTACATTAATAATTTCTAATCTTTTATCATTGGATAGCATACTATCTCTAGCCCCTCTATCCCAGGATTTAGAATCTAGATTATCTGCACGATATAGGAATGGATATATATCAATATTATGGTAGCGAGCGACTGCCTCAACTGCAGCAAGTTCCATTTCAACTGCGATACAGCCTTCCTTTTTTCTTTCATTCATTTCAATATCAGTTTCTCTAAAGAAGGCATCCGTAGTCCATGATTTTCCTATAACATATTTTAGATTTAATTCATCTAAATAAGATGAAACATCTTTATAATTTTTAATATCTATATAATCACTTGGCTCCATATAGTGGTAGGATGTACCCTCATCTCTATAGCAAGCACTAGGTACAATCAAGGTAGATGGCTCTATATTTTTATCTAATGCGCCACAAGTACCAAAGATTACAGCCTTATTACAATTATAAATATGGGCTACCTCCATTAATAAAACAGAAGTAATTGGGGCTCCAATCGATGTTTTAATTAAACCTATATTGGTACCCTTAAAGCGATATACAGGATAAATTTCAGATATAGATCTTATACCATCTATAGATACTACCTCAATTAAATCATTATCCTTTAATAAATCGATAATTCTTCTTGAGAATGTAACAATAAATGAATCAAAGGTTATATCACTTTTTTCATAGCAATCTGAAACATTTATTAGTGGTTTTCCCTCTTTACAATAGGAATTGATAATGCTCATAATAAGACTCCCCTTTAAATGATTTTTATAATTGTATCATATAGATATTACTTATACAATAATATGTATATGAATTCTAAGAAAAAGGTACTCGATTACAAAATTTTACACTTTTTTACATTTACACTTTACAAAATTTTACACTTATTGTAAAATAATGTTAGAGAAAGGGTGATTGTATGAAAATTACAGATATAGTGACAATCACAGAATTGTCACGAATAACAAATAAATCTAGACCTACATTATATAAATATATATCTGATTTTGAAGCAGGTAATTTATCTGAAATACCAGGAGCTATAGTTAAGCTATTTGAAGGCATTTCAACTGGTGAATTTTCTAAAAAGGATATTTATAGCTACTGTGATAGCTATTTTATGGAAAATGATGATTTAGCTGAATTATTTAATTTTATAAAGGAAAATAAAAATAAGATTAATTTAGTCGCATTAAAGGAATTTATATTAAAGGAGATTAGATAATATGGAAGAAACTAAGAACATATTTTTAAATGAAGATAATTTATATTTATCCTTAGAATATTATAGATTAAAGAAGGATTTAGAAATCATTGAAGAAAGAATAAGAGATAATGCTCCTATTGATACAAATGATGAAAAGAATAAGCTAAATAAGGTTTGGCAGGATAAGGTAGTAAATACCATAAGAAAGAAAAATACAAATAGCCTATCCGAGGAAAAGAAAAAATATATGGATCAGATGGATCTATTCTTAAATAATAATGGTAATGGCTATGATAAGTGTGAAGAGGAATTAGTATCCTTAGTTAATGAATTCTTTAAAAATGATGCAAGTGGTGAGGCAAGAATAATCTTTGGAATAAAGCTTGCTTTAAATAGTGAATATAAATTCTTTGATGAAAAGACATCACTAGAAAAGGTATCAAATCTATTATTTGATAATCTAACTAAGCTTGGTGAGGTTTTAGAGGAATTAAAGAAGAATTATTATGCAATTAATAAAAAGAAATTAAATGAATTTGATAAGAATGTATGGAAGGGATTAGGTATTGTATTAGTATCAAGCCTAGCATTAGGTCCTATTGGTACACTCGCATCTACATGGAATAAGGATGTTAAAGAGGCATTAAATGAATTAACCTATGCCGGAGAAAAGACAAATACAATTGCTCTAACTGTTAGTGCGGCTACATTAAATATATTCTTAATTGGTGCAACCGCAGGTGTGATTGGACTTTCTGAATTAAGGAAGGATGATGTATTAAAGAAAGAATACAGAGCAATTACTCCAGATTCCTTAGCTATGCGTTATGCAATTAAGGCAACCATTATTGAAGAGATTAAGAAGAAGGGGGACAAAGAGGTTTTAGCTAAATGCTTAGATGATGCACTTACTGTCTTAGATAACTATAGAGCCGATCAGGAATATATGATGATTGTTGAAGGCCTAGATAAGGAAATTGCATCAAGAAAGATTACGATTTCTAACAATTTAGTAGAAAGACTAGCTGAAATTTCTAAGTAGAATTATGAAAGATGAATATAAATTTCATATTGAAGAGGATTTTTCTATTCATCTTTTAGCTAAAGGAATAGAAGAGATTCTTCTAAAAAACGAAATGGTTATCCAAATGGATAACCCTAGTGATAATAAATATATAATTTGTGCCACAAATATAAGAGGAAGAGGCTCTAAGGTATTTCATACCATATCTGGTACATCCTGCTCATTATCTATATTACTAGAAGTAGAAGATGATATATTAAGAGTATATTTTAGTGATATGGCCTATCAAGATAAGGGACTTGCCTATTTGATATCTATAGGTGTACCAATATTCTTCTTTAGTGCCTCCTATGGAGTTATAAGACAATCCTTACTTGAAGAAGAAATCATTTCTTATATTAATGGTGTTTTAAAAGAGGAAGGAGTGAATTTAAGTAATATGACTATAAAACAAAGAATTATATGTGCAACTCCAATTATAAGCCTTATTATTTTCTTATCTATGGGATTCATTTGGAAAATGTGGGGCTGGGGAAGCTTAGCATTTTTATTAATACCGCTTATGCCTATTTTCTTGGGTGAAATTAATCCAGAATATATTTTCCCATTTGTTATTAGTGGTATTTATATAGGACTTGGATTTGGACTAAATTTATGGCATCCAGCATGGATTATTTTCTTAACAATTCCAGTTTATTATATATTATTCCCAGTGAAGAATAAAAAACCAATCAAAAAGCAATATAGATATTAAAAAATGGCTACTAAGTTTTCTTAGTAGCCCTCATTTTATTCTTCGTACCATGCATCGTACTCTTTAACATCTAAATATGTTTCACCATCGATTTGAAGAGCACAAGGGGTATCAAATTCTACATGGACATGCTTACCAACTAGAAATTCAACCATCTCTGTATGCTTTACATGAGTTCCTTTAAAGATTCCCATAAAAGCGGTAATGGTATGTAATCTTGATTGACCATACATAACAGCACAAGTAAGATTACCGCTTAATCTGTTTTGTTCTGGGGTTGCTTTCATACCACCGCCATAATATCTACCATTCATTGCAGGGGCAATCCATACCTCTTTGAATTCTTTAGTAACACCATCAACAGTAACCTTAGCGTTTCTACGCTCATATTTACCACGTAAAAGTGAAATAGCGATAGAAGTATAATTTGGCTTTTTACCCTTTGCACGGATTTCATCCGCAACCTCACAAACCATTCCATCAAGACCATATCCTACATTGTTGATGAAATAAGTCTCTTTACCATTCACTCTAACCTTAGGTAATTTTTCTAAATATTTATTGATTTCAATAAGCTTTAAATTTAAGCATTTATCCTTTATGTCATTAACAAAATCATTACCTGTACCATATGGAAATAAATAATAATTAACTCCTTCTGGTACAGTATAGGTTTTAATGTCGTTGGCAAAAAAATTTAGTGTGCCATCGCCACCACATAAAATAAGATTATCTCCTGGCTGTAGGTCTTTTGCTAAATCCTCAAAGATAATAGAAGTATAATCGACTTCCTCTAAATCAGGGAATTGGCCATTTAAATCCTTAATGGCTTTTTTCTTACCTTCATCACCTTTTCCATTATTTGATAGTGGATTATAAAGCAAATAATTCATATTAACCCCTTTCTGCTAGCTTCTCCTCGATTAAATGCTTACAGTAGTGTGCTAGCTCTTGTGAATTCATATCTTTATATTTTTCGTAAGGTATAACCTCACATACATCGACAAACACTCTTGTGTTTTTATACCAGAACTGCTTACCTACCTTGTGGGTATTTTTAATTGCTACAACTGTGATTGGGCATTTTGCCTTAAATGCTATTTTGAAACTTCCACCCTTGAATTCAAGTAATCCATCTTCAGGATGATGATTTCTTGTTCCTTCTGGGCAAATATATACAGAAGCTGCATTCTTTTGTAATGCTTTAGCTGCTCTTACAATAGATTTAACTGCATTAAAATCATTATCTCTATCAATTTCAATGAAATTGCAATTGTAGATGAATGGTCCTGCAATAGGCATTGTAAGATTGCCTGGCTTTGTTACACAAGTAATAGGCTGGGCTTTTGTATAATAGATAATAGGCATTGGGTCAAAATTAGAAGTATGATTAGAAACTATCAAACTCTTTTCCTTAGGGAATTCTCCGCTTCTTGTAAAATGAATACGGAATAAGAATGGCACAACATAAGATGTTTGCCATACAAACCAATAACAAAGCTTATTCGCTTTTTCTGGCTGTGGCTTACCCTTCTTGATTCTTGCATTCATAAATAAAGATGCTATCCATAGTGGAATTAAATAAATTCCAAACCAAATTACGTATAGAATAGGAATAATCAATACGAATATGAGAATCCACCACCACGTTGTATAGGTATGAGTAAAATAACAAGTCAAACCCGATGTAGCAGTAGCTAAAAGAATAAGTATTGTATTAACTATCATAATAATAACTCCTCATTGTTGTCTTAATTTTATCATTTTTCTTTTTTATTTTCTACATTTTAGATATAATTTAATTATAAATCAAGCGAAAAGAGGTGAAATTTTATGTTTTGCGTTATGAACGAAATAAAAAAGGGTTATATTTTAGATTCCATTTTAGAAGCAAAAGATGATCCTGTCTTAGCTAAAAAGGCCTTAGGAAACCTTGTTTCCTTCTCCATAGAGCATGGAATAAATGGCAATCTTTATAAGAAATACATATTATATACATTAATCTATAATGATAATTCCTATACTAGAAGTATTGAAATGAATCAAAAAACTATTGGGCAATCCAATATTATTTTAATGGATTACCAAGAATATTTTGAATTATATAATAAAGAATTTGAATTCCTAAATGAAGCGAAATATTTTCAATTTAAAAGAGAAGAGGATAACTATTTAGCATCCTTATTAGATTCTTTATATAATGAAATCGAAAAAATGAATAATTACCATAATTTTGTTAGGGTAATTGAAAGCTTTTATAAAACAAAGGGCTTAGCCGATATGGCTATTTATAAAGCATTCCGAGTAGATAATGGAATATTAAAGCCAATTAAGAATGTTTTAAATGTCACATTTAATGATTTAATCGGTTATGATATGCAAAAGAGTTTACTTTGTGAAAACACCGAATTCTTCTTAAATGGTAAGCCTTATAATAATGTATTATTATATGGTGATGCAGGCACTGGTAAGTCTACATCTGTAAAAGCTTTAATCAATAAATATTTTGATAAGGGATTAAGAATTATAGAAGTATATAAGCATCAAATGGCTGAAATATCTAAAATTATTAACAAATTAAAATCTAGACCATATCATTATGTCATTTATATGGATGATTTATCCTTCGAAGAAAATGAAATTGAGTATAAATATTTAAAGAGTATCATTGAAGGTGGAATAGAACCAAAACCTGAAAATGTTGTAATCTATGCTACATCAAATCGTCGTCATTTAATAAAAGAAACTATAAGTGATAATGGTGGCGTATTTGATGATTTGCATAGAAATGAAACACAAGCAGAAAAACTATCCTTATCCTATCGCTTTGGCTTACAGATTTATTATAGCTCCTTATCTATAGATGAGTTTAGATCTATGGTAAAGGAAATGGCTATAAAGAATAATATTATAATGGATGAAGAAAAGCTTATTATTGAGGCATCAAAATGGCAAATGAGAAATGGAACCTTGTCTGGAAGATGTGCAGAGCAGTTTATTAAATATCTATCGAATAAAATTCAAAATTAAAATAAGAATTGAGCCGAATTCTAACAAAATTCGGCTTTTTAAATTTAATTCATTGATTTTACATAAAAAATGATTATTATCGAATAATATTTCAAAAAAATGAAAATTATTGTTGACAATTTTAAAAAAGGTCCTATAATTAAAGCATAAAACGAAGACGAAGAAAAGTACTATAATGTAAGATCAATAAGCGAGCTATGGATGGTGAAAGATAGCGGTATGAATTATAGGAAGAACACTTCTGAGTTGCATCCTGAAATATAAGTAGGGAGAGCCGGGCAGCCCGTTATAGCTTATATCTTTGATAGAAGATGAAAAAGTGACTGGGAAACCAGTAAATTAGGTGGCACCGCGGATTTACAGCTATTCGTCCTAAAAATATTTAGGAAAATAGCTGTTTTTTTATTGGAGGAAATATGTGTTCAATTTTAGGCTTAGAAGAAAAAGAAAGTGACCTAAGGAAGTTAGCCACCCTATTTGCAAGAAGTGATTCAAGAGGTCCAGATGGAACGAGATTTTATGAAGGAGACCATGCTTTATTAGGCTTTAAAAGATTAGCTATCATGGGACTTACTATTGAGGGTATGCAGCCATTTTATCATGAGGATAATGTCATTGTATGTAATGGTGAGATTTATGCATTCCGTAAATTAAAAAAGGAACTTATTTCTAAAGGATATACTTTTAAAAGCGATTCCGATTGTGAAATATTATTACCGCTTTATAAAGAATATGGCTTAGACATGTTCGATTTATTAGATGCAGAATTTGCAATGATTATTTATGATAAAAAAGAAGGAATCATTGCAGCAAGAGACCCAATTGGTATAAGACCACTGTATTATGGTATTTCAAAAGAAACTGGAAAATATGTATTTGCATCAGAACCAAAAATAATTGTTGAAATCGTAAAGCATGTATATCCATTTCCACCAGGACATTATTTTAAAGACGGACATTTTATTCGTTATGCGGATTTAACAGATGTAAAACCTATCCATAAGGATATGGATGATATATTATTTAATATTCATGATAAGCTTGAAAAGGGCGTATTAAAAAGACTAGATTCTGATGCAAAGGTTGGTTTTTTGCTATCTGGCGGATTAGATTCAAGCTTAGTTTGTTCTATTGCTCAAAAGCATTCTAAAGAGCCAATAGAAACATTTGCTATAGGCATGAAAAAGGATGCGATTGATTTAAAATATGCAAAGGAAGTCGCAGAATATTTACATACAAACCATCATGAAATTATTATTACAAAAGAGGATGTTTTATCTTCTTTAGAAGAGGTTATTTCTATTTTGGGAACTTATGATATTACAACAATTCGTGCATCTATGGGTATGTATTTGATTTGTAAGGCAATTCATAAGGATACGGATATAAGAGTATTATTAACTGGTGAAATTTCGGATGAATTATTTGGATATAAATATACAGATTTTGCACCTAGTGCAGAAGAATTCCAAAAGGAAGCTAAGAAAAGAATTGATGAAATTCATATGTATGATGTGCTTCGTGCAGACCGCTGTATTTCATCTAATTCTTTAGAGGCTAGAGTTCCATTTGGCGATTTGGATTTTGTAAAATATGTAATGGAAATTGATCCTGCTTTAAAGATGAATACTTATGGAAAGGGTAAATTTTTATTACGTAAGGCCTTTGAAGGAGATTATTTACCACAGGATATTTTATATCGTGAGAAGGCAGCATTCTCCGATGCGGTAGGTCATTCTATGGTGGATGATTTAAAGGAATATGCAGAATCCTTATATACAGATTTAGAATTTGAAGAATTGTCTAAAAAATATACTTTTGCAAGACCATTTACTAAAGAATCTTTATTATATAGAGAAATATTCGAAAAGTATTATAAAGGCCAAGCAGATATGGTTAAAGATTTCTGGATGCCAAATAAGGAATGGAAAGGCTGCGATGTTAAAGATCCTTCTGCAAGAGTACTATCGAACTATGGCTTAAGTGGAAAATAGAAAAAACAGATGCTAGTTTTTTGGAATAATCCAATTGCTAGCATCTTTCTCTTTAAAGAAATCGGTTTACATAGTAAAATAATGGTGGAAACTCGTTTTGATTTAATATATAATTAAACAGGTTTAAATTTTTATTTAAAAAAAGGGTGAAAAATATGGAAATCAGAAACGTTGCAATCATAGCTCACGTTGACCATGGTAAAACAACAATGGTTGATAAGCTTTTATCAAGTTCTCATACATTTAGAGAAAACCAGCAGGTAGAGGAGTGCGTAATGGATAATAACGCACTAGAAAGAGAAAGAGGTATTACTATTCTTTCTAAGACTACTGCGATTAAATGGAAAGATACAAAGATTAATATTTTGGATACACCAGGCCATGCCGATTTCTCAGGTGAAGTAGAAAGAATCATGAAAATGGTTGATGGTGTTGTATTAATCGTTGATGCCTATGAAGGTACAATGCCACAAACAAGATTTGTATTAAAGAAGGCATTTGAAGCACATTTAAAGCCAATTGTTGTTATCAATAAGGTTGATAAGCCATCCGCAAGACCACTTGAGGTTGTCGATGAGGTATTAGAATTATTTATCGATTTAGGCTGTGATGAGGACGAACTAGATTTCCCAGTTTGTTATGCATCTGCAGTAAACAATACTTCATCCTTAGATCCTGATATTTCAACTCAGGCTCCATCTATGGCTCCGCTTTTAGATATGATTTTAAAATATATTCCTGCTCCATCCATGGATAGTGAGGCACCACTTCAGCTACAGCCTGCATTATTAGATTATACCGATTATACAGGTAGAATTGGTATTGGTCGTATTGTACGTGGTAAGATTAAGTCTGGTGAGACTGTATCTTGTTGTAGACTTGATGGTTCTATTAAGCAGTTCCGTGTTCAAAAATTATATACATATTATGGACTTGATCGTATTGAAATTGAAGAAGGCGATGCTGGTGATATTGTTGCCTTCGCAGGTTTACCTGATGTATCTGTTGGTGAAACAATTTGTACAGCAGGTAAGGAAGAAGCTCTTGAGCCTATTCATATTTCAGAGCCAACAGTACAAATGACATTTGGTACAAACACATCTCCATTCTGTGGTAAGGATGGTAAGATGGTTACTGCATCTAAAATTGAAGATAGATTATTCCGTGAGGTTCAAAAGGATGTATCCTTAAGAGTTGAAAGAATTGGTAATTCTGAGGAATGGATTGTATCTGGTAGAGGAGAGCTTCATTTAGGTATTTTAATTGAAACAATGAGAAGAGAAGGATATGAGTTCCAGGTTTCTCGTCCAAGAGTAATTATGAAGGAAATCGATGGTGTTGTTTGTGAACCATACGAATACTGTGTAATTGATACTCCAAGTGATACTGCAGGTTCTATTATCGAAATGATGGGTAACCGTCATGGTATTATGGAAACAATGACAAATACAGAAACTCAAACAAGATTAATTTATAACATTCCATCTCGTGGATTAATTGGATTTAATACAGATTTTATGACACTTACAAAGGGATATGGTATTATTAACCATTCCTTCAGTGAATATAGACCTATGGAAGCTGTATCTGTTGCAGAAAGAAGCGTTGGTGTATTAGTTTCTATGGCACAGGGTCAGTCTACAGCATATTCTATTGGTGCACTTGAGGATAGAGGCTCTATGTTTATTGCCCCAGGTGAAGAAATCTATGAGGGTATGATTGTAGGTGTTGCAAATAAGGATTTAGATTTAGCTGTTAACGTTGTTAAAGCTAAGCAGCAAACAAATACACGTTCTTCAAATAAGGACACTACAGTTGTATTAAAGAGACCTATCGTAATGGCATTAGAGCAGTGTCTAGAATTTATAAATGAAGATGAATTAGTAGAAATTACTCCTAAGCATATCCGTCTAAGAAAGAAAATTTTGGATACTGTTGAACGTAAAAAGTTTGATGCAAAGAGAAGAAGCGAAAAAGAAGATCAATAATGAAATGAATGGCACAAAATGGTGCCATTCTTTTTTGCCCGAATTTTAGAAATGTGTCTTTTAATGGACGAATAAAATACAATTTGTATCATTTTTATAAATGTAAAAAAAGGTTTTTGTTTCCATAGAGATTACATTTTAAAAGTGATATAATAGAATTACTTAAAGCTGGTGATTTTTGTGAAAATAGTTATTGTTGGTGCTGGAAAGATTGGTTCAGCAATTGTAAAAAATGCAAGTATGGAAAACCATGAGGTTATCGTTATTGATGATAATCCAGAGGTTATTGAAAGAATTGTTAATCAATTTGATGTTTTAGGTATTTGTGGTAATGGTGTTTCTTATGAAATGCAAAAAGCCTCAGGTACAGCAACAGCGGATTTATTTATTGCTGTAACAACTTCAGATGAAGCAAACATGCTTGCATGCTTAATTGCGAAAAAGCTTGGAGCTAAAAACACGATTGCAAGAGTTCGTGATTACGAATATACAAAACAAATTGAATTAATGACAGATGCACTTGGAATTACCAGAACTATTAATCCTGAGCATGAAGCATCTAAAGAAATAATGAGAATTATTAATTTCCCAGAAGCAATTAAGGTGGATTCTTTTGCCCACGGTAGCGCCGATTTAACTGAATTATATATTCAAGAGGATTCCGAGCTTGTTGGACAATCCTTAATGAATATTACATCTAAGCTTGGAGTACCTATATTGGTATGTGCAGTTCAAAGAGGAAATGAAGTTATTATTCCAACAGGTAAATTTGTATTTGAGGCTAAGGATAAAATTCATGTAATATCCTCCCAAGAAGCATCAAGAATACTTGTAAACAAGCTTGGCTTATCTAAATCAAAGCTTAAGGATATTATGATTATTGGTGCTGGTAAGATTACAACATATTTAGCCGATTCTTTAATTAAGAATAACTTTAATGTCAAGATTATTGAAATTGATCCGAAAAAAGCTAAAGAGCTTGCTGAATTATTACCAAAGGCTACAGTGATTGTTGGTGATGGATCCGATCAAAATCTTTTAAGAGAAGAAGGAATGAAGGATTCCGATGCAGTAATCTGCTTAACTGGTATTGATGAGGAGAATATTATTATTTCTCTTTATGCAAATAAATTATTTGTAAAAAAGATTATTACAAAGGTAAATCGTGCATCCTTTGCAGGACTTTTAGAGTCTATTGAGATGGGCTCTGTAATTTCTCCTCAGGATTTGGCAGCAAATCAAATCATATCTTATATTCGTGGTTCATCAAATACTAGAGGAAGTAATATATTAACTTTATATAAGCTTGTAGATAATCAAGTTGAGGTTATTGAATTTTTAGCATCCGATTCCTCCAAGGTATTAAATGTTCCACTTAAGGATTTAGAATTAAAAAAGAATATCTTAATTGGTGGAATCATTCGTAATCATAAAGTTATCATTCCATCGGGTATGTCCTTTATAGAGAAAGGAGATTCCGTCATTGTCGTTTCAAAGGAAGCTTTAAATGACTTAGATGAGATATTGATGTAATATGAATTATAGGTTTATTCGTAATTTGATTGGCAAAATGCTGATTTTAGTCAGTATTTTAATGATTGTACCTTTAGTTACTTCTTTTATTTATGTAGAAGATATTAAGAATATAATCGCTTATATAATTCCAATGGTATCTTTAGCTGGTATTGGTGCAATGATGGCTTATATAAAGCCAGCAAAGGAAACACACCTAGGTGCTAGAGAAGGCTTTGTAATTGTAGCATTATCCTGGTTATTGATTTCCTTATTTGGGTGTCTTCCATTCTTAATCTCTGGTTATGTTAAAGATTTTTTTACAGCATTTTTTGAAATTGCATCAGGCTTTACAACTACTGGTGCAAGTGCTTTAACTACAGAAGAAATGAATACTATGATGGATATGGGTGGAAGAAGCTTAATGATGTGGAGAAGTTTCTCTCACTGGATTGGTGGAATGGGAATTTTAGTATTTGTTTTAGCTGTAATTCCTGAATCAAAGGAAGGCTCCTCTGTACATATTTTACGTGCGGAATCCCCAGGCCCTCAGGTTGGTAAAATTGTTTCTAAAATGCGTGCCTCTAGCCGTATTTTATATTTGATATATATTGGAATGACTATAATAGAAATCATTTCCTTAAATATATGTCATATATGGGATGATAATATGACCTTCTTTGATTCCTTAATTATGTCTTTTGGTACTGCAGGCACAGGAGGCTTTGCCTCAACCGCAGAATCTTGTGCCCTATATGCACCTTGTAGCCAATATGTGATAGCTACATTTATGATATTATTTGGTGTTAATTTCACCATTTATTATTGGTTATTCATTAAGAATTTTAAAGATATATTCCATAATGAAGAAATCAGATGGTATCTTATTATGGTAATTTTATCTGTATTAATTATTACACTTCAAATTTATAAGCTATATTCTTCTTTAGAAGAAGGCTTCCGCCATTCATATTTCCAGGTTGCATCTATTATTTCCACAACAGGATTTTCAACAACAGATTATTGGAGTGGTGCTCAAGGAAGATGGCCAGCTCTATCCTTATGTATATTATTATTTTTGATGTTTTGTGGTTCCTGTGCAGGTTCAACTGCAGGTGGAATGAAGCAGTCTAGAATTATTATTTTGACAAAGCATACAGGCTCTAAAATCAAGCAAATGATTTCCCCTAGAAAGGTGGAAGTTATTCGTATGGATGGCAAGCCTATAGAGGATAATGTAATTCAATCTACAGTTGCATTCTTTATTGTGTATATCGTAGTATTATTTGCGAGTGCCTTATTAATTTCTATATGGAATCCTGCAATGCCACAAGAAGACCAAGAGCCACTTACAATGATTACAGCATCCTTAGCTTGTATATCAAATATAGGACCAGGCTTAGGTGCAGTTGGTCCTGCAGGTGGTTATGCAAATTTCTCTTGGCTATCTAAATTAATATTATCCTTTGAGATGATTGCAGGTAGATTAGAATTATTCCCAATTTTAATATTATTCCATCCAAGAACATGGAAGAAGAGAATATAAAAAAATGCCAAATTATTTGGCATTTTTTTCCTCTTGTATGACGGGCATGTTATAAATCTAGGGTGAAAGTCCCAAGAGGCGTAGTTGCCGACGAACTTGATAGCGACTTGCAAAGCGTAAACCAGTGATGGAGCGTGAAAAGAAGTAATAGCGAAATAGTGGCCCAACGAACAGAAACTTGATAATGAGGCCCATTAGGCGGATAAGTTGGCAAGACACAACAAAGTCCAAAAGGCAATCGTAACCCTAATCGGTAAATCAAGTGGGTAAACTAGGAAAGATTTATGGCTTATCCCGTGAGGCCTTGTGAACAAGTGAAGCCTAG
>NZ_QXEV01000023.1 GCF_003550015.1 Anaeroplasma bactoclasticum
GATAAAATCCTTTAACTGCTGCTTAATTTCTTCCATAATAATTCTCCTGGGTTATCTTTATTTGATAGGCAAATTTTACCTAACCTATGGTATATTATATATTTATTTTTTATCTTGTCAAGCAAACGTTACATTTTTTGCTACATTGTGTAGAAAAAAGTGTTTTCTATATTTATCCTTTTTTTGTTTTACAAAAAAGATTTAAATAATAAGCAATAATAATGTTATTGTTTTTATATAAAAAATGGAAATTCATTATCGAATTTCCATCCTTTTATTAGAAGGTAAGTGTATATTCATCCGTATATGGATCATCTATTCTACTACAAGAAACCAAACTCATACCCGGATACTTTTGATCATATTTATATACATTACATCCACCTATAGAACTTAAGATACTATAAGAATGACCAAGTGGTAAATAGGCAATAAATTTATTATCTAATCTACCATAGGTATACATAGATAAATTAATTGCTCCTCCACTTTCCATTCTAGCTATATCCTTACCATCCATAGAAATGTTTATATATCCGCTATCACTTTCATGTGGTATTTCAACATAATAATAGCCACCTGACATATCGCACTTTATAGGCTTTTTGTTATAATTTGGATCCATAGACATCAAATTAGCCATACAGGTTATTGGCTGATGAGCCTGTGTTATGGCTTTTAAATTATTTAAAGATACAAATGGGAATAAAGTATATAAATGGCGATTAAATACTTTAGTTAATACTGTAATAAAGCCTTTAATTTGATTACAGAATTCTAACGGAGATACACCATCTAATAATGTTGAATTTTCTACTGTCATTTTAATAATTGGCATAATATCATTAACAAAATTATCTGGATTATGCATTATTTCATCAATTAAATAATCAATATTACCATTAATTAAAATAGAAAGAATAAAGCTTCCAACAAATGGATATAAGGATTCACTCATTGTATCATTTTTAAACACCATAGTGAATACTTCTCTTAAGCCATCTTGAATATTTTCTTTAAATGCTACTCTATCTGTAATTCCTTCTTCTATCATACAGTTAAGTAAATCCTTAACAAATAAGCCACCATGGAAATTAACAGTATCCTCATCTCCAGAATAATTTGTTTTCTTTTCCCCAAGACCACCATAATAAACAAATTTATCGATACAATATTCACCAATAGCACTAGATGCCTCTAGGCTATTATAATAGCCTTTGATTGTATTTAAATCCGATTCATAATTTATATCATTTAATGGATTAGGTAAATAACAATCAATTCCATATCTTGTAAATCCTAATCCCTCCATTGGTACCATAGGTACTGGGTCATATACATTTATAATATTAAAAATATTATTATAAATCTCACTTCTTGGAGATATATCCTCATTAAAGCTTGCGCCCATTGGCACTTCAAAGCAATATGCATACATATCTTCTTTTGCTATACTAACTGTATCTGGTAAGATAGGTTCATTTAAATATAAGGATCTATCTAGTCTTCCAATAGCTAAATTATTTACTGCGGATGCACGGCTAAAGCCTGCACTCCAAAGCTTAAGCTTACCAGTAATTGCATATTGATTAATATAATATTTTAAGCTATCTAGCATAATGGTGGCACCATCATTAAATCCTTCATGAAGTACTTCAGTAATACCATCACCAATCTTACAATTCGAAGCCCATTCCTGCTGATATCCTGCTCCTCTAATTCCTATTGCTATTAGGGTGTAGTCATCTATTTTTTTACTTGCAATGACAACTCCTAAAGAATCCGTTTCTGGCTTTTTCTTATAATACTCATTCGCGTATACATTCTTAAAGTCCATATCTAATAATAAATTCTCACAATTGATATATCTATGAGAATAATCACTTGGATTATCCGTATCTAAAGACATAAACGCACTCATGGCTAGACCTAAGGATGCTGTTGCAAGGGAAGGATTATAATAAGTAGCATCTTCCATAAAATAGTCATCTGTATAATATAATGACCCATTATAGTCACTACTTGAGGCGGCATAGCGGAATTCAACTCTATTTTTATTATCCTCCTTACTTCCACATGCACATAGTAATCCTAGTATATTTAAATTTATTAAAATAGGAATTATGCATTGTTTTATTTTCATCATATTTATATTATAATTTATTTAAATAAAAATGAAAAGAGGAGGTGCCTTATGGAAGAAAATGAATTATTAATACCAGTTGAAATTGTAGATGAGGTACCTGACTATTCTTTCAAATCAAAGGATGAACTTATAGAAGAATATGGTTTATTACCATATAATATATTCCTTTATAACAAAAGAAAGGAAGAAAACCTTTCTAGGTACCAATTTTCAAAAAAATTAGGTATCTCTTATTTTAGATATTCTTATATAGAAAAGGGTGTATTTAAGCCAAGTAAAAAAGAAATAGAAAAGATATCTAAAGCCTTAGATATGGATTTTTCTATTTATTTAGAAGGCTTAGCCTCATACCCTATTGGTTTAATGGTTGAAGAGGAAGAGCCTAAAAAGAGGCGTATTTTAAAAAGTAAGGCCTTCCGTATTACATTAATATCTCTTCTTTCTATATTCATTATTACCTATATCATATCTAGAATATATAATTTACATACTACATCATTTACAAGACATGAATTAAATAATAATTATATAACACTTATAGATGGGGTTAGTAAAAGTGAGGATTTCACTTATACTATATCTGGTTCTTTCACAAGACCTATGATTTATGAAAGGGTCGGAAGTGAATATACTTCTATTACAGGAGAATATACAGATTCTCCTTTCCAATTAGATTTCCAATATACGGTATGAAAATGACTATAGAGTTACTTATTCTACTGGTTTAAAGAAAATGTATGGAAGCTATATGCCAATAAGTATTACTTATGTAGATTACATCAATTATGATACCTATTTTGGAAGATATTATTATCAAGTAGAAACAGGCTTTAAAAAAGACTACATGCAAACTACAACTGGTAGTGAAGTATTAGATACTATTATACTTGAAAGAGTAGATTCTAATGTCATTAATTTCAATACAAAGATTGAAGAATTAATTCATAATAAATTAAATCTTAATGTATCTATAGCAAATGATGTATTACCAGTAGTTCCTATTATGGAAAAAACAAATAGATTAGGATATATATCCTTACTTATTTTCTTAATATCCTTAGTATTTATTGTTGTATCTGGTATATTATTAACTTATTCATTTATATCTGGTAAGGAAAAGCATTCTGCATCTTTATTAAGTGAATTAGATTATGAAGATCAAGTTATTGATTGCTATACACAAAAAAAGGAAGTACCAAAGGATATAAGAGTTGGGCCATTTATACCAGAAGTAATTTACCAAATTGTTGGTGGTATATTTACTATTGGTTCTATTGTTGCATCCATTGCTTATATCATTTTAAGTATTATCGGAAAAGATGGAATGTTTTCCAATATGGGCATAAATAGTGGCATGACACTATTAGTTACTGGTATATTTTTAATGCTATTTGTTGATTTTGATATTTATATTAATGACAGAAGAGTATTAAGAAGTGTATTCATCTATGGAATCATCTTCTTCTTTATCTATAATATCCAAGTATTAGTTATAAATGCCTTAAGTCAAATATCACTTGGTGCTATGGTCTTAGATAAATTCAATTTAAGATTACCGAATTATTTCGGTTCCATTGCCTTATATTTCTTGATTATGGTCTTCTTATTTACTAATCCAAAATGGTTAAATACTAAGCGTAAGCTATATATTTATAGATTGTGCTCAATAATACCAATCCTACTTCTTTTTATTACAACTACAGTATCCATTGGATATAAACGCTTTGGTTGGAATATTCCAACAGGATTCTTATATTTAGTTGATACTGCTAAACCTCAAATATCTTTCTTAGTTGTCTCTTACTTAGTAAGCCTATATTTCTTAAGAAACTTCTTCAAAAGAAGATATGATGTACAAAATGCAGTTAGATATTATAATGGAAATAGATTCTTATTATATAAGAACCTCTTACTTTTAATAATTACAATTATTATTTCTTTAGTTGAGGTTCTATTTATGAATAATACAGACGCGAAAGCCTTAGGCTTTGGATTATATCCTACCTTCTTCTGGTTAGGTATTCTACTATTATTCCATAGACCTCACCTGGGCAAAAGAAAAAGGGCAGCCGAAAGAGCCACCCTTGTATTAAATACCATTTTATTTGGTACATTATATATTTTAATAGCTATTATATTAATTGTAGCTATTGTATTTACATTAACGCTTTAAGAAGTCTTTAGGACTTCTTTTTTTATTCCTCCAATAATTCTATTTTCTTTTCATATAACACAATACTTCTTACAAATAGAAAATGCGGAATATTCTTCCGCATTTCCCATTCCCTATAGTTATAATATATTTTTAAGCTTTAAGCTTATGCTCTTCCAATTCTCTTTCTCATTTTTGTCTCCTTTTATTCAGAGATTGTAATATAGATATCACCTGTTGATGTGCTTAATTTACAAGACTCACCTGTAGTTGAAGGTACTGTTGCAGAACCTGTAGATGTGTGAGTAGTAAAAGTCTTTCCTGTTAGAATATCTCCTTTAATATCACCTGTTGATGTGCTTGCTTCAATTGTATATGCATCACTCTTAGAGAAATAGATACTTCCTGTAGATGTTTTAACTGTAAGTGCACCAGCAAATACTGTATTAATGAAACGAATATCTCCTGTTGAGCCTTTAAATGATCCAGCCTTTGTAGTTACATCCTCAAGTCTCATATGACCTGTAGATGTGTTTAATTTGATTTCATTTGTAACATCAAGCTTTGTTAAATTGATATCACCTGTGCTTAGGCTAACATATAAATAATCTGTAATCGTTGCATTTTTGAAATTAACATCACCTGTAGAATCTTTAATATCTACTTTAGTAAAGTTGAAGTTATCAATTGCTAAATCACCTGTTGCAATTTCAACATATAATTCATCATAAGTTACCTTTGGTAAGGAAATAGTCATCTTTGGGCTTTTGAAATCCCATCTAAAGATTCTTTCATACCAAGGTGTCTCATCTCTTTCATCAATGGACAATTTATTTGCATCAACTCTGAAATTATGAGTGAAGCCCTTAGCTTCTTCATAATTAATAGTAAGCTTGTCATCTAATGCTTTAACGAATGTTACATCAGATGTTGCAAGATTTAATCTAATGTTTTCGAAATCTTCTACTGCTGTATAAGTCTTTTGTTCATATTCAATAGGCTTGAACTTGCCCTTATATGCTGCATATCCTACGATAGCACCACCTGCTAATACTAATATAACTCCTAATACAAGTACGAATTTAATAAATTTACGCATTTTTCTTACCCCCAATTAATTTATGCTTAATACCTAAGAAAATCTTCTTAGTTATCTTAATATTCGCTTTTGTTGCAGCGATACATACAGGAAAGAATAGACAAGCAATACCTGCCACTAGAATGGAAACTCCAACTCCAGGGTAGAAGAATGTACCATCCTTTAGCTGTAAGAATACTGCTAAAAGCGATCCTCCTGCGGCAGCAATGAATGCTGCTTCAATGGTATATGTTACTAAAATTAATACCCATAGTAGCATATATCCTACTCCCACTAAGACGGAAAATACAATAAGTAAAGGTAACCAAATTGGGAAACCTAAGATGATTAATACAATCCCAAATGCACTAATTCTTTTCTTAGGTCTAATCCTTTCCTTTACAAGGCTAGTCATTTTGGTCTTGCCGGCAATTGATAATACGACCTCATCTACGCCTCCAAAGGATTGAATTGCTTCTTCCTCTGTTTTTCCTTCCTCCATCATATCTTGAATCATTTCGTCATAGAAATTAATTCTTTCATCAATTTCAGACTTAGGTAATCCCTGAAGTCTGGATTCAAGCTCATTAAAAAACTCCTTTTTCGTCATACTTCTTACTCCCTTTCAATAAATGAATAGATCATCATAATTTCTTTCCATTCATTTTTAAATTCATCAATTCTTTGAATTCCCTTTACGGTTATATGGTAGTATTTTCTAACTCTACCCTCATGCATTGTGGTTCTTACCTCAAGCATTTTTCCTTCTTCTAATCTTTTTAATATTGTGTATAGTGTAGATTCCGACAGCTTAAGTACCGGGCTAACATCCTTGATAATTTTATATCCATAGGAATCTTCCTTCCTAATTGCAGCTAACACACACACATCTAATACTCCTCGTTTTAACTGTGCATCCATTTTATACCTCACTTTACGCTATACATCATATCACGAGGTATCAAGGGTGTCAACACTATTTTGTGAAAAAAATATAAAAAAAATTCCTCAAAATCCACCAGTTCTAAAGAACTGTATTTTTTAAAAAACATTTAGAGAATAAAAAAAACAGCCCAACTGAGCTGTAATTACTTGAACTGGCGCGTCCAGGAGGACTCGAACCCCCAACCTTTTGATCCGTAGTCAAACGATCTATCCAATTGATCTATGAACGCATATATAAGCATGGCGGTCCGGACGAGACTCGAACTCGCGACCTCCGCAGTGACAGTGCGGCATTCTAACCAACTGAACTACCGGACCACGCTAGATAATTCTATCACAATAAATATAATTTTGCAACAAGAAATTTTATTTTTTTTAACAAGAAAAAAATGGGCTATCAAAGCCCACATTATTTTATATACTTAGTAATATATAAAGCACTAAAAACAATCACAAAAATAAGTATTGTTAATAACACTACCGCGATGATTACATTTCTTTTATGATTATTCTTTGTTGTCTCCATCATTGGTTTCTCTTTAAAAAAAGAAATAGGGTATCCTGAATAATTAGAAAGCTTAATTAATACCTCTTCCTTTGGAAGAGTATTATCTTTATAAAATTTCTTTAATTCTTTATCTTCTATAATTATCTCAAGGTCTTTTAAGGTTATTTCTTTTTTCTTTAAAATTAAGTCAATTTTCCCCTTAAAATCTAAAGATTCCGTAAAGAATTCCTTTGGGTAATTGGAATAATCCTTTTTACTCCCCTTCCCCTCATGGTAATCCACTTCTATATCTTTTCCGTTAGCCACACTTATACCATTCTTTAGCATTTCAGATAATTGAGTTTTAAATAATGCACCAGTAGAATTTAATCTTCTATCTTCATGTTCATCATTTGGCATAATGGACCTCCTAATTATTTAATCCAGAAAAGTAAGCTTCTTCTTTTCCTTTATTGATTTCTTTACTTTCATTGATTAATAGAAATACTTGATAAGCAATATTGCCTAAATAAACGATTAATAATAGAATCAATATAATAATTTGAACTGTATTATTTTTACATAAAGCTACAAATATACCAGCAAATGGTATTGCAATTACACCTGCGGTAAAAATAGATAATATTCTTGTGATACTAGAAAGCTTCTTTATGAAGCTTAAAGCTATAATAGCCCCTATAAGAATAGCAAGTACTATTCCTACAATGAAAAAGATTAAATATGCATCTATAATCTTTTTTTCATAATCATTTAAATATCCAATGATATCTAGAGTTTCATTCGTTACTTTAAGCAAAGTAGTTCCAAGTATAACAAGTGCTAAAAGAAAAACGTTAATTATTTGATCGAAAATGAATTTTTTGTTTTTCTTCATATTATCCTCCATTACTTATAGTCTTTTAATAATGTTTTTTCTTCATCAAAGGTGATTAATTCATCCTTATATAATCCACCATAGGCTCTTTTAAATGCTTTTCTTGACATACCAAGTAAAGCCTCTACCTCTTCTGCAGTAGATTTTGCAGTAAGCTTCATTACACCATGGTGATTCTTTAAGTAATTAATAATAATCTCCTTATCCCCTTCCATAAGGATTTCCTTATGGGCATTTAATGTACCATAATATTCACCATCTAATTCCTTAGTGATAGTAACTAATACTTCTTCTCCAATATGATATTCTCCTCTAGACTGAGTATATGGCACAAAAACATATTTTAATCCCTTTGTTACAATACCCATACCCTTTTCAGAAAAATGACATACATATCCTTCAACTGCTTCACTAATCGCATATTTAGCATCTGTTTTTAAGCTTTTAATATCAAAACGATTTAAAGGCTTAGCCATTAATATATCATGCTTTACCTTAAGTCTAACAAATACCTTATCATTAACCTTAGGCCATCTAGCCTCATTATAAGGTAGGTAATCCTTAGATAATAATAAATCCTTTGGTGTATTAATGTTTACAAAAACACCAGCACCAGGTAATATATCTACTACGGTCGCAAATCCTGCCTCTGTAATTGTTGCAGGAACTATAGCTTCTGTTGCAGTTAATCTTTTGGATTTATCTAAATAGATAAATACCTTAACAGAATCGCCTTCCTTATGTTCAGTTAAAGCTTGTTTAAAATGTAATAATACTTCATCTTTATTATCTGTTAGCATATAACCTAAATCCGATTTTCTAGCTACAGTTAATGTTACATACTCTCCAATGGTAATCAATTTCTGTCACCATCCTTATAATTCTTATCTGTTTGTTCTTGATACATTTTCTTCTTATCCTTAAATGTATCTTGTGGCCTTTTTTTATTACCAGACTCATATTTTTTAATTAAATCCTTTTGCTCTTGAGTTAAATTCTCATTCGCCATCTTTCCTTACCTCCATTTTATGGAGCCCTAGTGCATCAAAGCACTTAGCAATTCTTTCCATATTATCTTCTGTGGCAAAAGTTTCTTTTGTTCCTATCATATAATCTAAGGAGAAATATTCTCCATCCTTCTTATATAAAGTTAAAGTTGCTCTTGCTCTTTTTGTCTCAAATTTGTAAAAATCATATTCCGTAGCAATAAGCTCAAAGTCTGCTTCTGGTCTTAGCATTGCAAAGAACTTATTTATTTTTTGAAAATACAATGTATTTTCTTTTATGCTCATTATATATTCTCCATGATAAAGCTTATCACTTTTATACTTCACCATTACAAAGCATGGCTTTAGTCCCTTTAATTGATGAGCCTTTCTCATTTCAAGCAAAAATGATTTACGGTCCATATGATCACCTACTTATATGTACTCCTTTAGTATACCATATTTTTTTAGATATTCACAAAGAGATTTTTCTATCAGTTTGAGAGTTAAAACTATCATTTTCATATTTTCACATCATCTTTTTAAATGGTTTTTCGAAAAAAATAGCAAAAAAAATATAAAAATTTTTAAAAAAACACTTTACAAACGCTTTCATTGGTGTTATTATAAAGATGCTAAAAGAAAAATAACTTTTCAAAATAATCTCTCCCAAAAAAGGAAAGGATGGCAGAAATGTCATCCTTTTCTTTTTAATTTCATAAATATAAACTAAAGAAGCATAAAACTATGCTTCTTTTTTTCCTCTATAAAGTGATGGATCAACTGCGTAAAATGCAAAAACTATATTGTCTTGTACACTAGCATATAAATCACCATTATATTCATTTAACATAGAATACCTATATCTATTGAAATCCAAAACCACTTTATCTAATTCTATTGATAATTGAATGGACTCCTCTTTAGGAACAAATTTTTCATAATTTGACAAATCCACATTCTTAATATAACCATTCTCATCTCTTGTAATCATAGATTCAGGTATCTTTATTGTTTCGGCCTCATCTTTTTCATAAGATACTATTGTCCCAACAAGCTTTGTTCCGTGGCGATAATTTCTATCAAAAGGAGAGTAATTTGATGCTTCCCATAAATATGCATAACCCGTTTTTGAATACGTTTCGCTTCCTACAGGTCTGTCACTTTTAAAAATATATTTATCACCTGCAATGCAAAGAACATTTTTAGAAGCTTCTTGTACAGATGGTATATAATTTTCAGAAGAATCATAAGAAATAAAGTAGCCATCTTCTCTCATTTCTGCAGAATAAATATTCGCTGTTTGTGCTAATGGGGCAAAAGATGTAAATGCATAAAAATAATATACTTCTGATATAGTATATTGACTTTCATCAGCATTCTCATTATTTAAATTATTGGTCATAGTATTCTCTTGACAGGAAAACAAAGATAAGCTAAACAAAAACAAGCCTGAGTAAAGTAAACATTTTTTCATATTAAGTAACCTCCCTATATATATTAATAATCCGTGGTGTTATCTTGCAAAAACAACTACTAGTAAATACACCATTTGGGTAATAGAACCTAGAACAGACACCGATCAAATCAAGATATCCAGAATAAACCCCATTATAGAATACTTCAATATATCTATAAAGAGGTCCACCACTATTCCCATTAGAGACCACAATGTTATATGTAGTAATTACTGTCTCATAAGTCACACTAACATTATTAGACAATCATAGAGAAAAATAATAAAATACACAAAGCTAAACGTTTCAAAAAAAGTCATCTTCTTTCTAAAGCATTTTATATTCATCAATAGCTGACTAAACAATCTCCTATTTACCCATACAAAAATCCACTTTATAAAATGAACTAAATCTCTATATAATAATTCATCATCGCTTCTTACAATTATATTATATATCTTTTCCAGAACAATGGCAAAAAAATTTAATTTTTTTCAAATATTTTTTATAAAGTTATAGTGAAATAATTAATTGGAATTTACTAGCTAAAGAAAAAAAGTAATCTGCGTGATTACTTTTTCTCATTATTTAATTGTATTAATTTATCTTCTATTTTAGTATTTACTTCATCATATGTTTCTTTACTAATCTCATTCTTAGAGTAGCAGTCTAATATCATTTGCTTCAAATCGTATAATACTTTTTTAGATTCTTCTACAGTATTACATTTCATATTGAGTATTTTTTTAAACTGCTTATTTCTTTCATCTACCTTCTTTTGATGCGAAACCAACTTATTATACTCTTCTTTAGATATAACTCCTCTAAAACGCATTTCTTTCAATTCTTTATATACGTCTTTTTCATAGTTTCTAGTATCAATATCAGACCCATACCATTTTCCAATGGTCAAATCCTTACTTTCATAATCCGTATTCCATTCAACGCCTGGTTCTTCATCTCCATGAAATATTTCACCAATAACAATTTCATCTACAACTAAATCGACTATAAATTCTACTAAATGTTCCATAATCTCTCTCCTTTATCAACGATTATAACATAAAATAATAAAAAGTAATCCATAAAGATTATTTCTTATCTCCAATTAATTAATGGTTTTGTAAAACGTCATACATATGAGCTATTAATCGTTTTTGAAATAAGAAAAAAGTAATCTGCGTGATTACTTTTTCTCATTATTTAATTGTATTAACCTATCCTCTATTTTAGAAAGTGCTTCTTCATAGGTCTCTTTGCTAATCTCATTTTTAGAATAGAATTCAGATACCATCTTTTTTAATTCATTTAATACCTTTTTAGATTCTTCTTTAGTTTCACATTTCATATTAAGTATTTTTTTGAACTGCTTATTTCTTTCATCTACTCTTTTTTGATGTAGAACTAATTTATTATACTCATCTTTAGATATAACACCTCTAAAGCGCATATCCTTTAATTCTTTATAAATGTCCTTTTCATAATTGATTTTTTCAATATCTGTGCCATATTTTATTCCGGCCATTAATTCTTTGCTTGTGTAGTCTGGATTCCCTTCAAATCCTCCGCCCTCAGTGTAATCATAAACACCAACTACAACTAAACCAACTACAAATTCAATTAAATCTTCCATAACAACTCTCTCCTTTAGAAACAATTATACCATAATAATAAAAAGTAATCCATAAAGATTACTTCTTATCTCCAACATATTTTGTTGCAGGACGAACGATTTTATTCGAATATAATAGATTTTCAATATCATGAGATACCCAACCAACAACTCTAGCCACACTAAATAATGGGATGAATAAATCTCTTGGAATATTTAGCATCTCATAAATTAATCCACTATAAAAATCGACATTTACACAGCAGGCTTTGCCTGTTTTTTTCTTTAATGCTTCTACTGCTAATTTTTCAAAACGGTAATAATATTCAAACTTTTTAGAATCCTTTTCCTTTGTTAATTCCTTGGCAACATCTCTTAGTAAATCTGCTCTTGGATCGGAATTTGTATAAATCGCATGACCTATACCATATATTAAACCAGAACAGTCAAAGAATTCTTTACTTAATAGTTTTTGAATAACTCCTCTTAATTCATCATCTGTTGCATCAAGTCCAACCTCGTCAATGACAGCCTTCATCATATCTAATACAGCCATATTAGCTCCACCATGTCTTGGACCCTTTAAAGAACACATAGATGCGGCTATCATAGAATAAATATCTGTTAGGGTTGAAGATACAACAGTACCAACAAAGGCACTATTATTTCCTCCACCATGGTCTGCATGAACCATTAAGCACATATCTAATGTTTTAGCCTCAAGCTCTGTGAATTTACCATCATTTCTAGATAAATATAAGATATTTTCAGCAAAGGAATATTCCTTTTTAGGGAAATGAATATGCAAGGAATCATGGTCTAAATAGTGTGTCTTTGTTTGTAAAGAGTATGCCATAATGGCAGGCATCTTTGAAATTAGGGATACACCCTTTTTTATAAGCTCAAAGCCATCAATATTATCTGGATCATCATCGAATGAATACAAAGATAAGATACTTCTTGTCATATGATTCATTAAGGATTTTGATGGATTTTTTAAAATAATATTTTCCAAAAATCCTTCAGGAAGCTCATATTGATCTCTTATCACCTGTTGAAATATTTTAGACTCCGTTTGATTTGGATAATGTCCAAACAATAATAAGAAGCAAGTATTTTCATAACCAAAGTTACCACCGGCCATTTTGGCGACTTCCTTTATATCTATACCACGATAATATAGATTTCCTTCCTTTGGAAGCTTTTGATCATTTTCTACATAGTAACCAGATACCTCTGCAACCTTTGTTAGGCCAACAAGTACGCCAGTACCATTATTATTTCTTAAGCCTCTTTTTACATCATATTTATCATATAAATCCGGTGCAATAGCACCATCCTCTAGCATGTCATGATATTTTTCTAATAAGAAATAATCATTTTTCATACTATCCCTCCTTTAGAAGGTGTTTAATAAACCACCTACAGAAATTAAATTATATTCTTCACTGGATAAATCACAATCTCTTTCATATGTTTTACCCTTTGTTACATTAGTAACCTTGATGGTATCTTTATTCCAAGAAACCTTAATCTCATCAAGTAAATCTGCCTCAATATCTAATTCAATTGGCAAAATACCAAAGTTAATTAAATTCTTTTTATGAATTCTAGCGAATGATGAAGCAATTACTGCCTTAATACCTAAATATCTAGGAGCAATAGCTGCATGCTCGCGAGATGAACCCTGACCATAATTTGTTTTGGCAACAATTACACCATCTCCATTGTCTAGACATCTTTTAGAGAAGCCCTCATCAATATTAGAGAATACGAATTCACTAATCTTTTCAATATTAGATCTATAAGGTAATACCTTAGCTCCTGCAGGCATAATATGGTCTGTAGTAATATTATCCTCTAAAGAAATCATTACTTTAGCATCAAATTCTAAACCAATTGGTTTAAACTTAGGAATTGGTTTAATGTTTGGTCCCATAACCACTTCGCTTTTGAATGTTGGCTTATATAATAAGGAATCACACTTAGGATATGTAACATCCATAGAGAATTCATTTAATTCCATTCCTAAAGGAGATGAAATATAGCCATTTACTGCAGATAATGCTGCAACCTCTGGAGAAACTAAATATACCTTGGCAGAATTTGTACCACTTCTACCATAGAAATTTCTATTAAATGTACGTAAGGATACAGCATCTGTTGCAGGAGACTGTCCCATACCAATACATGGTCCACAGGCAGATTCTAATATTCTAGCACCAGCCTCTAGTAATACATCTAAAATACCATTTTTAGTAATCATCTGTAATACCTGCTGAGAGCCTGGGGCAATGCCTAAGGAGACATCCTTATGTACCTTTTTACCCTTTAAGATAGATGCAACCTTAACAAAGTCATAATAGCTTGAATTTGTACAAGAACCAATTAATACCTGGTCAACCTTAATATCCTTTAATTCCGATACCTTTTTCACATTATCTGGAGAATTAGGGCAAGATGCAACTGGCTCTAAGCTAGCCAAATCAATTGTGATATCCTCATCATAAATAGAATCCTCATCTCTAGATAATTCCTTATAATCCTCTTCTCTTCCTTGTAGCTTCAAAAATTCAAGAGTTACCTCATCGGATGGGAAAACAGATGAAGTTGCGCCTAGCTCTGCACCCATATTACAGATTGTTGCACGCTCAGGTACACCTAATGTTTTTACACCTTCCCCATAATATTCAATTACTTTATTTACTCCACCCTTAACAGTCATTAAACCAATTAGGTGAATAATAATATCCTTTGCGGATACACCGTTTCTTAATTTATTAATTAATTTAACACCAACAACCTTTGGTCTTACAATTGTAAAAGGCATTCCAGCCATTGCGCATGCAACATCAAGTCCACCAGCACCAATCGCAAGTGCACCAACACCACTCGATGTAGGTGTATGGGAATCAGAACCTAGGATTGTTCTTCCTGGTACAGCAAAGCGTTCTACATTTACCTGATGGCAAATACCATTACCAGCCTTTGAAAATACAATTCCATATTTATCCGCAACAGTTTGTAAGAATTTATGGTCATCCGCATTCATAAAGCCATTCTGTAATGTATTATGATCTACATAGGATACAGATAAATCTGTCTTAACCTTATCAATTCCAAAGGATAAGAATTCCAAGTATGCCATAGTACCTGTAGCATCCTGTGTTAAGGTCTGGTCAATTCTTATACTCATTTTATTATTTTCTAAATCCTCACTTACCTTATGAGCATCTAGTATTTTATATGTTAATGTTTTTTTCATTCCAATCCCCTCCAAAATTCAAAAGATTTATCACATTATATCATAGAAATTCGGAAAAATCGACATTTCCTTATACTTTAATCGGTATGTCAACCGCTTTCTATATATAAAATTTAAAAAGACTGCAATTAAATTTGAATTTTAAATGTCAAATTTAATCGCAGCCAATTCTACAACAATAATGTGAAATGCACGTTTCTAATTCTCTTTTAGCAAATCTGCCGGCATAGTTTTAGATATCCTAATAAAATGTAATAAGGTTAAGTTTCTTACAATATTTGACAGAATTATAAATAAACTGAACATCTTCAACAGAGTCAATTGTATTAAAATTCAAATTATGATAAACTGATTCGATTTTTTACGTAGAATAATTAGAATCAAACAAAAAAGCAATCTTCAAAAACTCGCTATAAGAGGCAGCCGATGTTAAATCTCTTATATCAGAAGACTCATATACTTCTTTCCAATAATCAAACCATGAAAGAATTTTTTCATTAGATAAATCTACATCAACACCAAGAATATTACAATAATAAATAATACCAGCACCTGAAGAATAAAATGCAGTATTAGTATCCCTAATAAAATCTGTGCTCATTAAAAACTGATTACATGTTTGTTTCATTTCATGTAATATATCAGAAAGCAAATCAGAACAATACTCTATACAAAATGCGGATAAAGAATACTTTAATGAGTTTGCTTCATTTTTAGTATTCAAGAAAAAAACACACTCATCTTTATCATAATGATTTAAAAGAACCATTTTGATTTGCTTCTCATTGTAATTATAATCAAATATATCACAAAGATATTTATAATAAATTAAATTTAAAATACTATATTCTGAAACATCACAATTATTCAAAATAGAAAGATTCGATTTCAAATAATGTAAGATTTCATCATCATTAAGTAAAACAGCCATCCTTGCTATATTATAAACTTTATAATAATCGACCTCATTATTTCCAACTCCAACAAATCCGGAATCATATAAATCTTCGTAATACCATTTAGACAAACAATGATTGATTTGTTCTTTTTCTTGAGAAGAAAGATTCATCGATAAACATCCTAAATCATCAATCGATTTTTTTTCAGCAAAATCAAAAGATGTACTTGAACAAGCACATAGAAACAAGGTGACACATAAAAATAGTGTCACCAAAGTTATTTTTTTAAAAGACAAATTTGACATTGACAGTCACCTTTTTCTATAACCTAAAAATCACAAATTAAAGACTAATCTCACCAGTTGTTTGTTGATAAAAATCAGAACCTAATTGTGTAACAGCGGATGTTTCAAACTTAAAATCAGCAGTTAGCCAAAATCCGCCAACTCTGGCATTATAAGTATAAAATACATTGTTTTGCCATGCGTTCGAAACAGTATAGGTATAAGATTTAGAATCTTCAGTAGAACTAATAGTCATTCCACCACTAATGGAAACACCTGAAGGATATCCCACTTCACCACCAGCCGAAAACGAACCCCAAACTTTATCAACAGAGATTGTATTTGTTAACACAATATTATCGGCATTATATGGATTCACACCCCACCACTTCAAATGTGATTCTCCTTCTACCGTAATTTTTGCATCATCAAACCAAACCCAAGATGGTATTATAATCATTAATATCTTTACCTATATTTTTCAGCCTATCTATACTTGCTCAGTTGGGGTTAAACCAATTAAAAATGTCACTATCATCTCATATCTATCTTTGAAGCAATCATCTGCATACTTAAAGCCGCCCAATCTATGTTGACCATCAATAATGCAAACATCTACATTTGATTCATCAAAATATAATTTATTATCCTTAACATAGATAAAATCATCAATAGTTTTATCGGATTCTTCATCAATAACACCTTTTTTCAATGAAATGTTACATATAATTGCATTAGGGAACCATTTGATGCATTTGATGTCCAAGTTCCACTTGTTGATAAAACTAATTGCCCATTCTTGCTTGATTTACTTCCTGAATAATTTCCTGTATCTGCATGTGCAATAGGGGAATGCATTAATACTATACCTATTGCAGTTGCTACAGTAATACAACCAATAATAACTTTCTTTTCATTTTTCCTCTCCTTATGTGTGGCTCTGCCACTATGTTTAGTCTACCACTTTAGCAAGACAATAACAAGGTTTTTTTGCAAAAATGTACATTTTATCAATAGTTGTTTACTTTTATAGTTCAAACAAAAAAGGGGTGTGAAGCCTGACTTTTTAAAAGCTAGGTTTTTCACAGCCCCTTTTTTTGCCATATTAGGATTTTTTTGTATTAAGCCCACTTAGTAATTACACCATCAACAAAATGGAAAAAATGGCCATCACCTACTGGGGCTTCTTCTGAATAAAAATTCATATGTGTATAATAACCATCCTCAAGTACATATCTTAAAAATGGAGTTGCGGTCCATACTCTTATGCTGCTTCCTTCAGAAAAACAGATTCCCTTTCTAACAGAAATTCCAGTATCAGGAATGAATTCATTTAAATCTTTTCCATTATAATAATAATTTGTGTCATCCGATCGAGCATAATCATAACCTAAAAATGAATTTAGATAAAGTGCCTTTAATGTAGAAGGTAAATACAAATATTCAAGATCAACAGAACAATAACCAGCTGAAACGAATGCTAATTCTTCAATATCTTCAACGCCCTCACTAATATGAATTTTAGTAGAATCACTAAGCATAAATGCATAAGAGTTAATCTTCTTAACATTGCTTGGAATAAGTATATCCTTATTATATTCCCAAAATGCGAAAGAACCAATTTCAGTAACAGTATCAGGAATAGTTGCGTTCTTTCCTGATGCTAATATGATTTTATTTGTTTTAGTTTCAATAATACAATTACAATTATCTCTTGAATCAAAGTATGGATTATCTTCTGCTACTTTAATTCCGCTATTATTGGAATATGCATATGGCAAACCATTACATAATAATTTTTCGCCTGAAGCTTCACAATTATAAATTCTTTTTACTGTTTTAGGAACAATAAAGCTCGCTTCTGTTGATGTGCTAGAAAAATCAACCTCAGTAACTATAAACTTTCTTGGAAAAAGACCTGTTTGAATCCAGACTTCTTCTGGAATCTTGACTTCACTTAAGCCGTAATATCCACCAAATCTAACCTCACCAACACCAATTATCGGGCTATCGATTATATCAAAATACATTTTTCCCTTTTGAGCTTCAAAGCTATTTCCATTAAAATCTTTGACAGTTTCCTTTTCATTTAGATTATCATAATCCATAATGAATTGCCCTTTTGGTCTTATAAATAAATTTATAATTAGGGTTAAAAAAACTAATACTGCAGCAACAATACCAAAAACTAATAATCTCTTTTTCATAAAATTTCCCTCCCTGCTTTATAAAAGCACTGTTATTATACTTCCGTATTTTTAAAAAATCAAATAAAAAAGAGAGCTTAACGCTCTCCTATTCTAATACTTTGCCTCAACATGACGTCTAATTGCTTGAATAAATTCTAATGAATTTACAGCATGTGCCGTAAATCCTTCTTCTACTAAGCCAACCAAATCCTTAGTCATTGTACCTTCCATTAATGTTTCAATAGATGCAGCCTCTAAGTTATCTGCAAACTTTATTAAATCAGGTAAATTATCCATCTCTCCTCTTTTTCTTAAAGCACCACTCCATGCGAAGATAGTAGCCATTGGGTTTGTAGATGTTTCTTCACCCTTTAAATATTTATAATAATGTCTTGTAACTGTTCCATGTGCTGCCTCATATTCATATTTTCCATCTGGGGAAACTAATACACTTGTCATCATTGCAAGTGAACCAAAGGCTGTAGATACCATATCAGACATAACATCACCATCATAGTTCTTACATGCCCAAATATAGCCACCCTCACTTCTTATAACTCTAGCTACCGCATCATCAATTAATGTATAGAAATATTTAATACCAAGCTTTTCAAATTCTTCCTTGTATTCATTATCATAAATTTCTTGGAACATTAATTTAAATGTTTGATCATACTTTTTAGAGATTGTATCCTTTGTAGAAAACCATAAATCCTGTTTTGTAGAAATTGCATATTTAAAACAAGAATGCGCGAAGGATTTAATAGAAGAATCCTTATTATATAATCCTTGTAATACACCACCACATTCAAAATCATAAATTGTAGCTCTTTCTACCTTACCAGATTCACCTGTAAATACTAGCTCTGCCTTACCTGGTTCTGTTATTCTAAATTCTGTTCCTTTATATACATCACCATAGGCATGTCTTGCGATAGTAATAGGCTTTTTCCAATTTTTAACCTGAGGCTTGATTGGATCAATAATAATAGGAGCACGGAATACTGTTCCATCTAATATTGCACGAATAGTACCATTAGGGCTCTTCCACATTTCAGATAGATTGTACTCTTCAACCCTCTGCTTATTTGGAGTAATGGTTGCACATTTTACTGCAACGCCTAATCTTTTTGTCGCATTCGCAGAATCAATAGTTACCTGATCCTTTGTTCTTTCTCTTTCTTTTAAGCCTAAATCATAATACTCGCTCTTAAGGTCAACAAAAGGATAAATAAGCTCATCCTTAATCATCTTCCATAAGATTCTTGTCATTTCATCTCCATCCATTTCAACAATTGGAGTTGTCATTTTAATCTTTTCCATTTTCATTACCTCCGAAACCTAAAGAAATATTAAAACTTAATTCATTATATAAAATAAATATTAAAAACTCAATTCCTTTAAAATGTGAAAATGTGTACATTCTTCAAACTTTTATATAAAATGTGCTATTTTTATCTAAAATAAAGACAATAATACGAATTTAAAAAAAGAAAAACCCCTTGGTTATATCCAAGGGATAATGAATTAGTATTTTAATAATGCGTATAGCTTCTTACCACGGCGTAAAACAACATATCTGCCTTCAATAGCCATAGTCTTTGATACCATAGCTGCTTCATCAGTAACCTTTTCACCGTTAACTAAAACAGCACCATTACGGATGAATTCTCTTGCTTCTCTTTTTGATTTTGCAAGTTCTGCTTCAATTAATGCTTCAGCTAAAGTATATTCTTTTCCTTCTACTAATGGTAAATCATTTTCAGTCATCTGAATTTCATCTGCAGTAAGCTCATTTACCTTACCAGAGAATAATGCCTCACTAATCTTTACTGCCTCATTAAATGCTTCTTCACCATGAATGAATGTGATAACCTCATGAGCTAATGCCTTATGAGCCTCTCTTAAGTGAGGTGCAACTTTATTCTTTTCCTCTAAAGCATCAATTTCTTCTTTAGATAAGAATGTTAAGAACTTAAGGTAATCAATAACCTTAGAATCCTCACTATTAATAAAGAACTGATACATTTCATATGGAGAAGTCTTCTTGCCATCTAACCAAATTGCCTTACCATTTGTCTTACCAAACTTAGTTCCATCAGACTTAGTTAATAAAGGCATAGTGAATCCATATACTTCCTTACCTTCTTTTCTTCTTGTAAGCTCAATACCAGCAGTAATATTTCCCCACTGATCCTGTCCTGCAACCTCAAGTGTAACATTCTTAGTTTTATTTAAATACCAGAAGTCTAATGCCTGTAAAATCATATAAGAGAATTCTGTAAATGTAATACCCTCAGCTAATCTTCTTGCGACAATATCCTTGTTTAACATGTAATTAACATTAAAGAATTTACCATAATCTCTTAAGAAATCTAATACATTAATATCCTTTAACCAATCATAGTTATTAACAACCTCAAAGCCAAATAGCTTTTCTGCTTGGCTCTTTAATGCTTCAAAATTATGATTTACCTGTTCATAAGTAATCATAGGACGCTCAGCATCTGGTTTTGGGTCACCAATTAAACCAGTACCTCCACCAACTAATAAAATTGGATGATGTCCTGCATCCTTTAATCTTTTTGAAATTAAAAAGCTAGAAAAATGTCCAATATGAAGGGAATCACCAGTTGGATCTGTACCAATATAGAAAGTCATTCCTCCAGCGTTTAATTTTTCTTTTAATGATGGATCAGATACATCCTTAATTAATCCTCTCCACTCTAATTCTTCATAAATACCCATAATAATATCTCCTTCCAATAAATAATTAAAAAAAACGCCCTTAGATTGCTCTAAGGACGAATTATTCGCGGTACCACCTTAGTTCCATACGCACGTATGGCACTCATTAAATTCCCTCCAGACTGTAATTCAATTAATAGCCATTACTTATTTCCACCAACCATAAGTTCTCTATAATCTAAAGCTAGTAATCTACTTCTTTTCCTTCTTCGGGATTATTCTTTTGTTGTTTCTCTTTCTACGATACGGTAAGGTAATAATACCTTAGACTCCTGAATATCTTCATGCTTCATGAACTTAGTTAAAAGTCTCATAGAAACAGCTCCTATATCATACACCGGAGTATCTACGCATGTCAAGTTTGGACGTGAAAGAATTGCATATTTTGTATTCTGTAATCCTACAACCTCACAATCCTCAGGAATCTTATAACCAGCCTTGATCATAACATTCATGAAAGATACTGCGATAGAATCACGTACAGCAATAAATGCTTCAATATTATTGTGCTTAATAAATTCCTGGAAATGTAATGTATTAATAGATACATCTCCAGATGTACGGAATACCAATGGTTCTAATCCTGCATCCTGCATAGCCTTTGTATATCCAGCAATCTTATGGAAGTTAACAGAATATCTTCTTACTGTTGTAGCAAGATAAATATTCTTTTTACCCTTATCAATTAATTCCTTTGTAATATCGTATGTAGCATTCTCATAATCGATACCTACTGCAGGAATATCCTTCTCATCATACATTGCATTACATAAAACAACAGGAATTTGTGCATCCTGAATTAAACTCATACACATTTCCATTTGGGATGGCTCTAGCTCGTCATTTAAAAATAAGATACCATCTACCTGTTCTGCAACTACTGCACGAATTGTCTCTTTTATATCATCATTCTCAGCCATAGAGAACAATTTAATTGCATAATCATATTTTTTACTGATATCGATAATACCACCAAGTAGCTGTGCTGTTGCAGCTCTAGAAACGTCTGCCATAACGATACCTACTGTAGTAGTTTTACGGCTCGCAAGACCTCTAGCGATAGCATTAGGACGATATCCTAATTCCTTAATTACCTTTAATACCTTTTCTCTAGTTTCGGGATTTACTTTTTCAGGATTGTTCATTACACGGCTAACAGTTGCTAGGGATACTTTTGCTGCGCCAGCAACGTCATAAATCGTAGTATTTGCCATTTGATACTCACCTCACGCAATAAATAGTACCTTTATTATATCATAGTGAAAATTCATTTTCAATATTTTCAGTGGTAGAAAATGTAAGCGTTTTTTGAAAAATTACATAAATAACAGAGTTATATTTTCAATATAAATGAAAGAGGACCATATTTAGTCCTCCTGAACCTCAAAACCTTCATTTTTAAGGATATCTACTACCTTCATAATTGCCTTCTTTTCAGCGCCTGCAGAAATAGCTAGCATCCCCTTTTTACCACCAGCTGAGATGACCTCGACTCTGGTTCCAGAATCTCTTTTATCTGAAATAATTGTAACAGATAAATCAGATTCTATTCTCATATAATACTCTTCATAAATAAGAATTGTAATAACTCCCCATTTTGCAGGAATTACTCTTTTATATTTGCCAAAATCTGAAGCAAGCTCAATATCGATTATTTTATCGATATCAACACTTTCCTTGGAAAACAAAACAATCTTTTCCATTTTAATATCCTCCCGTGAAAAAAGAGCCTAGGGCTCTTTTCTTAAAAATCCTTAGATAATAATGCATGCCAACCAGAATTATAGAAGGAGAAAATGTTCCTCATATAATAGTCAGCCTGCTCCTTTGTATAATGCTTACGGAAGATTTCAGCAATCGCATCAAATAATGCAACATTTAATAAATGCGTGATATCTTCAACAATTACTGGATTCTTAACACCTGGTTTTACAGCAAAAATGAAATTTACTGTATTTTCAGTTGCAACACCAATAAGCTTATCCATAAAATTCTCATAAGGTGAACCAATACCCTTATTGATAACTAGATCAAAGGAATCATAATTATCAAACATAGTATCAATAATAAACTTCATTGCAGATGCATTATACTGCTCTTCTTCTGTCTTAAGCTCAACATTATTGCTGATAGAATATGCAGCATTAAAGCTTGTGAATTTTTCAAATACATCATTTACTGCTCCACCAACAATGTATTCAAATAATTCAGCCTTATCTCTAAATCTATTATACAAGGATCCAGTAGTTAAACCAGCCTTGCTAGAGATATTTCTCATAGAAGCATCTACATAGCCTAATTCTAAAAACTCTTGCTTTGCCACTTCGGCAATCTTTACCTTAATTTCATCATCCTTCATACTTTTTCCCTCTTCTTTCTATAAAAATTAATTTAAATCGTTTAATAACAAGGTTATTATAACACAGTTTTTGCCGATTTACAATAACAACAATATTACATGTTACATTTTGGCAAAAATTGTGTTAAATACTATTCATTCAACCCGTATTTTTTACTTTTTTCAATATGTTATTTAAACGTTTAAGTTTTTGATTCTCCCAAAGTGATAGTTAGACTATCAAATGCTTTGGATTATTATATTACAGTGTTTTATAACAAAAGTCAATATGGTTGTTATAATAAAAACACTTTTCCAAATTTTCACATAATTGATGGACAAAAGTACGAAAAAAAGAACATGACTTTGCATGTTCTTTTCCTTGATTATCGACGTTCCTTGATACGAGCAGCCTTTGCAGATAGAGTACGGATATAATGTAACTTAGCACGACGTACCTTACCTTTTCTAACTACTTCAATATGGTCAATAGATGGTGTATGAACAGGGAATGTACGCTCAACACCGATGTTGTAAGAAATCTTTCTTACAGTGAAAGTCTCAGAAATACCAGCACCCTGACGCTTAATAACTAAGCCTTCGAATACCTGGATACGATGAGTATCACCTTCGACAATCTTAACAAATACCTTTACAGTATCACCAGCACGGAAGCTAGGACGATCCTGAAGATATTCAGCTGTAATCTCATTGATTAAAGCCTGACCCTTTGCATTTGCCATAGTATGTTTCTCCTTCATTAACAGAATTCATGGCCAATAAAATCCCAATTGCCAGCGGAATAATGTGCTTTGCTGCATAAAACAGCCCTTAAATTATACCATATTATTTTTGAATTGCAAGTGTTATTTATTTTTTTATTTTTTCCAAAAATTAGTGTATAATTATCTCATGTATGAAAGGGGGATTATATTATGGAAGGTAAAACTTTTGAATGTCCTAATTGTGGTGGTGTTGTATCCTATGATCCTAATTCAGGAAAGCTTATATGCTCCTTCTGTAAATCAATATATAATTCGAAAGATTTGTTTAAATATAAAGAGGAGCTAAGTCCAAGTGAAGAGGATGAACTATATTCTGATTTAGATAGCTTTTCTGAATATGCCTGTGAAGCCTGTGGCGCTAGCATCGTTGGTTCTAAGGAAATGGTTTCTACTACCTGCCCATATTGTGGCAACAATTTGCTTTTTAAGGAATCTATGACAGGAAAATTTAAACCTAGATACATACTCCCTATTATAAGTACTAAAGAGGAAGCCAAAGGAGCTTTATTATATTATTTAAATACAAAAAAGCTTGTTCCAAAGGAGCTTAAGAAGCAAATAAACAATTCCACTCTTACACCTATATATATTCCATTTTATCTTTTTAGTGGTGCTATTGATTTTAAAGCAGACTTATTAGAACAAAACATGATTCAAATGGCTTCAAAGGAATATAATATATCTCCATTTTACTGTGATCATCTAGCTATTTCTGTAGATTATAAGCATATGCCTATAGATGCATTAAGTGAAATTGATAATGAGACAATAGATTCTATTTGTGCTTTTGATGATATGAAGCTCATTCCATTTTCAACAGAATATATGGCAGGCTACCTTTCTAAAAAAGCCAATGAAAATTTAAAATCCATAACCCAAAGAGCGGAAGATAGACTTAAAGAGGGCTGTGAAAAAAACTTTAGAGATAAGCTTGAAAGTACACAAAAGAAAGATATCCATGTTTATGATTTTAATATATCAGATATGAAAAGAATATATGCTTTATTACCATTTTGGATTATAAATACACCATACAAAGGAAAGAATTATCAATCCATTGTAAACGATCAAACAAAACAAGCATATACGATAACTCCGATTACCAAAGGTTTATTTATTATTGAATCCATTATTGTATCCATCCTCTTCTTCCTTCTATTCTTTGGATTCACATTCCTTACAAGTAGAAATATCCTTATAAGTGTTCTTATGGGACTTATCTTCACTCCACTTGGTCCAATCGTTATATACGAGGTGACAAAGGATAAACCAAATCAGGGTGTAAGAAAGCATATCTATTTTGAAAATGCTACGGTAAGATCACAAAGTGAAATGAAAACGAATGTGAATAATAATATTTCTACAGTAGAAAAGAAGGATGAAAAGGATTCTCTTATTGACCAAATTATAGAATTTGAAAAGAAAAAACAACAATTAGATATATTAGTAAATAAAGGTGCAATCAGTGAAGAAACGCTAAGCCAAAGAAAGTCTGAATTAAAATTAGAAGGTAATAATCTTCAAGAAGCTTTAAATAAATACAATTTAGATTTCATTAAAAAAGAAAGCAATGAGCTTACTACTATCCAAAATATTAAAATAGATTATAAGCGAGATGATTTCAATGATAGATTTGAAAAGCAATTCTCCAAATTAAAATCCAATCATGTTAGTGATATATTTATTCAAATAGAGGAAAAATTTCAAGCTGATGTTTCCTTACTATATAATGCACAATACCTATGGAACAATAAAACTGCTTGTATTAATGCTTTAATAGCACAAAAAAAGAAAATCAATCAACTTGAATTACTAGCATCTAAGGGTGTTTTAGATTATGATGCCTTAGCCAAAGAAAAGAACACATTTAATGCCAATGTAGTGGATGCTATAGATTCTATAAAGGAATATAATGCTTCCCTACTTAAGCAAGAGGATGCATATATAGCAAATGCATCTAAGGATGATGTTAAAAAAAGATTGACTACCATGGCTAGCACATTTGATTCATTTATAAATCAGTGCAAAAAAGAAGGCTTAAGCCAAGAAATTATAGATAATGAAGTAAAATATAAAGATCAATTTAAAGAAATGTATACGAGCTTATTAAAAGAGGATTAGCAAATTTCTGCTAATCCTCTTCTTTTTATGCAAATAGCATATGGTGGAATAATAGACACCATAAGGCATCTAACCAACCAACAAATACACCAAAGATAGTTACTACTAGTGCGCAAATTAAACGAATAAATCCGCCATCGTGTGCAAACTTAGACCATCTTACACCAATTTCCATTACCCAGTTACATACTGGAATGAAAAGTAAGATGATTTGTACTAATCTTGGTAAATTGTTAAACCAACGATCCATAATCTTCTCCTTTTCTAACACTATTGCTATTATACTACTTTTTTAAATAAAAATACAAAAAATCCTCCGAAGAGGATTCTTTTTATTAGTCTACTAAGAATGTTGGCTTGTCATTAATGATTACTAATACAAAGTCAATAACTTCTAGTACAAATCCTAAAGGTCCTAAAACGAATAGAATTGCACCAATTAGGTTAATAACTTTAGATGTATCGTTAATGAACTTGAATAATCTATATAAGAAGCCAAATACCCATCCCCAAATAGGGAAGAATACTAAAATCTTCATACCCTTAGATAAACCATCAATCCAATTAATGAAACCCATAACTCTTTTTTCCTCCTTCTTCAAAACCAATGCTATTATATAACACATTGTGATATATTTCAATAATATGTAAATTCATTTTAATTTCAAGGAATAAAATTGTTATTTTTTTATTCTTTTATGTATATTATTCAAGCTTTGAAATTATTTGGTGGTAGAGCCAAATCCACCATTTCTAATCCCTAGAGCATCATCATCAAATGTGATTCCATATTCTACAAATATACCCTGCATAAAGCCAGTATTTTTATCTATATGTAGTGTTTTACCTTCATTAGAATCATTTGTAATCTTTGCAAAAATATGACCCTCATTAGATGAATTATAATAATCAGAATCAATAATACCAACTGTATTATTTAATTGTAATCTATATTTAAAGCCTAAACCAGATCTTGGATATAGCTTTAATACATAGTTATCTAGCATATATACTCTTATACCTGTTGGAATTTTAATTGTTTCACCAGGAGCAAGAGTAATATCAAATGGAGCATAGAAATCATATCCTGCAGAGCCTTTGGTTGCTCTTTTTGGTAATTGGATATTATCATATATTTCTTTTATTTCTTCTTCGCTTTTATTATCAAAACTTTCTAAATATTGATTTATAGAAACCTTCTCAAATCTTGCAACTCTCTTAAAATCTGTCATAATAAACCTCAAATTTAAAAATAAAGGACGGGTAACCCGTCCTATTTTTTACTTACCAAGCTTAGCTAATAATTCAGCCTGCTTCTCTTCGTAGCCTGGCTTACCAAGTAGGGCAAACATATTCTTCTTATATGCTTCTACACCTGGCTGGTTGAATGGATTTACACCTAAAGTGTATCCAGATACACCACAAGCATATTCAAAGAAATATACCATATAACCAAATGTATATGCACTAACATTTGGAACTGTAACACGAATGTTAGGTACTCCACCCTCAACATGAGCAAGTAATGTACCTTCCATTGCCATCTTGTTTACATAATCCATAGACTTGCCAGCTAAGAAGTTTAAGCCATCTAGGTTATCCTCTGTAGCACCAATCTTAACCTCAGCAACTGGAGTCTCAATATTTAATACTGTCTCGAAAATAGTTCTTTCGCCATCCTGAATCATCTGGCCTAAGGAATGTAGGTCTGTAGAGAATGAAGCACTAGTGTTCCATAATCCCTTATTATCCTTACCTTCAGACTCACCATATAGCTGCTTCCACCATTCAGCGAAATAGCTTAATCTTGGCTCATAGTTTACAAGCATTTCAAGCTTCTTGCCAGAACGATATAATACATTACGTACTAAAGCATACTGTAATGCTTCATTCTTATCGAATTCAGCATTCTTATATAATTCACGTGCATCAGCTGCACCCTTTAACATTTCAGCAACATCAATACCAGCAACTGCAATAGGAAGTAGACCTACAGCTGTTAATACAGAGAATCTACCACCGATGTTATCAGGTACTACGAATTCAGGATATCCCTCAGCATCAGCTAAAGTCTTTAATGCACCCTTCTTCTTATCTGTAGTTGCATAAATTCTTTCCTTAGCGCCTTCCTTACCATATCTTTCTTCTGCATAAGCCTTGAAAATACGGAATGCAATTGCAGGCTCTGTTGTTGTACCAGACTTAGAAATTACATTGATAGAGAAATCCTTATCCTTTAAGTAATCTAATAATTCATAAGCGTATGTAGAAGAAATCTGATTACCAACGAAGATAACCTCTACACCCTTCTGGTTGAAATATTTCTTTAAGAATTCAATAGCTGCTCTTGCGCCTAAATAAGATCCACCAATTCCAATAGCAACAAGTACACTAGAGTTAGACTGAATCTTCTTAGCTGCAGCTAAGATTCTTGCAAATTCTTCCTTATCATAATCTACTGGTAAATCTAACCAGCCTAAGAAATCATTACCTGCACCAGTTTGTTCATTTAAAACCTTCTGAGCAGCTAAAACTTCTTTTTTAACTTCATTATATAGAGCCTCATCATAGAAACCCTTTGTTTTAGAAACATCTAATACTAATTTCTTATCCATTTCAAAATCCTCCTAAATTACCTTATTCATTATATCATTATAAAGAATAAAAATAAAGAAAAAATCTCCTACTTTGAGGAGATAGCCTTTTCTATAATTCATCTACTACGTTCTTTACACCAATAACTTCAGGAACATATTCCATAAGTAGTGCTTCAACCCCATCGGTTAAAGTAGAATCTAGTGCTCCACAATCTACACAAGCACCCATCATTTTTACATATACAATGCCATC
>NZ_QXEV01000024.1 GCF_003550015.1 Anaeroplasma bactoclasticum
GAGATTTCCCAAATAGTAAGATCCCTTATAGACGATAAGGTTGATAGGCTGGGTGTGGAAGCATGGTGACATGTTCGAGCTGACCAGTACTAATAGATCGAGGACTTAACCTTAACTAATTCGAATAAAATTTTATCTAATTTTCAAAGAAAAGGTCTGGTGGCGATGGCAAAGTGGACACACCTGTTCCCATCCCGAACACAGAAGTTAAGCACTTTTACGCCGATGGTAGTACGTTCGATCGTGCGAGAGTAGGAAGCTGCCAGGCTCTCTCTTTGAATATAACTTATGCCTACTTAGCTCAGTTGGTTAGAGCACCTGACTGTTAATCAGGGGGTCGTGAGTTCAAGTCTCTCAGTGGGCGCCATTTTGGTTATTTATAGATGGCCCGTTGGTGAAACGGTTAACACACATGCCTTTCACGCATGCATTTATGGGTTCGAACCCCGTACGGGTCACCATCTTAATAATTCAAGTCTCAGTTACTTCTGAGACTTTTATTTTTTTATTAGTAAATTTGAAATTGAATTTAGTTAGTGCTATAACACAAAAAATCCTAGAGCATAGAATTTCTAGGATTGTATTATTTAGTTAATAGCATTATTTCTTTTTCTTTTTATTGTATATATCTAAAGGAACAAACTTGGGTTTATCGCAGTGAGGACAGTACCCAATTGGGTATGGACCATCCATCCAACATTCTTCAATTATGTCATATGGAGCTTCCTCTTCAAAGTCGCATTTAAGACATTTCATAATGACAGTTTCTTCGTAAGAGTCTTTGTTAAGTTCATCTATAAAATATTGTCTATCTTCAATTGGAATTAATTCTAATGTTTTTTCTATATTTATGATTGGCATAGGTCCTATAGGAGTTAGTAATTCTCTAAGTCTATCGGCTTCAGCTTTATCATCATTCATTTCTGCCTCGTATATTTTTTGTGTTATTTCATCGTCGTGTTCCATTTCTTCAGGTGTAAATTCATGGTAACCTTCAGGATAAATGTATACTGGTTTGATTTGAACGAACCTTTCGCAATTGTATTCGAGCAAAGCTTCTTCAAATTTTTCTTCATCCGTAAGATATCTTTTAATCGTATTGAAATTTTTAGGCATATAATTCACCTTCCTCATTAAAATCATAAAAAGATAATTGTTTTGGAATACCCTTTTTATCAGGAAAGAAAGATAATTCGGGGCAAAAATTCATATAATGACCGCAAGTACATAGAAGAGGTTCGTAGTTGTAAGTCAATTTCATTTTTTTATTCCAATTGATATTTGATTTCATTTTGTTTAACTCAATAGTAGTATAAAGTTTTTTAAGCTTAGATAAATCTTGATTTGTATGTTTAGAATAAAACCCGCAATATCTAATATTATGGAATCCTTTATTAGGAATGTGTCTAACAAGTTTTTTCATAAAAACAAATACACTTTCCGTTATTTCTTGCCTACCTAATCTATTAGGATCATCCTCATCTAATAAATCATCCTCATGAGGATCATAGTAATATGTTATAGTAGCGTTAGTATAATCAACTTTTAATATTCTAGATTCAGCAATTGCAGGATGAGAAGCATATCTAGCAATATAACTTGTTAAATTTTTTATAGATACTCTATTATTATTTTTATCTTTAAGCTTAGGCCCATGAGCATAATATCCATCTGGATATCTCTTTTCTAATGATTTAGTTAATTTGTAGAATTTGTTATATTCATCCTTCGTTTTATTCTTTTTCATATAAATATACATTTTATTATGAAGAGAATACATAAATGATTTTCTTAATCTTTCATATGGAAAGAAGTAGTATTTATGAAATATATTATTTTTATCCATATATCCTTCGCAAATAAGAGCATGGATGTGAGGATTCCATTTTATATCACGTCCATATGTATGGAGAAATAGCATATAACCAAATTGTCTGTGTTCTCGTTTAGCAATTGGAGAATCTAATAAAAGATTAAAAGCTTCATTTACAGCTTCAAATAATATATCAAGTAAATTATCTCTATCATCAGGTTCAATAAAGTATTTTCTTAATTCTTTGGCAATCGAAAAAACAAATTGCCTATGAGTCTTACTTATTACAGTTTTAGATATTGATAGAGCACGCTCTTCTCTATATCTATTACCACAAGAAGAACAAAATCTAGAATTACAAGATAATCCTATGTTAACAAGGTTTTTACAATTAGGACATTCATATGTTAAATAGCCCTTTGAAAAATCTTTACAATGAATCATGGCATCTACGTTATCTTTTATTGCGGGTCTAATTAATCCTAAAGGATTATAATAATCGTAGAACATATCCCAGTATTCAGAAAAAAGTTCTCTTAAAGTTACTTTACCTTTAGATTCTCTAACACAAGGTAAGTTGTTTATAGCATTAAAAGCATTTTGATACACTCTTTCACCATTTCTAGCAGCTTCTAATAAAATATTTCTAAAATATTCAGTTCTAACACTATTATCTAGTGATAAATAGTCTTTAGTAACATTAATCATAAGTAAACACCAATGATATTATAATGGAATATTACTAAAAGAAAAAGAGGCCATTAGGCCTCCTAGGTGAAAAATAAATTTATTTAGTTTTCACTTTTGTTCTTTTATCTTGAATATTTATTTTTTTCTTGCTATAATAATACTGACAAAAAAATCAGTGATAAAAAAATCAGTAAAGATGGTGATGCTGTGTTTTATGGTAGAAAAAAGGAAATTAATTTAATAAAAAGTGTATTTAACGAAAACAATAAAGCTATTTTAATATACGGAAAAAGAAGAGTAGGTAAAACCACTCTAATCAAGGAATCTATAAAAGAATATGATTCTATTTATTTTGAATGCTTAGAAGATACAATTGAAAAGAATATTGAATCTTTTAAGGAAACTATGTCTAAGCAAGGAGTAATTGTTCCTTCTTATGTAACATTCAATGATTTTATTGATATATTTTCTTATCTTGATTCGTTAAATCAAAAATATGTAATAGTTATAGATGAATATCCTTATTTAAAATCACTTAATAATCCTTCCTATATTGATAGTATGTTTCAAAATGTAATCGATAATTATATAAAAAATTTAAATATAATTATATCTGGATCTTCCATGAAAATAATGAATGAAATATTAAAAGAAAGTAATGCCTTATTTGGTAGATTTAAAGAAACATTACTTATAGAAGAATTTAATCATTTAGAAGCATCAACATATTATTATAATGATTTAACTCCATATGATAAGGTCGCATTTTATAGTGTTTTTGGTGGAAGTCCATATATTAATGAATCAATTAATCCAAAAATAAGTATAAAGGATAATATTATAAATACATTCCTTAAAAATAGTAATAATGTATATAATTATGCAGATAATTTATTATTAAGTGATTCATCTAATAGAATTCAAGCTAAAAGAATTATAAGTACATTAGGTAATTCTAAAAAGAAGTATAGTGAACTTGAGAGTATATTAGATAAAGAAAAAACAGGTAAAATTAATGTTTCATTAAAATCATTAATTGAATTAAAACTAGTAAGCAAAGTGTTTCCAATTAATAAACCCAATGATTCTAAAAAATCATTTTATGAAATTAAGGATAATGCAATTAGATTTTTTTATACATATGTTTACAATTATAAGAGTAATCTAGAAATATTAGGTCCAAACGTCTTTTACGATGAGTATATTAAAGATTCAATAAATACTTATGTTTCTCATAGATTTGAAGACATATGTAGATCCTATTTTTCCATACAAGTTAAAAATGGTAATTTAAAAGGGATTAGAAATATTGGCACATATTATTATGATGATTCAGTAAGCAAACAAAATGGTGAATTTGATGTGGCTTTAGATGCAAAAGATGGATTTGATATTTATGAAGTAAAATACCTGAAAAAACCATTTGATATAGCATCTTTAAATAAGGAAGTAAGCCAAATTCAAAATATTAAAGGAATTAAAATAAATAAAATTGGCTTTATTAGTGTTAATGGTTTTGATTTTAATTCGGATGAATATGAACTTCTAGATGGAAATAAATTATTTGAATTTAAAGAGTGATTAGTATGATAAAAATATTAAAAGATATAGAGGAGTATGTATTTTTTATAAACAAAATAAATAAAACTGATAATTATTCTGATCCAATGCTATCTAATGAGGTTCAAATGAAGCACAATTTGCTTGAATCAGTTAATAAAAAAGATAATATTACTTTTGGAATATTTGATCATAATAATATCATTATTGGTTTCTTTGTATTTTTAGTTATAGAAGAAGAAAAATATGCAGAAATGATTGTAGGATTATCAGATAATAAAAAGGCATATTTCGAGTTGTTTGAGTATTTATTTGATAATTATAAAGCTTATAATATCGATTTTGTTTATAATCCAAATAATAATTATTTAAATGAATTATTAAAAGAATATAATGCTAGTTTTGAAATAGAACAACAGAAGATGCAATTAATTAAATTTAATAATATCAAAAGAAAAAATGAAGTTATATTATATTCTCCAAAATATAAAGAACAATATATAAATCTTCATTTAAAGGATACATATTGGACAGGAGAAAAGGTATTAACTGCATTTGATAAATTTAGAGTTATATTAGCAATTAAAGATAATAAGGTTGTTGGATATGTTGATATAACTCATAAGTATGAAGAAAATGAGCCATACGATGTCTTTGTTAAAGAAGAATATAGAAATATGGGTATCGCAACGGATATGCTATCCTATGCTATTGAACTGGATAAGAATAAAAGAATCATGTTACTTGTTGATATAGATAATGAAAAAGCTATTAAGTTATATGAAAAACTAGGCTTTGAAAAAGTAAAAGGAAATAATATAACAGCCCATTTATATATTGAATGAGTATATATCTAAACTATTTCTAAGATAATCGCTAGATAGTTATATTTGTGTTATAATCATTTTGGGGGGGTGTTTTCATGAAGAAACTTGTTACAATATTTATATTTTTGTTTATGGCAATTAGTCTTGCAGGTTGTGAGTTATTCGATGAAATTGCTGGTGGAGACACCGATACAATTCATAAAAGCTCATATGAGCCTATTACTGGTAAATTCGTATTATATGAGGCTACAGATCAAAGATTAAATAATCCGGATGCATATTTTGAATTTAATGGTAGTAAGGGTAACTTCTCTATGAAGTATTATGAAAATGGTGTACTTAAAAGAGAAGGTCAATTTAATCGTGTTGTTATTCATCAAGAATACATTGGACAAATCAAAGACAATTTACATTTTAATGTAAAGATTGGAAATACTACAGAACATATTGGTACATACACGGAATCTTTAGATCCAATAGATCAATTTAGAATAATTGAAGAATATACTGGTTCTGATACAAAGTTTTATTATTCAGAATTACCATACATTCTAGGTACATATGTTAGAGAAGGAAAAGAATATAAAGAAGAAGCCAAAACTACTCAAGATAAGGATTATTCCATTCCAACAGTAGAGAATTTCACTTGCCTACTTAATGGTAAATATGCCTTAGATGAGGATACATATTTCTATTTTATCTATCCATATAAAAATGATTATTATGCCAAAGCATATTTCCAATATTTTTCTAAAGACTTAGAAAAGCCATTAGAAGGCTTTGCAGCAGGAAGAACATATACAAATATTGGTTCTGATACGGAAATAATATTCACATATTCTACTCAAGTGCTTATGTATAAGGCTGGTGGTAAAACAGATGAGAGTGGAAGCCTTTTTGGATATTATTCTATCGATAGTAATGACCGATTAGTCGAGCATTGGGGAAATGTAGATTATAATGATGGCATTCTTAATTCATTTACCTTTGAACACTTATCTAGAACCTGGACAGACGAAGAAATGGATAAATGGACGAAAGATTTAGATTATAAACTTCCAGATCCAATCTATTATGAATACATTGGTGGAACCTATTTAAAAGTTCAATAAATAGTATATGATAATTGATAATTATATAATACAAACAAGGAGGATTATAAAAATGGATTATTTTATAAGAATAAATGTTTATGTTAAACAAGAAGATGTTATTTATTTAAAAAACATCAATGTTGAAGAGTTAGAGGACAAGGTTGAAAAATTTGTTGATAAGAAGACTAAGTCAGAAACTACAGAAGCAACTATACGTATTATTCCTTGCATTGCTGCAAATAATACTATGGACATTGTATTTTGTGATTGTGATGAAAATGATGATTATGATGAAGAGGATTCAGATGAATTCTTTTCTTGGATAGAGGATGACAAATTAGACTTTTTCTTTAAATCACTTTTACCAATTGAAATTGGTGGCTTAACTATTATAGAAAGTGAAGAAGCCATGCGTACTGTTTAGGTTTATATAAATTAATATAAGCTATTTATTGGAGCATTTAAATTAATGCTCCTTTTTTTATTTTTATAGCCTTTAAATAACATCTTTTACGATAACCACACATAGTGTGGTTTTGTTGAAATCAATGTTATTATATGTTATAATGATAAAAATTTCGGATGAGGATGAGTCAAATATGAAAAAAATATTTCGATTTAATATTAAAGGCTTAATTTTTTCAGGTATATGTACTCTTTTAATATTAGTACTATCCTTAGTATCTGGGGGATGGAATCCATTTAGCTCTTTGGATAATAAAATTTCAGATTCTATGTATCAGCATAAGGATGAAACAGTATTAGAAATTAATATTGTTGGTATCGATGATAAGACAATAGAAAAGTATGATGCTTATAATCCTATAGAATACAGAAAGTATTTTGCAGATATATTAAATAATTGGGCAGATAATGGTATTGTACCTTCAGCCATTGGCTTTGATGTAATATTCAATAAGACATTTGGCTGTGATGCGGTAGATTTAAAATTATCTGATGCAATGAAAAGACATAATGTCGTATTAGGTGTTAATGGAGCATCAAGAACGAATGCTCCATACGGATTATCTGAGGCTATTTATAATGGTGCTAGCGCTATTGGATATGTAGATGCCCTAACGGATAATGATGAAGCCGTAAGAAGAACCTACTTAAGAGGTCCTAATTATGATTCACTCGCTTATGCAGTTTATTCTATGTATGCAAAGAATAATAATATTCAAATGAATGAATACAATAAGGGTGAGGCCTATTATTTTAGATATTATGGTGCACCAGAATTAAATTATACTGGTGACGGTAAGGTTAATAGTGTAACCTCAAGCTTTAATTATATTTCGATGGCAGATTTAATTGAAGGTAATGTTCCATCAATTAGACATGCCGAAAACTCAATTGTAATCTTTGGTTCTTATGCAGCCGCTACAGATTCAGGATTATCTAACGATATGTATAATTCACCAATTGGTGAAATGTTTGGAATGGAGATACAGTGTAATATTATTCAATCCTTAATGTTTGATGAAATATATACTCCAGTATCTGTTCCAGTATATACAATTGTTAATTCCATAGTAATATTTGTCATTGTATTCTTAATGGCATGCTTGGCATTCTATTTAGGTATGTTAGCCTTTGGTGTAGGAATTGGCTTTGAATTCTTACTCATGGTAATTATGTATGCGAATAAAACATATCATTTTATTGCATTACCACTCTTTGTATTAATACTCGCATTTATACTTTTAGTAATAGAGCATTACTATTCCGAATATAAGCATAAAAAGGAAGTTATTGGAACATTTAAAAGATATATCTCCCCTGATGTTGCAGAAGCATTAGTTGAAAAGCAATCGGATACAATGTCTTTAGGTGGAAGAAAAAGAAATGTTGCTTGTCTATTTGTTGATATTCGTGGATTTACAAAAATGAGTGAGGAGCTTGATCCAGAGGATGTTGTAGATATCTTAAATGGATATCTAGAGATGGCAACAAATCAAGTCTTCAAATATGGTGGTATGGTTGACAAATTTATTGGTGACTGTGTAATGGCAATATTTAATGCCCCAGTAGATTTAGATGATTATATTTATAAAGCTGTATGTGCAGCCTTTGGAATTGTAAAAGTCGGAAGACACATATGTGATCAGGTATTCGAAAAGTACAACAAGAAGCTTGAATTTGGTGTTGGTGTACACTTTGGAGATGCCGTCATCGGAAATATAGGTTCGAAGACTAGAATGGATTATACAGCAATCGGAGATACAGTTAATACTGCATCTAGAATAGAAGCTTCTGCAGCAGGAGACCAAGTTTTAATATCTAAGGATGTATATGAGGTATTAAAGGATAGAATCAAGGTTGTTGATGCTGGAGATAGAATGTTTAAAAATAAAAAAGAGCCAATCAAGTGCTACGAGGTAGTAGAAATTGAAGGCTATATTGAAGAATAGGAGGGTATTAAAATGAGTAAAAAGAAATTAATCATTATAATATCATCAATAACAGCAGCAATAGTTGCTGCTGTTGCCATTGTTTTAGCTATCGTTTTAAGTAATAAATCTGGCGAGAATACAGATTTAAATTACTTAGATTCTGCTAGAACAATTAAAATTGTTGAGCTTGAGGGTAACGCGACAGTTACTGACGAAAAAGAAACAATTAATTGCTTTAAGGGCATGAATTTATATAACGGAGATACAGTAGATGTATTAGAAAATTCTGTATTAGTTATTAAATTTGATGAAGACAAATATGTATATATTGGAGAGAATTCTAAAATCAATTTAAAAAGTCAGGGTAAGAATTCCTATAAGACCAATATCTTTGTTGAAAAGGGTGTAGTCTTAGCTGAAATTCAAAAGCCTTTAGGCGAGGATGAAGAATTCTTCTTATCCTCTAACAACTCCGTAATGGCGGTTAGAGGTACAATCTTTGGTGTAACTGTTAAAGAGGTTGGAAACGAATATGTACAGACTTACTCTGTATATAAGGGTGTAACTGAATTATATGTATTCGATAAACTTGGAGATGAGTTAATTCAGGGTAAATTAACGGATATTTCTAATTCTAAGATTGAATTAACTGTTCCAAAGGATAAGGTTTTAGAACAAGAAACATTTGATGACCTATTAGGAAATTGGTTAGACAACAAGGTAGAACAATTCGATAATTCCGAAGCTGCAAATGAAAAGCTTGAAGAAGTTGAAATTACTGTTGGTAAACCATCCAAAGAAGATTACCAGGATGTTATGGATAAGATTGGAGATTCCTCTGTATCTTATTCAGCAATTGAATATAATGTAGAAGGCTATTTTGGTGCATATGATGGAGAGGCACACTCCATCACACTAAAGACTGAAACTCAAGGTGCAACAGTACAGTACAAGGATGATGAAAATGGAATCTACAAGGATGAAATGCCAAAGTTCACCTTACCTGGTTCCTATAGAGTATACTTTAAGATTTCTTGCGAGGGATATTCTGATAAAGAAGATTATAGCGTAGTTCAAATTACAAAGGCAGATTTATTAGTTGAATATGATAATATTCCATCTCAAGGTTTAGTAGCTGGAATGAGTGTTAATAATGCATTAGGCAGATTTAATCTATTTGATTATGTTGTAATCAAGGGTGTAGATAAAGACGCTAATGAAATTTTAAAAGCTACATTTACAAGTGAAGATACTCTATTAGAAGGAACAAATTCTTATAAAGTAAATGTAGTATTACCAGATACAATTAAGAATTGTTACAATGATTTAGTTTTAGATATCACTCTTAATGCTGCAACAATTACTTTATATCAAACAGATTTAATTAATAATAATTATGTGGATTTGGATAATGCAACAAAATTCAACAAGTTTAGTGGTGTAGCAGAAAGTGAATTATTCGCAAATCCAGTATTCTATGTTGGAGACCAATTAATGTCTGGCTATAATTCTTATGAATTTAGTTATCCTTATAAAACAGACGGTTATTATGAATTAAAGAATGGTATTAATGAGGTAAATGTATTATTCTCCTATGAGGATTATGATATCAAGGCAAAGGTAACATTTAATTTATATGATTATAGAGATGAAGAATCTATTGTTATTGAAGAGGATGGCTTCTCTGTTGTAAAGCTTGCAGAAGATGTATATTATTTCAATACAAATGATATGCCAACATCAAATAATAAATACCAAATCTCATCTGTATATTTATTAGAGCATTTAGGCTTAAATGATTTCCCTGGTTATATAAATTTACCAACAGATGTATTGGATAATAATTCAGCTAATTATCAAATGGATAATTCTTATGTATTAGAATTCAATATTGATGATACATCCCTTGTAGAATTAGTATTATTCCCAAATAATGAATCTAAGGGTGCAATTAAATATTTAAGTATTTATTTCTCAAAAGATGCACCATCTGGTTATCCAGAATTTGAATTCACAAATAGCTTCGCATTCTTACCTAATTCTAATATTGATTTCATTATTTCTGATTTACCAGTAAAGTATTCTTTTGATGATAATACATATCAAGAAAATATCTCTATTAGTGAACTTGGTGAATATAACATTTATTATAGGGTTGGAGATACTGTAGTTGCGAAGGGTATTAAGACAATTACAATTACGAATGGTTTTATTACTATTGATCCAAATGTTCAAAATTTAATTAGTGGTACTAGAATATTATCTAATGATAATGATTTAACTGTAATGTATTATGATAATACTTTAGGTGGTGGAGATGGTGGTTATGAGGCCATTTCATCTACAGATAATTCAACAATTTCATCATTCGATGATATTTATGAAATTTATACTGGCATCATAAAGAATTCAAAATATTATAATAGTGTAACAAATGAAGAATTAGAAGTAGAAGTATTTGTTTCTGAAAAGAAGGCAAATAGCGCAGACTTCTCCTATGAGGTAGTTTCTTCTGGTTATATTTCATTACAAGAAACAGTTTCATTTGAATTTACAAATGTTGCAGAGTTTGATCAAAAGAATCAGCAGTATATTGGAGATATTGAATATATTAATGGTAGTATATATGTAATAAATCCACAGGATAAGACAGTAAGTCTATCCGAAATTGATGAGGTATATGCATCAAGAGTTGCATATTCTTTAGAGGATATAGATACATACGAAGCAGAATTTGAAATTTCATATTCCATTGATGGTGGTAAAACATGGTCTAAAGATGTACCAGTATTAACAGAAGTTGGCGAATATGATGTATATCAAATTTATCAGATTACTTATCTTAACGATGATGTAGAAGTAGGACCAAAGACTATTGTTAAGATTCAGCATATCACTATAACAGAGTAAGGAGGAGAATCATATGAAGAAAAAGAATTTAGCTTATGGAATAGCAGTATTATCTATTTTTACACTTGCATCATGTGGTTCACAATCCTTTACAAAGGATAGAGGACAAGTAGATGAAACACTTCCTAGTGTTGAAATTCCTGATGTCTTAAAGCATGACGCATTATCCTATACCGTTAAGCATGAGCTTGAAAATGCGAATGGTGGATATGATACTGTTTATGTTCAAAATCTAGATGGAAATAAAGGAGAATATACTTTAGCTGAAGCACTAGAATATAAAGGATATACTCCACTACCTTTTGAACAGGTATTAATTAATGATGAAAGTGTAGTTGTTGAAATTAAATATAAGGCCAACGAATTAAAGCTTACATTACAGGATATCGATAGCAATATTGGTTATGTATATGGTGGTGGAGATTATTATGCATATAATAATGAGGTTACCTTAACTGCAAAGCCAAATATCGGTTATGAATTTGTTGGTTGGTTTAATGGAAATAATGAATTATCTAAAAATAAAACATATTCCTTTACCTTAGAAGAGGATATGAATGTATATGGTAAATTTAAGGTTTCTGATGAATTCAAATACTTTGATTTCACATCAGATCAAACATCATGTACAATCAATGATTTAATACTTGATGCTCCAACAACTTTAGTTATTCCAGAAAAAGTAACTAAGATTGCGGATAATGCATTCTCTAATGCAAAATTAACAAATGTTATATTGCCAACAACATTAAATGAAATTGGCAATGAAGCATTCTATAGATCTTCTTTATTAAGTGTAACTATCAATTCAGATATTAATATAGATAGATATTCCTTCTATTCATGTAGTAGATTATATGAAATCTATAATAATTCTAATTTAAATCTTCAAATTGGATCTGATGATTATGGTTATGTTGCAAAGAATGCATTAATTATTCATTCATCCAACAATGAATCATCTATTTTTACAAAGCAAGATGACTATTTATATGCCGTAGTAGAAGATTCATTAACCTTAGTAAATTATGATGGTCATGAAAGAAACTTAAGCTTACCATCTGAGGTTACTATTGATGATAAAACATATGATAGCTATAGTATTGCTACTTTAGCTTTAGCAAAAAATGAGGACCTAGTAATTGTTACAGTACCAGAAGCAGTAGAAGCTATTGGGGATGGTGCATTCAATGGATGTAGTAATCTATATGAAGTATTCAATTATAGTAATTTGAATATTCAAAGTTCTTCTTATGATAATGGAGGTATTGCATCTAATGCGGTTGCTGTTCATACAGATTCAACGGAGGATCAAGTAGTATTCTATAATGATGATTTTATTTATAGAGTTGATGAAAATTATGCAACAATTCTAAAATATACTAATAAGGCAAAGAAGAATGTTGAAATAGGATCTATTAAAGATTATTACATAATTATTGGTAGTGAATCCTTCCGTAATAATAAAGTCATTGAATCCTTAGTTTTAGGAGAAAATGTTAAAGAAATTGCAGGCAGTGCCTTTGATAGTTGTAGTAATTTAACATATGTTGAAGCCAATAGTGTTAAAACAATCGGCTTTAGTGCATTCCAAAATTGTTCAAATTTAAGAGATATTTCTATGGATTCTGTTGAGTCTATTGGAAATTCTGCATTCCTATATGATTATTCTTTATATCAAGTAAAGCTTCCAGAAAGCCTTACTACAATTAATACAAACGCATTTAAGAATTGTTATAAGCTTGTTTATGTATTAAATAAATCGAATATATCTATTTATACAGGAAGCACAAGTAATGGATATGTTGGATACTATGCGAAAGAAATTGGAACAAATACTGAATATTTTACAAATGAAAATGGATTTATTACATATTTATATGATGATCAAAAATATCTTGTAAGCTATGTTGGCACGGATACAGATGTTATCGTTCCAAGTGATATTTATGAAATTGATATGGGTGCTTTTTATAATAATACAAATATGAAAAGCGTATCTGTTTCATCAAATACTATATTAAATGATTCTGTATTTGCTGGTTGTAAAAATCTTGAATATATGGATACTCCATATTATAGTAATGGACTATCTTATTTATTTAAATATATGAATTCTAGCTATCCACAAGAAGGTCAGATGCCAGAAAACTTAACAAGTATTAGAGTAACTGGTAATGATGTATATTTTTCTTCTAGCTATTTTGAATATATTAATTTAGAAACTTTAGATTTAGCTTGTAGTGTTTCAAGCTTCAATTATATGTTTAGTAGTTTATTAAATTTAAAGAATGTATATTATGAAGGAACACTTGCAGATTGGTTAGAGTTCTCATTCTCTGATGCAGAAGATAACCCAATGTATAAAGCTTCTAATTTCTATATTTTAGATGAAGAAGGAGAAATTACTTTAGGACATAATAAATTTAGCACTATAAAGGAATTAGTTATTTCTGATGACGTAGAATCTATTGGCAATTATCAATTCTATGGCTTTGGAATTGAAAAGCTAGTTATTCCAGCTTCTGTTACATCTATTGGTGTAGGTGCATTTGCAAATTGTAAGGAATTAGCTAGCGTAACATTAAATGGCCAAGAAGAAATTTCTTATAGTATGTTTGAAAATTGTTCAAGCTTAAGAAGTATTGATTTAACAGGTATAAAAGTAATTGGAAATTCCGCTTTTGCAAATTGTGGTTTAAAGACTATTGATTTAAAGGATGTAGAATCATTAGAGTATTCCGCATTTGCTGGTTGTGAATCTTTATTAAAGGTAACATTACCAGCATCTATTACTGTAATTCCAGATTCCCTATTTAGGAATTGTTATGGATTACAAAAGGTAGAAATTTTAGGTAATGTTACATCTATTGGTGAAGGTGCATTTGCAAACTGCTATTTATTAAATAGTATTAATATTCCTAATTCACTTGAAACCATTGGTTCAGCTGCATTTAGGAATTGTGAAACAATTAAGAGTATTTCTTTGAGTGATACAAATGTAACTGATATTGCATCCTATTTATTTGCAGGCTGTAGAAGCTTAGTTAATTTAGAGCTAGGCCCTGCAATTAATAGTGTAGGAGAGCATGCGTTTGACAACTGTAAGGTTGCTTTAACTAAATATGAAGGTGCATATTATTTAGGACCAGAAGATAATCCATATAAATGGCTAGTTAAGGTCGATAAAACAGAAAAAACAGTTGTTGTTAATGAAAACTGTGAGATTATTATGGAATCTGCATTCTCTAAATGTAAGTCCTTAAAATCTTTGACAGTACCTAATTCAATTACTTCCTTAGGTCAAATATTAAAGGGTAATACAACTATTGAGTATTTATCTGTTCCATTTATTGGTGATGGACAATCCTATCCATATATGAATTATTTCTTTGGAAGTACATATACAGATTATACCTATGTACCAGCTTCCTTAAAAACAGTTGCCGTAACTGGTAATATTACAAAAATTAGTTCTAACGCATTTAAGAATGCAGCAGGTATTACATCTGTAATTTTATCCGATAGTATTACAACAATTGAAGATAATGCATTCTATGGTTCAGGTATTACAGCTATTGATTTAAATAATGTAGAAACTATTGGAACATCTGCATTTAATTCATCAAGCTTAAAATCTATTTCTATTACAAATAAAGTTACATCTATTGGAAATAATGCATTCTCTAATTGTAAACAGCTTACAAGCGTTGATATGAGTAATATGAGTAATACTTGTTCCGTTGGAACATATGCATTCTCTTCATGCTCTAAATTAGCTTCAGTTGATTTAGGAAATGCTAAGAATATTAGTAATAGAATGTTTGAAAATTGTACTCTATTAGAGAATATTACTATTCCAAGTTCAATTACTTTCGTAGGTCAATATGCATTCCATAATGCAGGATTAACTTCCATTGATTTATCACAAATGGCAGATAATACAACAATAATGGATTATGCATTCGCAGAATGTGCATCCTTAGAAAGTGCAATCTTACCAAATATAACAATCATTTATTCACATTTATTCTATGATTGTACTAGCCTAGAGACTTGTGCAATTCCAAATAGTGTAACTGAAATTCAAGTGAATGCATTTGATAATACTAGATTACATAGTGTTACACTTCCTGAAGGAATTAATAAATCTATTGGTTCACTTGCATTTGGTAATAACCCTAATTTGGAAGAAGTTATTATTAAATGTACAACAAATGCATATGCAAGTAGTAATTATAGTATATTCTCCGGTAGTAACTATATTAGTACTGTAGTATTTACTGAGGGCTGTACAACCATAACTAATAGCTTATTTAGTGGACGTACATTGCTTTCATCTGTTACTTTACCAACAACACTTGAGACAATTGGTCAATCTGCATTTTATAATTGTTCATCCCTAACATCTATTACAATCCCAGAAAATGTAACATCTATTGGTGATAATGCATTCTATGATTGTACAAAGCTACTTGAGGTATATAACTTATCTGGACTTACAATTACAGCAGGTTCAGAAGAAAATGGAAAAGTTGCATATTATGCTATTGCTGTTCATAATAATGCATCAGATGACTCTATTTATGAAAAAGATGCCAATGGCTTTACATTTGTAGTAAAGAAGGGTAAAGGCTATTTATTTGCATATGATGGCACTGAAACAGAAGTTACTTTACCATCATCCTTTGTAAAGAATGGAGTAACATATAATACATATGATATTCATTCAAATGCATTTATTAATAATACAAGTATTACTAGTGTAACAATTCCTGGTTCAGTTACAACTATCGGTGAAAGTGCATTTGAAGGCTGTACAGCTTTAACAAATGTAATGATAGAAGAAGGCGTTAAGGTAATTGAAGAAAGTGCATTCTATAATTGTTCCGCATTAGAATATTTATCCCTTCCAAATTCATTAGAAGCAATCGAAGGTACTGTATCTTATGGTAACTATAGTAATTTACACTATTACTGTTCTAGCGATGGAGATATGTATTTGGGTAATGAGACTAATAATTATTTAGTATTTGCTAAAGTTAGAGGCACTTATATTAATACTATAAATATTCACGATGGATGTAAGATAATTGCACCTAATGCTGCATGTGGTATTTATTATAATTGCACAGTTAATTTCCCAGAAGGATTAGAGTATATTGGAGACTATGCATTCACAGATTGTCAAAAAACTAAGAACTATTCCTTCCCATCAACTTTAAAGTATATTGGTAATCATGCATTTGCATATAATTATGCTCTACAAGCTGTATTATTAGCGGATACAGAAGTAGAATATATTGGTGGTTTTGCATTCTGTGCAAGTTCATCTAATCACAGTATTACAGCAATTACTCTTCCTGATACATTAACTGAAATTGGCCAATACGCATTTGAATATAGTCTTGTAACATATGTAGTAATACCAGCATCAGTTAAAATAGTTGGAGATCGTGCGTTCTATTATAATTCAAATCTTGCAGATATTGAAATTGCTTCTAAAGATACAAAATTCTATATGTATGCATTCTATGGTAGCCCTATAGCAAATGTTTATTATGATTTAACAATGGATGATTGGGCAACATTATATTTTGATAATGAAGAAGCATCTCCACTAATCAATTCTAATTCAGTATTATATGTTAAGGATTCACTTGGTGAATATACATATAATGGAAATACTTATAGATTAGTTGATGATGTTGTATTAACAAATAATGTAGAAGAAATTGGTGATTATGCATTCAATAATCTTAAGATGACAAGTATCACTATCCCAGCTACAGTTAATAAGATTGGTACAAAAGCATTCTATAATTGTACATCATTAGTTAATGTATATTATGAAGGAACTATAGAAGATTGGGTTAATATTTCATTTAAGGATATTTATTCAACTCCAATGTCTAATGCTATCTATTTCTATATCTTAGATAATAGTGGATCAATTATACATAATGGAAAGAACTATTCCTTAGTAACAGAAGCTAATATTACAAGTAGCTTAGAGAAATTACCTGATTATGTATTCTATGGATTTAAGGATTTAGCAGTTGTTAGCCTACCAAATACGATTTTAGAAATTGGTTCTTATGCATTCTATAATTGTAGAAGTATAAAGAATATTGAATTACCAAATAGTTTAACTACAATTGGTGATTATGCATTTGCTAATTGTATTAACCTAACTGATATTGAATTCCCTAATACAGTTATAGAAATTGGTTCTTATGCATTCTCCTTCTGTAGATGTTTTAAAGATATTACATTACCAGCATCATTGACAACTCTTGGTACATATGCATTCAATGAATGTTATAATTTAAAAGATATAACATTTAATGCAAATCTTACAAAAATCAATGATTATGCATTCTCTAAATGCTATAATCTAAAGAATGTATACAATGATGGAACTTTAGTTAATTGGTGTAATATTGTATTTAGCAACGAAACTTCAACGCCAATGTATTATGCATCAAACTTCTATTTATTAGATAGTGAAGGTACAACTACTCATAATACTAAGACATATGAATTATTAACTGATTTAACAACACCAGAAGAAGTAACAGCAATTAAGAAATACTCATTCTATGGATTTGATTGCTTGAACTATCTTACAATAGCTAATACAGTAACAACAATTAGTATTTATGCATTCTATGATTGTGAGCATTTATATATTGCTACTTTAGGTACTGGTTTAACAACTATTGGTTCAAGTGCTTTTGGTAACTGTTATAGATTAGTAGAAGTACGTAATGGCTCAAAGGTATCACTTCCTGAACCTGGAAAAACTTCTAGTACAAGTGGTGATATCATGCGTTATGTAATAAATACAGCCAATTTCTACAATCCTAAGAGCTTGTTTAATCTAGATTCTAATGGTCATATTATTGATGAAAATGGTTATTTATTTGCTTCTATTTGGGGTAACGATGGATATTTAGTTGATTACATTGGTAATGAAACCAACTTAGTATTACCAAGTGAATTTAGTACTTATTCAAATACAGGACTTACGGATTATAGAATCAATGATTATGCATTCTATAAGAATAATAAAATTACAAGTGTGGTAATTCCAAGTAATGTTAAGCCTATAGGTAGCGGCTATACTTTTAAGTCTCAAATTGGTGCTCATGCGTTTGATTCATGTGCAAACTTAGTATCTATTACTATAGCAAGTAATATAAGTAGCTTTGGTGATGATGCATTCAATAATTGTGACCGATTATATGAAGTATATAATTTGAATCCAAATCTATCATTAACTATGGGATCACAATATACGGCTAAATATTTATCTTATAGAGCTAAAGTGATTCATACATCATTAGATGAAGATTCTATTGTAACTGTTGATCCTAATGGCTTCATGTTTATGTATTTAAATGAAACATATTATTTAATTGGCTATGCTGGCGAGGATACAAATATTACACTTCCATCAAGCTTTGAATTTAATGGTAATACAATTACAAATTATGAACTTTATGAGTATGTATTTAGAAAGTATAGATTCATAACAGATGTTACAGTTCCAAGTAATATTGAAAAATTTGGTGTTTCTACATTCATTGACTGTACAAGTTTAATGAATGTAAATCTACCAGATAATATTACAAATTTGGAAAGAAATGTATTTTATGGCTGTTATAGTTTAGATAGTATTAAGCTTCCTAGTGGCCTTACTGCAATAGATAGTAATATGTTATACTATTGCATAAATTTAACAAGTGTAATAATTCCTAGTGGGGTAAAGAGTATAGGATATTATGCATTCTATGCAGATTCCAAATTAGAAAAAATATTCTACGAAGGAACTAGTGAGGAATGGGCTTCAATTAGTATTAATTCTGATAGTTGCATTTCTCAAAAGGCAATTATATATTATTATTCAGAAACTGCTCCAACAGAAAGCGGAAATTATTGGCATTATGTAGGAGAAGTACCAACAATTTGGTAACAGTAAAGAGGTAGCTTTGGCTACCTCTTTTTGCATGAAAAAAATAAATTTTTAAAATATATATTATGTTGCTCACATCTTGCAACACCCGTTTTGTATACTATAGCTGCTTAAATACTTAAGCGAGATTAATTGGAAAAGTTGAAGGTGAGTAAAATGAAAAAGTATATTAAGTATGGAATTGCAGCATTAACACTAGGAGTTGCATGTGCGGGAGTATTTACAATCGCAAATAAAGTAAGTGCATCAAGTGAAGCTGTAGAGCCAAAAATTACAGCAACAATGAATTATGATGAATCAAAGGATTTCTATGGAACTAAGGTAATTAAGGGCAAATATTCCAATGGAGCATCTTATGATATGTATTATAGTGATGGATTCTTTAAAACAAATCCAGATGATTACCAGCCACATATGGCAACCCTTGCATGTCAGTTAGCTCATGCATCAAATACATATGAAAATAATGGTGATTATTCCTATGGTGATAAGCAAATTCGTGAGGCCTTAGGTACTATCGGATTTGATAGTATTTATACATCCGATACATATAGAAAAAAGCCAACAGCGGATAGTATTGCGTGTGTAATTGCAAAAAAGGATATTAAGGATGTTCAAAATCCTAAATATAAATATGCAGTTGATATCACAGTAAGAAGTGCAGGCTATGAAGCAGAATGGGCAAACAATGTTAAGCTAGGTAAGGAAGGGGAAGCTGAAGGCTTTGGTGGATCAGCACAAAAGATTGTATCGAATTATCTTCCAGACTTCTTAAAGGCTAATCCAAAGGTTGAAGAAGCCCTAGATAAGGGTGAGGTTGCATTCTTCGTCAATGGCTTTAGTAGAGGTGGCGCAACAGCGAATATCGCAGCTAAGAAGCTAGTGGATGAATATCAATCTAAGGGTAATGGTATTTATGCATATTGTATCGAAGCTCCTCAGGGTGGTGTTGCATCCTTAGAAAAGCCAAATATGGATTATGGTTGTATCCATAATGTAGTTAATCCTAACGACTTAGTATGCTATGTAGGACCTACAAAGATGGGCTTCAAAAGATATGGTGTAGATCATTTCGTATGTGGTACACCAACGGATTCTAAAAACTTACAAAAGGGTACAATCTTTGAGGCATTAACAGATAATAAATATGATACTTCAGCATATGAAAAGAATAAGGCTTTAGTAAAGGAAGAAGAAAAGAAGTTATTAAATAAGGATGATGTATCTAATTGTGAACCATATGATGTTACATATAAGCAGCTTGACTTAAGAAATTTTAAGATTAAGGATAGTGGAAAGAGAATGACTTACTGCTTCATTCAATCCTTCATTAATAATCTAATGTATCAAAAGGGTAAAATGCATGTAGATAGAAACTTATATACAGATAAGCTTCAGCAAGCTGCAAGCAATCTTATGGAATTCTTATACAAAGATCCTAACTTTAAATCTATTACTCTAGATAGCCCAGAAGCTATAATTGGTGCACTTCCTTCATTATTATTAAAGTTCGCTGGTAATGTAAAGGTATATTCTAAGTCTAGTAATATTTTCAAGGTTGCATGGGAATTTTTAACAAATAGTGATGATTTAACTTATGATCTTGAGTTTACAGATAGCATTAGAAAGACACTTGCAACAGGTATTGTAAATGTATTGATGGCACAAAAATCTGTAACTAAGCTTTTAGATGAGAAGTATCCAACAAAGGCAGATGGTGCAAGAAAAGATATCTATAATATCCTTTATGAGGGATTAAGCGGAAGCAATTCATTAGATAATTATATTACAGCATTCTACAATATTAAGGGAATCTTTAATAACCATTCTACAATTCAAACATTAGCTTGGTTAAGACTTGAAGATTCTTGGTATTGCCCTCAAGTTAATGCACAATAAATAAAAGAATATAGATAATTACGAATCCTGTTTAAGCCAAACAGGATTTGTATATTGTCTATAGGAAGCTTTAATATTGTGTTATAATGGTAGTAGGAGGCAATTAATATGTCTGGTTTTTTGCATTATTTTAACGATCATTTTATATTATTTGTCTTATCTATAAGTTTATTGGTTATATTATTTGTAGCATCAAAAATAAACAAAAAGGATAAGAGGCTTTTAATATCTATAGTATTTTATATATTATGCTTAGCTATTTTTGAATATCTTGAAACTCTATTTAATGATTCTGTTGTTCATGAAGAAAATTTTCCAAGGTATTTGTTTTCTAGCTTATGCTATATCATAAGACCAATGATTATATGTCTTTTTTATCATATAAGGTTAGATTTTAAAAATAAAAAGAGTTATTTTATTTGGATTGGAGTAGCAGTAAATACAATCATTTATTTACTTGCTTTATTTGCATATAAAAATCCAAGTATGCGTCTTGTTTTTTGGTATAACAGTCAAAATAATTTTGATAGAACATGGTTAGGCTATACCGTATATGTTATTTGTGCCCTATATTTAGTTTCATTAATCGTTGCATCTATTATAGAAACAACGATAAAGAAAACAAAAAGACAAATTGATATAATTATTATAATAACTGCATCTATTGCTATATTAACTGCCGTAAACACTATTGTATTAAAACTAGAGTATTCTTATACATCGGAAGCATATGTTTTAGGTGCAATCCTTTATTTCTTATATTTAAGCTTCCAAAAAGCATCTAGTGATGCAGTTAAATATGAAAGAGATATGCAAGAAAAAACCACATTCTTAATGCTATCTCAAATTCAGCCACATTTTGTTTATAATACTCTAACAACAATTCAGGTTTTATGTGAAATTGATCCAGAAAAAGCTGCAGAAACCATTGATTATTTTTCTAAATATTTAAGAATGAATACAGATGCATTAAGTAAAACTACTCCTGTTCCTGTAGAAGAAGAAATTAATCATGCAAAGGCTTATTCTAAAATAGAAATGGTTCGATTTGATAATGTAGAGGTAATATTTAATGTAGAAGATAAGGATTTTAAACTACCAGTATTAACCATAGAGCCTTTAGTTGAAAATGCTATTAAATATGGTGTTAGAGCTAAAGAAAAGGGTATCGTTGAAATCAAGACATATAAAAGTGATAAAAAACACGTATTAGTGATTAAAGATAATGGAGTAGGATTTAATACAAATCAAATAAATAATGATGGTAAAAACCATGTTGGACTAAATAATGTAAAAATGAGAGTTGTAAATATGGTTGGTGGAACCTTTGATGTAGAAAGCATTATAGGCGAAGGAACAACAATCACTATTACAATTCCGGAGGAAGAATAATGAAAGTAATATGCTTAGATGATGAAAAAATCATACTTCAGGGTATGATTATGAATTGCAAAAAGGTAGAAAAAATAGATGAGGTAGTAGGATTCAATAACTTTAATGCTTTGGTAGAGTATTTAAAGAATAATACCTGTGATGTTATTTTTTCAGATATTAATATGCCAGATGTGAATGGTATAGATATTGCAAAATATTTAAGAGAGAATCATCCGGAGATTAATGTTGTATTTACTACTGGCTATACAGAATATACCAATCAAGCAATCAGAGCGAATGCGAAGGGATATTTACTTAAGCCTGTTAGTAAGGAAATGATAGAAGAACAAATTAATTATTTTCTAGATAATAATGAATTAAATAAAAGAGTTGTTGTACAATCCTTTGGTAATTTTGATATTAAAGTAGATGGAAAACCATTACCATTATCTTCTAAAGCTAAAGAAGCTTTGGCTTATTTAGTTGATAGAAATGGTTCTGCGGTGAATAGAAAGGAACTAGCTGCAGTCATTTATGAGGATGATTCTTATTCAAGAACTATTCAAAGCTATATTACTAAAATATTTGCAGAATTAAAAAAGGTATTAGAAGAACACAAACTTGAGGATTTATTATTGGTAGATACAAATACCTATGCAATTAATACGAATTTAATCATTTGTGATTCTTATGAATTCCTAAAAGGAAATAAAAAATACAAAAATGCCTACCATGGAGAATATATGATTCAATATCCATGGGCAGATATGGAATTATATAGATTTGAAGGCTAGGAGGAAAATAGAAGGATAGTATATTTGTAGTGCTGTAATTAAGAATGAAAATCTAGTAAGAAAAGAAAAACTAAGTATTAAAAAATCAAATAACCGTGGCAATTTATCTATATTATCTTTTTTTAGTAGAAGGATAATGAAAACAAATTATATCTTATTAACAAAAAATGCTTTTAAAACCATTTATGGTGATGTGTTGAAATGGTTGATTTTCCATTTAATACAAGCTAAAAGCAAATAGTATTAAAAAATGGAGACTAACTAATATGAAAAAATTTATTAAAGTAACAGGAATTGTATTATTTACATTAGGTGGTGTTGCCTTAGCTTCTTGTAATAATAGAGCATCAGAAGAAGGCGAATACCAAGTAAAAGAAGTTGACTATTATAGAGAAAATAATGTCGTAGATCATAAGGTATCCTTAAGATATTATAAGGATATGCCAAATGTACCTTATGTAGGATTAAATCAGTATTATAAGGAATTCTATAAAACAAGTTTTGATATAACACAAAATGATACAGATTACACATTTAAAAAAGATGATTCATATATTAAATTTGATACAAAGGGAGATACCATTGAATATAAGGGAATGGAGGTTATTGGTAGTCACCCAGATTTTGTATCTAATAATTCCAAAGGATTTATGGTTGAATTAACCAAAAAATCTACGACCCCAATTCCATTTAGTGCGAATTTGAAAGAATATAATATTCCTATATATGGTTCTTCCTTAGAGGTATATGTACCATTCCAGTTTATTTCGAATGTAATTACTTCCGCAACAGCATATTCTATTGTCTATAACGAGGGTAGCTTATATGAACTTGATGTTATGGGTCAATTATCTAATGGTGTTGAAAAGATGGAAGGGTATTATGATAATTATTATGAAAAGCTTGATGATAATGTAGAAAGAAAAGAAGATTTAATAAAATTCAGCTATGATTTAATATGCTTTGAAATTGATAAAAGAAGAGGCTATACAACTCAAATGGCTTTAGTAGATAATAATATCTTATCCATTGGCTTAAATGGTACATTAGAAAGATATTATCCTCGCATTAAGGAATTATTATTATCTAAAAATAAAAAAGAATATCAAACAGGTTTATACTGCTTATTTAGTGGACTTTGTGATGGAGGCCATACTGCCTTATTAGGCCTTGAACGTATGATGTCAGATGATGCAATTTCTGCAATTGTAAGAGATAACCAAGAATTACAAACAATTATCTATAAGGGCTTAATGCCAGTGGCACAAAATGAAATGCTGAAGGGAAGTGTTGCAGATGCAAAAAAAGCCAACCTAGGTGATGATGCAACTGGCTATTATTATAAGTATGATAATGCTTCTAAGATTGCATATATTGGTTTTGATTCTTTCCAAGTAAACTATACTGGTTGGGATGAATTTTATGAAAAATCTTCTAAAGGCGAAACACCTACAATGCCTACAAATGATTCTTATGCATATGTAAGAAGTCATCTTTATAAAGCGGTTGAAGATGGAGCTGAAAATGTAGTAATTGACCTATCTACAAATTCAGGCGGTGACTCATCAGCATTAATTGGAATTGTTGGTTTGCTAACTGGTGGAGAGGTAGTATTCTCAACAAATAATACTGCTGAAAAGACGAAACTTGATGATATTGTAAAGGTGGATATTAATCTAGATGGTGAATATAGTGATCTAGATAAGGCTGAAAGTGAAAAGTTTAAGAAACTTAATATTGCCTTCTTAACCTCTGTTTGTTCTTTCTCCTGTGGTAATTTATTGCCTTCCTTAGCTAAGGAATTAGGTTATAAAATTATTGGTCAGCAAAGTGGTGGAGGATCCTGTGCAATTATGCTAGGTGCAACAGCTGAGGGCTATCCATATGTTCGTTCCTCTTATTTATGCTTATCGAATGAGGCTGGTGAGAATATAGATAGTGGCGTACCTGTAGACATTGAAATTGCCTATAATAAATTCTATGATATGGCTTATGTAGCTTCAAAATTGAATCAATAAGAAAAAGGCCCAACAACTGTTGGGTCCTTTATTTATCTAAATTATCATAATAATATTTTTTAATTGCATTCCAAGATACATCCGATAAATCATGTTCAAGCTTACATGCATCTTTTTCGGCATTATTTGCATCTACACCAAGCTTCTCTAGTATAGATGTTAGTATTTTATGGCGCTCATATATTTTTTTGGCAATATCTAAACCTTTTTTTGTAAGGTGAAGATGATTGAATTCATCAATTGTAATATATTCTTGCTCTTTTAATTTTTTTAATGCAATGGACACTGAAGGTTTTGAATATCCAAGTTCATTTACAACATCGATTGCGTGAACTTCATTTTTTCTTTCAGATACCATTAGGATTGCTTCCAAATAATCTTCCCCAGATTCAAAGAGTCCCATCTTATCCACCATCCTTATTTTATATTACTATCATTATATCAAAAATGTATTCCAAAAGGAAGATTTTGTAAGTATTTTTTAATAACAATATTATTATAATTTTTGAAAGAAAGTGGTTTCTTATACGTTCAAATTTAATAAAAATATGGTATAATAAATGAGTTGACAAAAAAGGAGATTAAGAAGATGACATTAAGCGATTATTTGTATAAATTCGAAGGAAATAACACATTAAAGCTATACTTGGACAATGCAATGAACGCTCCTGAAATGTATGTTGAGGTAAAGAAAGTTTCTAAGGGGTATGAAATTTTGCCAACTCAATTATTTTTAGCTGCAGCTGGAGGTGTAAAAGCTGCAAGCTTGGAAATATCTTCTGATTATGAAATTAAAAAGGCTTATTGTGGATGTGTACAGTTTTATAAAAATCAAATATGTGTGCATATTGTAGCATTATATGCAATTGGATTATACATTATTAATCCAGATTATTATGAAGATGAATTTGATCGTCTTGAGCAGAAGAAGCTTGAAGTAAAGCATAATGGAATTATGAATTTGTTATCCGATTCCTTAAAAAGTGTAAATACTTATTTTGGTTCTGTAAGATTAGTTCCTGTAATTGAAGAACAAGAAAATGATTATTTATTATCTATTAAGATTGGTTATGATAAGGATTATGTTGTAAAGGATATTGCTCAGTTTATTCAAATGACAGAAAATGGAGAATTCTATTCTTATGGACAAAGATTGGAATTTTATCATTCCTATGAATCCTTAGATTCCGTTTCTAAAGATTTTTATTCCTTCTTAAGAAACATCGTTAATGGTGAAAATGTTAAAAGTATTGTAATACGTAAATCTCAATTATTAAAAATATTAGAGATTTATGCTGGTAATTCTTTATATTTTAATGCTAAGTTCAAACAAAAAGTTGGTAATTAAGAAAAAATTCCATAATGATATGCTCCATAGGCCTGATATAAATCAATAGGCATAGGAAGCTTAGTTATATTTCTTACCGCTATTGTATGAACTTGTTTCATTGATTCCATATAAGTAAATGAAACTCTTGCCTCGGCCTTTACTCTATATTTAATCTTCTTTAAGAACAGAAGCCAGTTTAAATAATCCTGAAGATGTCTTGTTGATATGCCATGCTTTTTTGAAATCAAAATTGATAGTTCACTATGAATCTGATTTACATTTGATACTGTGTGATTATTTTTGGTGGCATATCTT
>NZ_QXEV01000025.1 GCF_003550015.1 Anaeroplasma bactoclasticum
CAAGCAGGAGTAATGGATAATGGTTTAGTCTCATCAACTACCATTGGAGTACCACAAGGTGGACCATTATCTCCAATACTATCCAATATTTATTTAGATAAATTTGATAAAGAATTAGAGTCAAGAGGCTTACACTTTGTGAGATATGCCGACGATTGTAATATATTTGTTAGAACCGATGTATCAGCTGAACGCGTAATGAAATCAGTTACTTCGTGGCTAGAAAGAAAGTTATTCCTTAAGGTTTCAGCAACTAAAACCAAAATCACAAGACCAACAAATAGTAATTTCTTAGGATTTACTTTTTGGAAGATGAGTGATAAATGGCAATGCAAACCCGGAAATGACCGTAAAGCAAAACTTTACGAAAAGATAAAATTGGTACTTAAAAGAAAACACGCTGTATCAAGACCTTTAGCAATTACATTCACTAAACTAAACCAAATAATTCGAGGATGGATAAACTATTTCCGTATTGGAAATATGAAACTATTCATTGATAAATTTGGTCAATGGTTAAGCCATAAAGTTAGAGTAATAATTGTTAAACAATGGAAAAAACCTAAAACAATATATAAAAACCTAAAAAAAATAAATAAAGCCTATAAATGTGGCTTCACTGATGAAGAAATATATTCAGTAGCCAATACAAGACTAGGTTGGTATAGACAATGTGGTACAAAGATTGTTAACTATTTAATTAGTGCTGATTTACTTTCTAAGCCAAACAAAAAGAGGAATAGGCCGGGTTTGGTCAATCCTCTATTGTACTACCTAAAGTAGTTTGTGAATAATATAAATGTAGCGCCGTATACGAGACCCGTATGTACGGTGCAACGGGAGGGGCAAAGAATTATTTTCTTTCCTTTACCCTATTTTGTTGATTCGTTATAGCGAATATGCTATAATATTGTTATAAGGAATAGGAGATGATAAAATGCAAAAAGATCCTTTTAAAGAGTATTTAAAAGAAAAAGAACCAACGAAAAAAGAAAAGGCATACTCATGGTATACTGCCATTGGTTTACAGAAGGTTGATGGTTTAGATACATCAAAATATTTAAATGATTTAGCTATAAAAAATATTGAAGGAGAAGTATCTTTAGAAGATGTCAGTGGATTAATTAATTCATATTATGAAGAAAAAAACGATGATACAAATAATAATGAAGAAGCTGATAAAGTATCTATAAATATTGCTAAGATATTATCAGAAAAAGCATTTGTTTTCTCTCCAATTCAATATCTTGATATTCATAAGAAATTATTTAAAAATGTATTTCCACATGCTGGTAAGATTAGAACTTATAACATTTCCAAAAAAGAATGGGTTTTAAATGGTGATACAGTAATATATGGTGGTGCTTCAATGCTTAATGAAACGTTAGAATATGATTTTAGTGTTGAAAAAAATTATGACTATTCTAATATATCAAGAGATGATTTTATTAAGCATATAGCTAGATTCATTTCTAATCTATGGCAAATACATGTTTTTGCAGAAGGTAATACTAGAACAACAGCAGTTTTTTTAATTAAATATTTAAAGACATTTGGTTATGATGTAACAAATGATATATTTGCAAATAATGCTTGGTATTTTAGAAATTCTCTTGTAAGAGCAAATTATTCTAATATAGAAAAGGGAATATCTGAAACAACTTTATATCTTGAATTGTTTTTAAGAAATTTATTATTGAATGAGAATAATGAATTAAAGAATAGATATTTACATATTGATTTCAATAAAAAAGTGAACATTGATAACAAAAAAGTAGATATTGATGACAAAAAAGTGGACATTCAAACAATTGATATATCTGATAATATTAGGAAAAAGATTACTAAATTGCATAATGAACTATCTAATAAAGATTATTTTGGTAGAACAGAAGTTATGAATGTTTTAGAATTATCACCATCAGGTGCTTCAAAATTTATTTCATCTTTATTAATTAAAAACATTATCATCCCTATTGATGGTTATGGAAAAGGAAAATATGTTTTCAATGAGGAAATAATATATGAATAATGATTCAAAATATATAGTTGATGAAATAAAGAGAAAAAGAAAAATGTTAGGTATTTCGCAAACTGAATTAGCTGAAAGATGTGGAATGCCACAGTCAACAATTGGAAGAATTGAAAACTATTCTATGAATCCTTCTTTAGATGTTATTACATCAATAATGAATGAATTAGATGTTTCTTTTGAATTCAGTAAAAAGAAGTACATGCGAATTCAAGGAGAAGAATTAGCATATAAAACTAAAAAGCCTGTTGGTATATTTGTATTAACTTGGAGAAGAGTAAGAGATGGTATTTATTCTGAAGAAGATAAAAATATATATTTAGAAGTAGATAAATGGTTTAAAGATAACTTGCCAGAGCCACCTTTTTATGGAGATAACAATGATAATCCTTTAGGTGCCACAACTTGGTTTAAAACAAATAATTCTAGTATAATGTTAGAACATATTAAACCATTATTAGATTTATTAGATAAATATAATGTTCCATATGAAATAGCTTATTCTGATAATCCAGGTAAGATTATATATGAAGATGATTATCAAATTGGTGTTATAGATTACGACAAGTAGAATTGCGAGCTTTCTCTGTCATCTCTAAACATCGAGCTATGGCGTTAGACAATAACTAATAAATGAAATGACCTTGTCAATTTGACAGGGTCTTTTATTTCAGTTGACAAAATAAAACATGTACGCCATAATGTACATAGAGGTGCGAAATATGCAAAATATAAATATTACAACTGCAAGAGCTGAATTATTTAAATTGGCATCATCATGTATTAAATATAATAATGTTATTAATATTAATACAAAAGAAGGTAATGTTATTATGCTTAGTGAAGAAGATTATAATTCTTTAATAGAATCATTATACCTTGCTGGAATCCCTGGTATGTATGAAAGCATTATTGAAGGAGTAAATACACCTATCGAAGAGTGTGTGAAAGTAGAATGGAAATAATATTTACTAAGCAAGCGGTGAAAGATTTTGACAAAATAAAAGTCAATCCTATATTGTTAAAAAAAGTAAGATCACTTTTAGAATTAATTGATATTAATCCATTTACTAATCCCCCATCTTATGAAAAACTTGTTGGTATTGAAAATACATATTCAAGAAGAATTAATATTCAGTATAGACTAGTATATCAAGTGCTAATGGATATTAATACAGTTAAAATAATTAGAATGTAATAATAATTTATTAAAAGAAACATTAAAATTACGTAAGATAACTAAAATGGCCTTGTCAATTATGACAGGGTCTTTTATTTTGTCTTGACATTAGGGGATATATACCCTATAATAAGAGTTAAAGGAGATGAAGAATTGCCAACTATTTCGTCGTTTTATGGCATTTTTATACTAATGCATTTGACTAGAAAGGAACATTTTATATTGAAAATGGAGAAATATATAATGGGGAATTTCTTAAGAATGGTAAAGTATTAGTAAAGGAATTTATTTTAAAGTACAAAAAAGAGTTAAAGGAGATGTGGGATAAAGAAGTATATAAAAAACTTCCACCACTACAGTAATTATGGTAAAAGCGATTAAAATAATCTTAAAAGAAAACACAATATTTGATTTATTCTTTTATGATGGAACTGTAAAAAGATATGATATCTTATCATTATCAGATAAATTTCCACAATTAAATGAATTAAAGGATAGAGAACTATTCTTAAAAGGACATTTATTAGGTTGGGGTGGAGTAGTTTGGAATGATGATTTAGATGTATCTAGCGAAACAGTATATGATGAGGGAAAAGATGTTACAAATGAATATGATGACACTGACATCTTAAACATCGTAATAGGATATCAAATCAAAGAAAAAAGACTTCAAAAAGAAATGTCTCAAGAAGAATTAGCTAAAAAAGCAGGGATAGATCAATCTGATTTATCTAAAATAGAAAGAGGTACTTTAAATCCATCAGTAAAAATGCTAAAAAAAATTGCAAAAGGCTTAGGTTTAAAACTTAAGCTTTCCTTTGAGTGATATTTGAAAAAAATATTGTAATTTTGACGAAATACGACGATTTTTAAATAGATTTTGATAAATATATGAGATTATTATTTGAAATAGATTTTAAAGATTATAATCCAAATTGGAAAATAGCTTCTAGACCATCGGCTAGAGCTATAATAATTAAAGATAATAAAGTATATATGATTCATAATAAGAAATATGATTTTTATGAATTTCCGGGTGGCGGAATAGAAGAAGATGAATCCATGAAAGATGCTTTAATTAGAGAAACTAAAGAAGAAGCAGGATTAATTATAAAGGTAGATTCTATAAAAGAATTTGGTTATGTTCATAGAGCCAATAAAGATATATATGATAATGAGGTAACATTTGTACAAGACAATTATTATTATCTATGTGATGTGGAAGATATTATGATTAATCAATCATTATCCGAAAGAGAAAAAGAAGATGGATTTATTCTAGAATTGGTAGATTTTAATACTGTTTTTAATGTAAATAAAAATAATGACCATGGACCTGTATTTAGTCCTCTAATTATCGAAAGAGATACAAAAGTGTTAGAAATGGCAATAGAATTTTTAAACAAATAGGTATAAAAGGTATTTTATGAGATTATTATTTGAAATGGATTTAAAGAATTATGATAAGAATGGTAAGGTCTTTAAAAGACCATCGGCTAGAGCTATTATCATAAAGAATAAAAAGATATATATGGTTCATAGTATTTTATATGATTATTATAAGTTTCCTGGTGGTGGAATTGAAAAGGATGAATCTAATATTGATGCACTAATAAGAGAAACAGCGGAAGAAGCAGGACTTACTGTAATAAAAGATTCTATTAAAGAATATGGATGTGTTCATAGAATTCAAAAATCTGATCACGCTGATTGTGATATATTTATACAAGATAATTATTATTATTTTTGTGAAGTAGAAGATAATAAAATAAATCAAAATCTAGATGATTATGAAGATTATGAAAAATTCACATTAGAATTCGTTGATCCTATTGTTGCAATAAAAGCGAATAGAAATAAAAACCATGGTCCAAAGGATTTAGTAGAGCTTGAGCGTGAAGCAAAGGTATTAGAACATTTAATTAAAGAAGGATACTTTGAATAAGGCCTAAAAAAACTAGGTCTTTTTGTTTTGGGTAAAAATCTATATAATAAATACTAGGGTGGTGTTATTATGAAGATTAAAACAATTATGGCTTCTACATTAATATCTTTTTCTTTATGTTTACTTGCTGGTTGTAATAACTATAAAGAAACAGAACATCAAGTAGAAAAGAAAGAAATTACAGTTTATGAATCATCAAGTGATAATTATAAAATAAATGCATATTTTATTGATGATATAGATAGTCCATATTTAAAAATAGATGAGCTATTAGAAAATCGAATGACAATGCCAGAAGAGGTAGGTTTTCCTATTCCAAATCTTAAATTATCTTATTCTAAGGGAGTATTAAGTGCTACAAATACTTATAAGAATAAAGATTATTCTATAGAATTTGATGCAATTAATAATCAAATAAAGACAAAGAATTACTTAAAGGCAATAGATATATTTAATTATGGAGCTCCATGTGATCCACTTGGTGCGGATAGATCTCCGTTAGTAATATCTACTCTTGAAGAATTAAGTGATGATACAGAAGAGGTTTTATTTGATTTAGGAAAATTTAATATTGAATTAGTTTCTTATGAAAATTCTGTATTAGTTCCACTTTATGCATTAAATAATATCTATTTTAGTGTTGGTGAAAAGAATTTTGTATATGGTGGAGAAAGTATTTATTTAAGTACTAGTTATCAAGGGGATCCAACCTTATTTCAGGATTTTTATAATATTAAGGAAATAAATGATGGTAATGTCATATATAATGATGGCATTACTATTGATAAGGAATTAAATGATTCTACAGTGAAATTTAATAGAGATGCTATTTTAGAAACATTAGAGGATTTCTTTGGTAGATATGATGAGGTTTCATTTGATATTATTGATTTTTCTAAAGTGATTGGAAGCTATGATTTATTATCTTCTAATATACCAAGTCAAATATATAAAGGCTTGGGACTGCTTGCAGAAGGTATAGATGACCTACATACCAATATTGCATATCCTAGCTCCTATGCAGGATATATAAGCGAGGGAAGCAATGCTTATGATAGCTATTATGAGGCATCAACAAAGGGAAGAGGTTATAGAGCGAAATCGTATCTCGCTGCCTATGAAAAGAATTCTTCTGATAGAAAATCCTTATTAGGGGAATCTTTAAGTAGTGAAGGATTTTATTTTGATGGAGATACTTTATTCATTCGCTTTGATGGATTTAAAAGAGCTCCAAATAATATAATATTTGAAGATTATAAGGTAAATCCTTTCCTTTATTCCAAAAATACATTTAATCTATTTTATGATGCTTTCGATGAATTAAAGCATCATCAAGATGTTAAAAATATAGTCATCGATGAATCTATTAATGGTGGTGGTGATTTTACTACCTTAGTAGAAATTGCAGGCTTCTTTATGGAAGAAGTAAAGGTATTAATGAAAAATAAAATTACAAATCAAGTATTTAATTTATCCTATAAGGTAGATACGAATTTGGATGGAAAGTATGATGAGGCGGATTATCCTGGTAAGAATTATAATATTTATTTAATGGAAAGTGAGAGCTCATTTTCTTGTGGTAATTGTTTGCCAACAATATTTAGATATAACAATATTGGAAAAATAATTGGTAGAACCTCTGGTGGTGGCTCTTGTATTGTATTACCAACTGCCTCTCCAATTGGGGATACCTATAGAGTAAGTGGTCCATTAGAATATGGATTATTATCTAGTGATTCTGTCTTTATTTCAGCAGATATGGGTATTCATCCAGATTATTATTTAGATAATGGAACAATGTATAATCATGGATTATTAAATGCATATTTAAATAATTTGAATTAGATTAAAATTTTGGGAGTTAGTTATGGAATTAGATACAAATTATAAAAAACTAAGGTATGAACAATATTTTATTGATACCACAGGAGATATTAATCATACAGGTAAGGCAAGATTTAAAATTGAGTATAAAAGTATTAATTATGTATATAATGGAGTATTAACTCATGCGAATTATTGTGTTTATTATGATGAGGAAAGAAATGTAATCCAAGCTCATTTTGAGGGTACAAAGGATGTACCAGATTGGATTACAAACATTTTGTTTCAACCAAAGTATTATGAATCCTTTATGTGGGAAGATAAAAAAATAACATTAAAGGTACATAAGTCTTGGGCTTCTATGTATAAGGTAATGAAGGATTTTGTAAGAAAAGAGGTTATGGAATTAAAGGAATTACATCCAAATGCTACCATTGAGGTAATTGGATGGTCCTTAGGCTCTGCCATGGCAATGCTTGCAAGTCAGGATTTAAATTATAATTTTGGAATTACGCCACACCTATTTACCTTTGGTTCTGTTAATCCTTTTAAAACTAATATATTTAATAGAAGAAGAACAATAAAATATTTAAAAAGTTGTAATTTAAGCTATCATATCTTTTGTAATAGAAATGATATTGTAACTTATCTAGTTCCAAGAATTTTTGGCTTTGTTAAATTATCTAGGTTAAATATAAAAGGTAAATTTAACTTTTTTGGCTTATTTAATGTAGCTAAGAATCATTTTATTTATGATAAAGGCGAATTGTATTCTTCCATTTATAAAAGAGAAAGAAGATGCTAATTCGCTTTTTCTTTTGGATTTTATAGTATATAATTCTATTAATAGTATAAAAAGGGTAGGGTTTTATATGAAATACGATTGTTTAATTATTGATGATGAAAAAGAGCTTGCAACAAGCACAAGGGATTATTTTAATTTATTTGGAGTAAATACAATATCTATATATTCTTATCAGGAATGTATCGATTTTTTTAAAGAAAACCAAACAGAATTAATCTTATTAGATATTAATTTAACAGATGGTAATGGATTTACATTATGTAAATATTTAAGAGAAAAGATAAATATTCCTATTATTTTTATTTCTGCAAGAAATACAGATGATGATAAAATCATTGCATTAACTATTGGTGGAGATGATTATATAGAAAAGCCATATTCCTTAGGTGTATTACTTGCGAAGGTAAAGGCGGTATTAAAAAGATATAAAAAGGAAGATTTAAAGGTATATGATGATGGCTATTTAAAAGTAGATTTTAATTTACATAAATGCTACTGTAAAAATGTAGAGATTAAATTAACCTCCCTAGAATTTAAATTATTAGTATATTTTGTAAATAATAGTAATAGGCTAATTACAAAGGATGAGCTTTTTGATAATGTTTGGAATGATAAATTCACCTCAGACGGTACATTAAATGTTCATGTGAGAAAGCTAAGAGAATTAATAGAAGAAAATCCAAATGATCCAAGCTATATTTTAACGGTTTGGAAGGAAGGATATCGTTTTAATACAAAATGAAAAGAATATATTTATTTATCCTAATGATTTTAAGCTTTATTGTAGAAATAGTAGTTTCTATAATATTACTTTTAAATGTGAATAATTATCAAAATGATACGGTTAAAATTAATGAATTAACCTATGGAGTTAAAGAAAACTTTAATCAAGAGGAATTATATCCAAAATATTACACCTATTCTATTTTAGATATGGATGATAATTTAATATATAAAACAAGTGATAATACATCCTTAAGCTTAAATGAAGCATATAAGAATAAAGATACAATTATTACAATTAATGTATCTGGGGTAGAATATAGAATACTTGTTAATAATAGAATTAATGAAATAATTGAACAAAACAATAAATCTATTTTAATAACAATAATTGTTATTTCTTTATTTCAATTATTTATTTTGTCCTTGTATTACATATATTTATATGAATCCATTCTTAAACCTTTTAAAGATATGAAAGGCTATGCATCTAGAATTTCTAGTGGAAATTTAGATGTACCTTTAAAAATGGATAGGGGGAATACCTTTGGTGCTTTTACAGAAAGCTTTGATATTATGAGAGAGGAATTAAAAAAGGCAAGAAAAAAAGAAAAAGAAGCAAATGATTCCAAAAGAGAGCTTGTTGCGAAATTATCTCATGATATTAAAACTCCAGTTGCATCGATTAAATCAACCTCTGAATTAGGCTATGCCATATCTAAAGATGAAAAGGATAAGGCATATTTTGATACAATTAATAAAAAGGCAGATCAAATTAATACATTAGTATCCAATTTATTAATATCTTCCTTAGAGGATTTAGATGAAATTAAAATTAATCCATCTAAGCTAGATAGCTATGTTTTATATGAGCTTATTAAGAATTCTGATTATTTACTTAAGGTAGAAAAATATAATATTCCAGAATGTAAGATATATGCCGATAGATTAAGATTACAACAGGTAATTGATAATATTATTTCTAATTCTTATAAATATGCAAAAACAAACATTCATGTAGAATCTAATATTATAGATGATTATTTATCTATAGAATTTAGAGATTATGGGTATGGTGTAAATCCTATAGAATTACCTCTTTTAACAGAAAAATTTAGAAGAGGTGAGAATTCTAAAAATGAAGATGGTGTAGGCTTAGGCTTATATATTTCCAAAACATTTTTAGATGGAATGGAAGGTCAAATAGAACTAAAAAATGCTAATCCTGGTTTTATTGTAGCTATAAAATTAAGAATTATTTAAGAATTTGATAAAGTATATTAAGATTTAAATTGCTAAAATGTGGCTGTAAACTTGAAAGTGAGGCTAAATTATGCAAAAGGTATTAATTCAAACTAAAAAATTATCCAAATCATTTTCGAATGGTGGTAATTTATTTCATGTATTAAAAAATATAGATTTAGAGATTTATCAAGGAGATTTTACAGTCATCATGGGACCTTCAGGTGCTGGTAAATCAACATTATTGTATGCAATATCAGGAATGGATACTCCATCCTTAGGTAGTATTTGTTATGGAGATATTGATATTACAAAGCTAAATCAAAATGAGCTTGCCTTATTCAGACGTGATAATTCAGGATTTGTATTTCAATCGATTTATTTAATTGATTCTATGAGTGTTTTAGATAATGTACTCGCTTCTGGATTATTAAAGAATAAGAACAAAAAGGAAGCAGTAAAAAAGGCAAAGGAGACTCTTTTAGCTGTAGATATTAAAGAGGAATATTTTAATAAATTCCCAAATCAATTATCTGGTGGAGAATGTCAAAGAGTTGGAATTGCAAGAGCTTTAGTGAATTCTCCTAGTGTTGTATTTGCTGATGAGCCTACAGGCGCATTAAACTCTAAAACAGGTAAGGATGTGCTTGATACATTAACAGAAGCAAATAGATTAGGTCAAACCATAGTAATGGTTACTCATGATATTACTTCCGCAAGAAGAGCGAATCGAATTTTATATATTAAGGATGGAGAAATTGCAGGAGAATGTATTTTAGGTCCATATATTCCTCATGATTCAGAACGTCATCAAAAATTAAATGACTTCCTATTAGAGATGGGGTGGTAGTATGAATGGATTACTACTAGCCAAATCAAATTTTAAGAAAAAAAGAAGTACATCTATCATCATTGGATTATTAATGTTAATTTCTACTATATTAATTTCTATGAGCTTATTGTTATTCTTAGATGCATTTCCAAATACAGATAAATATGCATCGAAATTAAATGCTGGAGATGGATACTCTATCATTTATAATGATTTAACTGGTATTACAGATACTGAAGTAGAAACCATTGTAAAAGATAAGGCTTATGAATATGAAATAGATCATTTCTATTATTTACCTACAATTTCTATTCCATTTATGAAGGGTGATTTAGTTACACAAGTAATTATTTCAAATAAAAATGCATTAAACCGTAAAATGGAAAGAGCAGAAATAGAAATGGAAGATAATAATATTACTTCGAATTATATTTATCTTCCATATCAGTTTTATTCGAATGGAACAAATAAAATAGGAGATACCTATACCTTCAGTGCGAATGGGAAAGAGCATTCTTATACTGTAAGAGGATATATTAATACATTTTCCTTTGGAAATAAAAATTGTGGCGAATTTGAATTTATTTTAGATGATGATTCCTACTTTAGCTTTATATCTACTATTCCAAATCAAGAGGCTATTTTAGTTTCTTATAAATTAAATGATGGTATTACTCAAAGTAAGATGAAATTAACGATCAATAATACATTATCTAGTATAAATACTAAGGTAATGGTAAATGGTTTATCTAAGAGTGATATAATCTTTAATCGAGGCTATATGTCTTTGATCTTAGCGATATCCTTCTTAACGATTAATTTAGTTTCTGCATGTGTAATTGTATTAATGCTATATAATACTATTTCAAATTATGTAAAAGAAAACATGAAAGAAATTGGTGCATTAAAGGCATTAGGCTATACAAGCTTTGATATTTTAAAGGGATTACTTGTTCAGTTTTTATCTTTAGCTATTATTGGTGGTGTATTAGGCGTTATATTAGGTTATTCGATTATGCCAATTTTAGGCTCTATTACATCGATTCAGCAGGGCTTACCATATACAGTATCCTTTAATACTGTAGCTACATTTATTCCACCTGTAATTATTGTTTTACTTTCCTTTTTTGGTGTTATATTATCTACAAGAAAGATTAAAAGAATAACTCCAATTATAGCTTTAAGAGAAGGCTTATTAAGCCATAATTTTAAAAAGAATAGAGTAGCTTTAGATAAATCTAGCTTTGTATTAAATATATCTTTAGCTTTAAAGACATTCTTTAATAATATGAAGCAAAATATTATTACATTTGTAGTTATAGGATTTTTAACATTCATTTGTGGTACAGCTTTAATGATGTATGAGAATTTCAATAGAAATCCTAAAATAGATATTTTAGCCTTTGAATCTTGTGGTGGAGTTGTCACTGTTGAAAACTCTAAAAAAGAAGAGCTTAGAAGCTATTTAGAGGCTAAAGATGGTGTAAGTAATGTTAGAACATTAATTAATGTTTCTGTAATCTATGGAGATAATGATGAATCCTTAATGACTTATATTATTGATGATATCGATCATTTAAATAATAAGAATATTTGTTATGAAGGTAGATTAGTTAAATACGATAATGAAATTTGTATTTCTGGTAAGTTTGCCAAAGCATATGGATACCATATTGGTGATGAAATAGAAATATCTTATGCAGGTAATAAAGCTAAATATTTAATTTCTGGATTTATTCAATCTACAAATAATAATGGAAAAGAAGCATTAATGATTGAAGAGGCCGCTAAGGCCATGTATGATTTCTCATCTATTCCTGGTTATTTTTGGTTTGATGGAGATAAAGAAGTAGTTACTAATGTTTTAAAGGAATGTGAGGAATTATATGGAGAAGCTATTATAACAACCATGAATTTCTATACTATTTTAGAAGCAGGTATGGCATTGTTTGAGATGATTGCAGCATTAATGCTAGTGATTTCTTTAGTGATTTCATTAATTGTAATACTTTTAGTATTATATCTATTAATTAAATCCTTATTGCATAATAAGCAAAAGGAATATGGCATATTAAAGGCTTTAGGCTATTCCTCTAAGGATTTAATATTACAAACAGCTATAAGCTTTATGCCATCTATAATAATTTCTGTTGTTTTATTCTCTATTGTTTCTTATTTCTTAATTAACCCATATATGAATTTAATTATGATTAACTTTGGTTTAATGAAATGTAGCTTTGTTATTCCAATTTTAGGATTAGCGCTAATCGCTTTAGGACTTATTGTTACATCCTTTGTATTTGCTTTATTAGAATCTAGAAAGATTAAGAAAATTGAACCATATAAATTATTAATTTCCGAATAAGAATTTGCCTATCTTTTGGATAGGCTTTTTCTATTTATCAGGCACTATACTTACATAAATGTAAGTCATTTTGTGGTTTTAATTGAATTGTATATGGCATTTTGTTATAATAGAATAGATAAAGAGGTGACTTGGAATGAAGCATTTTTTTAACAAAATTAAGGCGCTAATATTCGCGGTAATATTCATAGGTGGTGCAGGTGTTGCAGGTTATTTCACTTATTATTATCTAACCGATGGTGATGATAAGAATTTCTATTTTGAAATAATCTTTTTATCTCTTGCGTTAATCAGCTTTATTATCGCAACAATTCTGATTTATTCTTTTATTAACAAGAAGAACTCAGATACGATTAAGATGCTAGAATTAAGACTTAAAAAGTGGACAAATATTTCTTATCATGCTTCAAAGGCAGGAGATGAGGCTTTTAATAAGCTTCCAATCGGTATTGTATTATATGATTCTCAGTATAATATCATTTGGGCAAATGAGCATTCCAAGGAAATCTTTAATAGTAAGCTAATTGATTCACCAATTGATTCTATTTCTAAAGATTTTATGAGTGATGTCATTAGAAATCAAACTCAAATCAATATGAAGTTTGGTGATAAATCTTATGAGGTTATTCATAATACAGAATTCAATATTCTTTATTTCTTCGATGTTACAGAAAGAGAAGAGACAAAGAAGCGTTATAACGAAAGAAAACTTACAATTGGTATTATCGAGCTTGATAACTTCGAAGAATCTATTAAGAAGTTTGATATGCAAGAAAAAGCAACTATTCGTGGTAGTATTTTAGGTGCGATTTCTGATTGGGTTGGTAAATATCATGGATACTTACAAACATTGCAAGGAGATCGTATGTCCTTCATTGTTGATAAAGAGGCAGTATTAAGAATGAAGAAGGATAACTTCTACATTTTTGATAAGTTTGAAGAGATTACTCAAAAGTATCGTTTAAAGACATCTATTACTATTGGTGTTGCATGTCACGATATCAACTATGATGAGCTTGGTAGTATTGCCCAGGCCCAATTTGAGCTTGCTGAAAAGCGTGGTGGAGGTCAGGGTTGTGTCAACATTGAAAATGAGGCAGTATCCTTCTTTGGTGCGAAGTCAAACGCAACAGAAAAGAACGACCTAGTAGAGGTTCGTCAGCAAACATTAGCATTAAAAGATCATGTACAAAGCTCTACCAATGTCGTGCTTATGTGTCATAATTTCGCAGACTGTGATGCGATTGGTTCTATGATTGGTGCATTCCATATGGTTAAGACATCAGGACTTGATTGTAAGATGGCATTTGATGTAAATAAAGCCGATGTTACTGTAAAGAAGATTTATGAATTCATAAAGAAAGATCCAGCATTAATGGAAAACTTCATTACAGAAGAGCAGGCATTAGAATTAATTAAGCCTACGTCTTTATTAATTATTACAGATTCACAGGCTCCAAGACTTGTAATGTTCCCATCGCTTTTACAAAAGGCATCAAGATTCTCTATTATCGACCACCATATCGATAGTGCAGGTGTTGGATTTGAGGGCTTCTTATCCGATTACCGTGTAACTGCAGCATCTAGTGCAGTAGAATTAGTAACAGAAATGTTTTCTTTCTATAATCCAGATATTAAGATTACACCACTTGAAGCATCCATTATGCTTGCGGGTGTAATTGTTGATACAAACAACTTTACACAAAGATCTGGTACACGTACATTTGAAGTTTCTGCAACACTTAAATCTTATGGTGCAGATATGATTTTCGTACGTAAGCTATTACAAGAGTCCTTAGATAGTGAAAGATTAATTTCTTCATCTATCGCTAAGGCTGAAATTTATGGAAATAGATTCTCACTTGTAACATTAGATGAGAATCAAACAATTCCTGACCGTACAACATTAGCTAAGATTTCTGACCGTCAGCTTACAATTGCTGGTGTAGATGCATCCTTCACAGTTGGTAGAATTGATGCGAATACATGTGGTATTTCCGCAAGAAGCTTAGGTGATACAGTTAATGTACAGCTAATTATGGAAGGTATGGGTGGTGGAGGTCACTTCAATAGTGCCGCACTACAGCGTAAGGATTGTAAAATTATTGATTTAAAGAATGAGCTTATTAATACATTAAAGCTTGAATATGTAGATGGAGGTTCGGAGAAGATGAAAGTTATTTTAACCCAGGATGTTAAGGGTAAGGGTAAGAAAGGCGAAACTAAGGAAGTTGCAAACGGATATGGTAATTATCTTATCCAGAACAACTTGGCTGTTGCTGCAACACCTGAAAATATCAAGAAGATTGAAGAAGATAAGGAAAGAGAAAGAGTTGCAGCTGAAAATCAGCACAACCTATTATTAAAGTTTAAAGATGAAATTCAAGGTAAGCAGATTACTGTTCAGCTAAAGATTGGTGCTGGAGGAAAGAACTTTGGCCATATCACTGAAAAGATGGTTTGTGATGAATTTGAAGCACAAACTGGTATGCACCTTGATAAGCGTAAGGTAGAATTACCTGCAGATATTAATTCCGTTGGTATTTATACTGCAACAGTTAAGCTTGCAGCAGATGTTGTTGCACAGTTTGATATTAACGTAGAAGAAAAGAAGTAGGGAAGGAGATACCGGTATGAGCAATCAAAACCAGAAGGTGCCTACGGAAATTGAATCCGAAATTGCGATTATCGGATGTATTTTCCTTGATCCTGAGATTATTTATCAGGTAGGCGACATTCTTACACCAGACGATTTCTATGAAACAAAAAATCGTCTAATTTATAGAACAATGCTTGATGTTAATAGACAAGGCCGTGCAATTGATGCAACAACAGTTATTGCGGATTTAACACTAAAGAATGTGTTAGAGCAAGCAGGTGGCCCTGCATATATCGCAAGCATTGCGGATTATAGCTATTCAACAGCGAATGTTGAATCCTATATCGAATTAATTGAGAATGCTTCCTTAAGAAGAAATACAATTAACGCATTAAATCAATTAGCACAGAAGGGCTTTGACTCTTCTGTTAATGCATATGATTATATTGATAATGTAGAAAAAACTGTCTTTGATTTATCCAAAAGAAGAAGAGTTGAAGACTTTAAAACAATAAGAGAAGTTTCAGAAAATGTATCTAAACAGACAGCTGCCAATGCGAACCGTAATGAAGAGGTTATTGGTTTAGATACAGGATTCCCTTGTGTAAATAAAATTACTCAGGGCTTCCAATCAGGACAGCTTATCATACTTGCTGCAAGACCTGCCATGGGTAAGTCTGCAATGGCTATGAATTTAGCAGTAAATGTTGCAACATGCAATAAAGAAGGAAATGGTACTGTTGCAATCTTTAACCTAGAAATGTCTGCAGAACAGCTTGTAGAGCGTATGATTTCTTGTGAAGCATCGATTAAACTTGGACAAATAAAGAGTGGACATATTCCAAAGGATCAATGGATTCGTTTTAATACAAGTATTGCAAAGCTTTCTAAAATGAATTTATATTTTGATGATTCTTCGGATTCTACTATTGCATCCATTCGTGCGAAGTGCCGTAAGCTTAAGGCAAATGGTAGCCTAGACTTTGTTGTAATTGATTACCTACAGCTAATTGAAGGTGATGGAAAAACACAACAGGAAAAGGTTACTAAGATTACAAGAAGCTTAAAACTAATGGCCAGAGAGCTTGAATGTCCTGTACTTGCATTATCTCAGCTATCTCGTGATGTAGAAAAAAGAGAAGGAGATAAAAGACCTATGATGGCCGATTTAAGAGATTCTGGTTCTATCGAGCAGGATGCCGATATTGTTATGTTCTTATATCGTCCAGATTATTATGATTCTCATTCTGAACGTAAGGGTGAGGCCGATTTAATTGTTGCAAAGAACCGTTCTGGTTCTACATCCGATGGCTTACCATTTATGTTCCAAGGAGAATACCAAAGATTTAAAGAAAAGAAAGAAGTTAAAGAATAATATGTTAGACCGTTTAAAGATGATGGAGGCAAGATATAACGAGATCAATGACCTCCTAATGCAGCCTGAAACAGCTGCAGATGTTAAAAAGCTAACAGCTCTTTCTAAAGAACAAAAATCTTTAGAGAAGGTTGTTACATTATTCCATGAGCAGCAAAAGCTTGAAGCTTCTATTCCTGATTTAAAGGAAATGAAGAAGGAAGCTGATCCTGAAATTGTTGAAATGGCTACTATGGAATTAGAAGAAGCACAAAAGCGCTTAGTAGAAATTGAAGATGAAATTAAGGTATTATTATTACCTAAGGATCCTAATGATGAAAAGGATGTAGTTGTTGAAATCCGTGGAGCTGTAGGTGGAGATGAGGCAAATATCTTCGCAGGGGATTTATTCCGTATGTATACAAAGTATGCAGAATCTAAGGGATGGAAAATCACAGTATTTGATGCGATGGAATCCGATCAAGGTGGATATTCTAATATCCAGTTTAAGGTATCTGGAGAAAGTGTTTATTCCTTCTTAAAATATGAGTCTGGTGGACATAGAGTACAAAGAATTCCAGTAACTGAGGCCAACGGGCGTATTCAAACATCTATCGCAACTGTACTTGTAATGCCTGAGGCTGAAGAAATTGATTTCCAGCTTGAAGAAAAGGATTTAAGAATTGATACCTTCTGTTCTTCAGGTCCTGGTGGACAGGGTGTTAATACAACTTATTCAGCAGTAAGAGTTACATATATTCCAACAGGTGACTTTGTTGCATGTCAGATTTATCGTTCTCAGCATGAAAATAAGGCTACAGCCATGGAAATTCTAAGAACAAGAATTTATGAGCGTATGCTAGAAGAGGAAGCTGAAAAGACTGGTGCTACTCGTCAATCTTTGATTGGACATGGTGAAAGAAGCGAAAAGATTCGTACTTACAACTATCCACAAAACCGCGTAACTGATCATAGAATAGGATTTACTATTAATAGATTAGATGCGATTATTGATGGTAAGCTAGATTTAGTTATTTCTGAGCTTATCAATGAAGATCAAAAGAGAAAGCTTTCTAGTGAAGAAGAAATTAAGCTATAAAATTAAAATGGGTCAACAAATAGTTGACCCTTTTATAATGCTTAAATCATTGATTTTCTTATGAAATTACCATTGATTTTCTTAACTGGAGACATAGTGATAAATGCTTTTTCATCATGCTTTTTAATCTCTTTTAAAGCCCTATGAATTTCATAATTTGATACAACACAGTATACTTCCTTAAATCCTTTACCAGAATGAGCTCCTTCAACATCAATTAATGTACATCCTCTATTTAAAGATGACATTAAAGAATGTGCTATAGCTTCTCCGTGAGTTGAGAAGATATGTAATCCAGTATGAGAATAAGAAGTATGCAATTTATCAATTACTAAGCTATTTAATATCATTCTTACGATAGTAAATAATGCAATAAACCAATTGTTTTGTAACCATCCACCACCGACGATTGCAATACCAATATTTAATGCCATAGTAAAGTTTCCAATGGATATACCCTTTTTCATTGAAATAGCTTGAGCTAAAACATCAACTCCACCTGTAGATACACCAAATCTTAAGGCTAAGCCAGATGCCATACCCGCAAGTAATCCACCGAATATTGCAAGGGTTAATATTCCACCATAGTTCATGGTTTCAACCATATTACCACTGGCATCATATGTAACAATTTCATTTGCCATTTCCTTAAATGGACTTTCTGGAATTACAAGTACAACTAAGGATTGAATTCCTACAGCTAATACAGAATATATTGCAAATCTTTTGGAAACAAATTTAAATCCAATTAATGTAATTGGTATGTTTACTCCAAGAATAAACCAACCAAGTAGATTTGTGCTCATATCCTTTGCCCCAAGCTTAATCAAACGAAAGATGAGCTGTGCAATACCTGTTGCACCACCAGCGTATAATTCTGCTGGCTCTAAGAACCATACGGTTGCTATAGACAATAATGTATTTGTAAAGATTACTATAAAAATTCTAAATAGTATATCTAATGATTCTTGCTTTGATATTTTCATGTAAACCTCCACGCAAGTTGAATTTTCCACAACAATTATACCACTAAAAACGTTATGAAATAATTTTATTTCATTTTTTATGATAAATTGTGTATAATAGTATAATGTAAAGGAAAATATACATTTTCAAGATTATGGAGAACTGTTTGATCTGGAGGTGTTTTTATGACGAATGAAGTTCATAAGTTTAGAAAGTCAATAAAGCTCACTCAAGAAGAACTTGCCAAGAAAGTTGGGGTTACAAGGCAAACCATTATTTCTATAGAGCAAGGTAAATATATTGCATCCTTACCGCTTGCGCTTAAGATTGCAGCTGTATTTAATGTTTCTGTTGAGGATATCTTCATTTTGGGGGAGGATGATTAATTATGGAAAATCTACGTAAGATTACAAAAATTAAATTAGGTGTTATGCTATCATCTATGACACTTCCAATTGCAATTGTAATTGTTATGGCCGTTGGCCGTTTTGAATTTTCAAAGGAGTCCATATTCTTTTATTGGTCTCCATTACCTTATATTATTTGTGCACTTGTTGAAGCATATTTAACTTATAAGAATTATCGTTATGTAAAAATATTAAGAGATGATGAATATGCGGATTATTATTTAATAAAGAAGAATGATGAAAGAAATAAAATGATTCGTTTACATACAAATGCCCTAGTACATAAAATATTCATTTATGTATTAGCAGTTGTTTTAGTATTTACAGCATTCTTAGATAAAAGCTATTTCATTATGGCTGGTGGTATTGCACTTGCATTCTTAGTCATTCATGTTGCAGTATCTATTTATTATAATAAGAAATTTTAATTATACTATTTGTAACTATAGTAATCTAAAATAGGCAGAGCATTCTGCCTTATTATGAAGGAGCACTTATGAAGAAATGGTTAATTATATCCGGTATAATTATGCTTTTCTCTTTAGCTATGCTTACTATTCTTTGTGCGTTTGTATATAGAAATAGTGGATATCCACTTGATATCGATATATGGGCAAGAGATTTAGCATATAATATAAGAGGAGAAAAGTTTGGCTTTTTATACTGGTTTAATAGAATATTAACAGAATTTGGTTATATCTACATAGTTGTTGCTATTGGTGTATTAGTTTTATTATATACAAAATTAGATTATAGATGCTTTTTATTAATCATTGGATTAATTGTTCAGGTATTATTAAATCAAGCATTTAAAGCTTGTTATCAGCGAACTAGACCTGATTTTGAGCTTTGGTGGGCTTATGAAAAATCATCAAGCTTTCCATCTGGACATTCTGCAACAACAGGCTTTTTATATCCATATTTAATATTCTTAGCTATATTTACTATAGATAATAAAAAGATTAAATTAGCAACTATAATTAGTTCAGCATTTTTTATTGTTATAGTTCCTATATCTAGAATCATTTTAGGAGTTCATTATTTTACAGATTGCCTTGCAGGCTTATCCTTAGGATTATTAGTATCTGGATTATTTATGATACTTACTATATTATTTAAGGAATATAAAATACTTCCAGAAGGAATTTTACCTATATTTAAAAAGAAAAAATATAACCAGAATTAGAGGTGATAAGGTATGAGAAAATTATTAGCATGTATTGCTCTTTCCTCATGCCTTTTTTTATTTGGCTGTGGTGAGCCTTTAAAAACAGATACCTCTATTATTTATACTATGGATACTATTGTATCTATTAGTATGTATAACGAAAGTGATGCAGCAACGCATTTTAAAAAGATAAAAGAAATATTTTATGATGTAGCTAAAGTATCTGATGATTATAAATCAGGAGAAGATACTATATCTATATATGATTTAAATAAAGATAGAGAAGCTATAGTATCTAATACTTTATTAGATTTATTAAGGGAAGCCTTAAATGCTTATCAAAATACTAATGGTTATTTTAATCCATTTATTGGCACCTTATCTCATAAGTGGAAGGATAAAATAAAGAATAATGAAATATTAGAGGATTCTATTATTAATGAAGAATTATTAAAAATAGAAAATACTTCCTTAAGTATGGATGGAAATAAAGTAACTATAAATGGATATGGCAATATTGATTTAGGTGGTATTTCGAAAGGTTATGCTACAGCTAAAGCAAAAGAATATTTAGAAAGTGAAGGAATATCTTCTTATTATATTGATGCAGGACATTCAAGTATTGCTCTTGGAAGTAAAAATGGAGATTATTTAAATGTTGGATTATCTAAGCCTTATTCGAATGGCTATATATGTAAAATAAAGGAAAAGAATTTAGTAATATCCTGTTCTAGTCCACAAAATCAATATATTAAAATAGATAATAATTATTACCATCATTTATTAAATCCATTTACAGGATATCCATCAAATACCTTTGATAGTGTATTTGTTTTAAATAATAATCCAATGGAGGGGGATTATTATTCTACTGCATTATTTAATATGTCCTATTCAGATTGTGTTAATTATTCTAAAGAAAATAATATAAAAATAATTTTATATAAGGATAACTCCATTCTTTATAAAACAGAAGGAGTAGATATATATGAATAAGAGATTAAGAAATGATTTAATCCTTCTTTTTATATGCTTATCCTTAGGGGTTGTATTATTTATCTTTTGGCGTACAAATTATAAAAGAGTGGGAAAAACTGCAGTAGTATATCATGGGGAAGAGGTTGTACTTGAATTAGATTTATATAAAAACCAAGAGGTATCTGTTGAAGGAGATATATCTATAGTAGTCATAGTAGTAAACTATGGTAAGGTATATGTAAAGGAATCTGGATGTGAAAATCAGATTTGTGTACATATGGGAGAAAAGTCTTTAGAAAATGAGACGATTACATGCTTACCAAATAGAATTACTATCATCATAAGGGATGGTGATAGTAATGAATAAAGATTTAAAAAGATGGATTGTTATTTCTATGTTAATGGCAATGGCATGTGTATTATCCTATTTAGAATCCTTTATTCCAGTGTTTATTCCGGGTGTTAAGCTTGGACTTGCGAATGTAATTATTTTAATTATGCTATATGAATTTAAGTTTTATGAAGCAGGAATAGTAGATTTATTAAGAATAATAGTAGTAGCGCTTATTAGAGGTACTATTGCATCTCCTACATTCTTTATGAGTCTAGCTGGTGGAATTTTATCTTATATAGTTATGCTAATATTTTCAAAAATTAAAATATTTTCACCAATAGGAGTATCTGCACTAGGTAGTATTAGCCATTTCCTAGGGCAAATTATAGTTGTAATCATAATAATAAATTTAGATGCTGTATTGTATTATTTACCATTTATAGCAGTATTATCTATCATAACTGGTGTTTTATCTGGCTTTATTGCAAGAACATATTTAAATAGAAGTATAACTAAAAATGTATTAGGTGAAATAGAATAATTTATAAATCGCTTACATGGCTTAAGGGAATTGACTTTAAGATATTCCTCTTATAAAATACATTTGTAGCAAGGGCGCTATTTATAATATTTAATGATTTGCAAAGTCGCAAAATTAGCAAGAAATTCTTGCTTTTTTAGCGACTTTTTATTTTGTTAAGTATTCAATTAAATAATGTGTAAAAATGGATAAAAAAAGGAAGGTATTTGAAATGAGTTACACAAAGGCTGATATTCGCCGAATTTGTAAGGAAGAGAATATTCGTTATATTCGTATGATGTTTACGGATATGATGGGCTCTTTAAAAAATGTTGAAATCCCAGTTACTAGATTAGAGGATTGCTTAGATAATCAGGTAATGTTTGATGGTTCATCTATTGAGGGATTTGTTCGTATTTATGAAGCAGACATGTATCTACATCCAGATCTAGATACATTCTTAGTGTTAAGCTGGGAAAATACAGCTTATGGTAAGGTTGCAAGATTTATTTGTGATGTTTATCAGCCAAGTGAAAATGGAGAGCATGTTCCATTTGAAGGCGATCCTAGAGGTATTTTAAAGAGAAACATTGAAAAGATGAGAAAACTAGGCTATAAGGCATTTAACTGTGGTGTTGAGCCTGAGTTCTTCTTATTCAAGTTAAATGGAGAGGGGAATCCAACACTTGAATTCAATGATACAGGTTCATATTTCGATTTAGCACCAGTAGATAGTGCAGAAGACTGTAGACGTGATATCGTACTTGAGTTACAGAAAATTGGCTTTACAATTGAAGCTGCACACCATGAGGTTGCAACTGGTCAGCATGAAATCAACTTTAAGTTTGACTCTGCTGTAGAGGTATGTGATCAGGTTCAAACTTTTAAATTAGTTGTTAAAAATATTGCAAGACGTCATGGACTTCATGCAACATTTATGCCAAAGCCAGTGGAAGGAATTGCTGGTTCTGGTATGCATGTTAACTGCTCCTTATTAACAATGGATGATAAGAATGCATTCTATGATCCTAATACAAAAAATCAGTTATCCGAAGTTGCTGAAAAGTGGATTTCTGGTATTATTCATCATGCAAAGGGCTTCTGCTTAATTACAAATCCAATTGTAAACTCCTATAAGAGAATTGTTCCAGGCTATGAAGCACCATGCTATATTTCTTGGTCAAATGCGAACCGTTCTACAATGATTCGTATTCCTGCAGCTCGCGGTAATAAGACAAGAACAGAGGTAAGAAGTGTAGATGGCTCTGCAAATCCATATTTAGCAATTGCAGCAATTTTAGCTGCAGGTTTAGATGGTGTTGAGGGCAATGTACCTTTAGTATCACCAGTAGATGAAAACCTATTTGATTTAGACGATGAAGGAAGAAAAGCCTTAGGTGTTGAATCCTTACCTTCTGATTTAAATGAAGCAATCAAGGAATTCAAGAAGGATACCTTAATTCAAGAGGCTATGGGCTCTCATACAGTTAAGAAGCTTTTAGAAGCAAAAACTATTGAGTGGAATGCATATCATAAATTTGTTACAAATTGGGAAATTAAAAGATACATTAATAAGTACTAAAATGTTAAAAATAGCTGCTTCGGCAGCTTTTTACTATTTTCGAAATAACAAAAGTCCACTTTTGTTTTTGACAAAATGTACGCAAAGCTGAAACATTTTAAACGTTTTTGTATTATTTATAGCGAGTTTAGGTGGAATTTCCGAAAAATTTTAAAAAAATAAGAGAAAAAAATAGTAATTTTGACATAGATGTGCTGTAATAATCATACTCAATAACGATACCTTGTAATAGGAGGGAAATTGAAATGGGATTATTTGATAGAAAGATTAAAGTAAAGACACAAACAGTAGACTTCGTTCAAAAGAGAGTTGAGATGTCTTCATTATTCTCAACTTATATTGAGTATCTAAATGACACAGAAGAGCATAACAAGGGTGATTTTGAAATTTATCACTGGGAACAAGCAGATCGTAAGAGCCGTCCATATATAACTGTACGTTATGATGCAGCAACAAAGAAGGGTGAAATCTTCTTTGATGACCAATTCGAATTTGAATGTGGTGAGATGACTGTAGATACAAAGAGCCGTTCATATCAATTAGCACTTGCTGAACCAAATGTAACTATTCATAAGTTTGGTGCTAAGAAGATTAATAATAAGGCTATGATTCGTTATATCTCTATTTTAAATAGTATTAACTCAACTAAGGTTAAGCCATCATTATTCTATGATATTAACAATCTAGAGGATGCACAAAAGCCAGTTGAATATACATACTGTTTATTAAGCAATACTGCTAAGCCAGGCGATTTATTCGCAGAAGCATTAAGCGCATCTGGTGATAAGTATGAATACTACATTACAGAAACAGGCGTAAGAGCTGTTAATAAGGCATATAAGCAAGAAGAAGAGGCTAAGGCAAAGGCTGAAGCAGAAGCTAAGGCAAAGGCAGAAACTGCTGCTGCAATCGCAAAGGCTGAAGCTGAAAAGGCTAAGGCTGAAGCAGAAGCTTTAGCTGCTCAAGAGGCTAAGATGAAGGCAGAAGCAGAGGCTAGAGCAAAGGCAGAGGCTGAAGCTAAGATACGAGCACAACAAGAAGCAGAAGCTAGAGCACAGGCTCAGGAATTAGCTAAGCATGAGGCAGAGGCTAGAGCAAAGGCAGAGGCACTTGCTGGTACTGAGGCTGCAAAGAAGGCTGCAGAAGAGGCAAGAAGAGCTAAAGCAGAAGCAGAAGCTGCTGCAGCTGCTGCAGAGGCAAAGGCTGCAGAAGAAGCTAGGGCTGCCGCTGAGGCAAAGGCTGCTGCAGAGGCTGAAAGAGCTGCTGCAAAGGCAGAGGCTCAAAGAGCACGTGAAGAAGCTAAAAAGCTTGCTGAAGAAGAAGCTGCAAAGGCAAGAGCAGAGGCTAAGGCTGCTGCTGAAGCTGCAAGAGCAGAGGCAAGAGCAAAGGCTGAAGAGGCTGCTGCAAAAGCAAAGGCTGAAGAGGAAGCTCGTAAGAAGGCTGAGGAAGAGGCTGCTGCTGCAAAGGCTGCAGTTGAGGCTGCAAAGGCAAAGGCAGAAAATGCTGCTGAACAGGCTCGTAAGGATTTAGCTAAGGAGCAGATGAAGCAGATGCTTCGTGATGGTATGCCACCAAAGCTTGTTGCTAAGTATACTGGATTTGCTGAAGAGGAAGTTCAGAAGGTTGCCGACGTTATGGCATTATTAGGCGATCTATAAGATTTATAAATTTTGGGCACTATTTAAAAAAATTAGTGCCTTTTTGTTATACTGGATTTATAAAAGAATGTAAGAATTAAATTCAAATATTTGAATATTATTCACAATATATACTATAAAATATATATTCAATAAACTTTATTCGAATGACGTTCGTTTAAGAAAACACTTTACCGAAAATAATTCATTCATAGTGCTTGACAGTCTTATTATTTAGTGGTTTAATAAAAGAAATTTTTATATTGCCTATAAAGAAACAAAAGAAGATTCCACTTGCTTATTAGAGAGTAGGGATTGGTGAAAGCCTACAGCAAAAATCTTTTATGTCCACTTCTTTGGCGAATGTAATGAATTCCGGTTAATCCCCGTTAAAAGATTTTGAGTGAGGTTACCTAATTAGGGTGGTACCGCGGATATGATTATTCGTCCCTTATTGTCGCTAAGTGCGCAGTGAGGGACTTTTTTATTTATCTAAAGTACTACAGAAATACCATATCTCAAGAAAAGTACAAAACACAAAAAAATATGCTAAGTTCAAACAAAAAGTTGGTAAATAGACATCAATAATGTAAAAATAGAGTTTATACTTCAGTCAAAGTGAGGTATTTAACCATG
>NZ_QXEV01000026.1 GCF_003550015.1 Anaeroplasma bactoclasticum
CGACAAAGTAACCCCAGTTATCTTTGAAAACTTCCTGAATGGTAATATGATTATTTTCTTTTCTAGCGTAAGCAAGATTATTAAGTTTATTATATTCATTTTCATAAACATCCTGTCCAGCTTTAGCAGCATCTAAAAGAAGATGAGAAAGGTATCCTCTTTTAGCGTGAACATAATAAGGGTTAGATTTAATTTCTAAAGGTAAATAATCAGTTACGATAGAAGCCATAAAATCACCACTATCTATAATACAGGAAAAAAGCCAAAACAAAAAGAGGGCAACGCCCTCTTAGAAGAATGGCAGAAAGATTTCTAATCTTTTGACATTCTATTTTTTATTTGAATTAAGTATTATGTTGTGCTAAACTCTTTATCGATTTTTAAAAATAACAAGAGGAGAGTATTATGAAAAAAAGAGTTATTTTATTATGTGGTGGAATTATTAGTTTAGTTCTATATTTGTTTTGGGCTATTACTTTTATAGTGTGGTTTAGAGATTATCCTTCTAATCCAAATTATTTAATTCAATTCTTAATTATTACAGGAATCTTATTAATTCCTGGAATATTTGGTGTAATGGAAAATTTGAAAAAGCATATTTTGTTTTATCCTTCCTTGGATTTGGATATATCCTATCTCTTTCTATAAGGGAGATTTATGAAGGCTTCTTTTATAATACAAATACTTTCATACTTGCACTTTCCTGGTTTGGATTTTTCTGTGCCCATTTTTATTATGTATTATTCGCAATGGGAAATTGCAAAATTAATGGTAAAGTTAATCCAATCTTAATTTTATCTTATATAGGTTTATTTATTCTTGCGGGTTATTTTGAATCCTATGTATTGATTCTTTTTGTTCAAGAAATAGGTCAAATGATTACATATGGCTATTACACACCACACTGGATATATGTGCTTTTTTATATTATGTATCCAATAGTATTAGTTTCAACTATATTTGCTGTTTTGAAAAAACAAAAAGCGTTGTGGGCAACTATTTTATTCTTTGTTTCTTCCATTGTATTCTTTGGTATAGGTGTATATAGAGTGATTGGCTATGCTTCTTTTGATAATGTTTATATACTTCTAATTTCATGTTTAGCTATTATGTCTTCTATATTTGCGTTTGTCGCAAGACCATTAGTTTTAAATGAGCAAGTAACTTTAGAGGATAATTCTAATAAAGAAGTACATATAATGGCTGAAGTAAAATTAGATGAGCCTAAGTTCAAAGAAGAAAAAGTAGATGACTTTGATGAAGAAGAGGCACAAAAAAAATTAGCCAAGCTAAAGAAATTATATCAACAGGGATTAATTAGAGAAGAAGAATATAAGAAATATGTTGATGAAATAGTTTCAAAACTATAATGATAAAAGAGCGGATTTTTCCGCTCTTTAATCTTTATATGTAATAAATATATTCTTTTTATCTTTTTTATATTCTATAGTTGCTAGGGCACCTGTTCGGATTGGCATAGATGGAGGTAAGTGTCCTAAATCTACATTAAATAAAATAGGCTTACCAAATTCCTCCAGCATGGAAATATAGGAGTCCTCCATAGTTACATCAAAATTATGATTAAAATATTGTAAGGATCTACCAATGATAAACATATCTACATGCTCAAACCAAGAAGCATTCTTTAATTGAAATAATGCTCTTCTTAAGGATATAGAATTTAAATCACAGGCTTCCATAAAGAAGATGATTCCTTCTCCTCTATGTTTATTTATATATTCCTTTGTGTAATCAAATTGTGTACCACAAAGATTAATAAGGCAATCTAGGCATCCACCAATTAATCTTCCGGTTACTGGTTTAGTATAATTATATGGTTTAATAATTGTTCTTTTTCTTAAATTAAGCTTTTGTAATGGATTTTTATCATTGTTTTCTAATTGCCATTTCTTATAGCCTTTAAAATCTCTTTTACCATATAGCATATCCCAAGTATCTTTTGTGTCATATTCCATATTATAAAAGTGTGGGGCATTTGCTCCATAAATGGTTTCTATATTACAAATGGTAGTAATGGTATATGTAAGGTTTGTATTGTCTGAGAATCCCACAAACCATTTAGGGTTCTTTTTAATTTCTTCAAAATCAATATAGGGTAGAATTTCACACATTAATTCTCCGCCACCAACAGAAATAATGGCATCTGCATTACTTAAAAATGCATCATTAATTTCTTTTGCGCGAAGAATTGGAGTGTTAGAGGAAACAACACCTTCTGAAAGCCAAATGTTTTTGCCTTCAATAACATTTGCGCCTAAGGATTTAAATTTTTCTATAGATGCTTCAAGTCTTGTTTTATATGGCTCCGTCGTACATCCAAAGGATGGGGCTACTAAATATATTGTTGGATTTTCTTTTAAGAATTCAGGTTTCATATAAATTCTCCTTTATTTCATTTCTATTATGATACCACAATTTTACTTAAAAAGATTTATGAAAATGATAGACTATTATGATATAATGGGTTAGGTGGTGCGCTAGTTCGGTGCACATAATCTAGTGGGCGCAAATCCCATCTTGTAAAGTCTAGCCAACAGCAAGTACCGAGTCCTTGGAGCCGAAGTGGCAACATTAGGTTTAAGCGTAGGATAGGGAGCATACGAGCCGTAATGCGTAAGCGTGAAACTGTTAGCCTCGTTAGATATAATAAAATGAAAGCTGATACTCTCACCAAAGTAGCAAGCAGTAATAATAAATCGATATGGCAAGATTTAATAGGTTTCATCGGGGTTTCAAAGTGTGGCGAGTATGACATAGTGATTAGGTGCATGCCTAGGAGGTCCTATATAGGGAGATTCCAAAATCGGTAACAAAGCAATGCAATGTGAAGGAACGATAGTCTATATAGGAAGTCGGATATGTCCATAGTACCAACGAAGGTAGTAACGACACTGGAGGGAAGGGGCATACGTTAATTGGCTTCTATTTTCAAAGCATAGGAGGTACGTGAGACTAATGAAAACTATGGACCAAGCGAAGATAGAAATAAGAAGTCAGCAAAGTAAATTTGGGAAAGTGAATTCGTTAATGCAATACATCAACAAAGAAACGTTGAGAGTTGAGCACGTAAAGCAACCGAGAGGAAAGGCTTCCGGTGTAGACGGAGTTACTAAAGAGATGTATGAAGAGCATCTTGATGATAATCTTGACAAACTAATTCAAAGAATGAAGACATTTTCTTATAGACCATTGCCAGTCAGGAGAACTTACATACCTAAAGGCAATGGCAAGATGAGACCGTTAGGAATTCCAACGTACGAAGACAAAATAGTACAAGGAGCATTTAGGAAAATCCTAGATTTCGTATATGAACCTTTATTTTGTGATTTCTCATATGGCTTTAGAGAAGGAAAAGATTGTCATCAAGCAATATTAGAAATCAATCATCATATAATGTTTGATAAAGTAAACTACGTGGTAGACGCTGATATAAAAGGATTCTTTGATAATCTCGACCATGACTGGCTGATAAGATTTCTTGAGCACGACATAGCAGACAAGAATTTTATAAGATATATAAAGAGGTTTCTAATCGGTGGAGTTATGGAAGATGGTAAGAAACTAGAAAGCGATAAAGGAACACCACAAGGCGGACTTATATCACCAGTTCTAGCAAACACATATCTACACTACGTATTAGACACCTGGTTTATATGGTTAAAGAAGAATAACATAATTAAAGGCGAGTGTTACTTAGTAAGATATGCCGATGACTTTGTAGTATTGTTCCAATACGAAGACCAAGCAAAGAAATTCTACAGTATGTTAAAGGACAGGATGGCAAAGTTTGGACTTGAGCTAGAAGAAAACAAAAGTCGAATTCTTCCGATGGGGAGGTTCAAAGGCACGAAAGAAACCTTTGATTTTCTAGGATTTACACATATAAATGGTAAGACCAGGAACGGAAAGTATAAACTCATTCATCATACTAGCAAGAAGAAATGAAACAAAAGAAAGAAAATGTTAAGAAATGGCTTAAGGAAAATATGCATAGTAGTATTAAAGAGATAGTACCTAAGTTAAACATAAAACTGGAAGGACATTACAGATACTATGGTATATTTGACAATTTTAAGGCATTACAAAGTTTTACAAGATTTGTAGTTGAGGCTCTTTATAGAGCATTACGAAGAAGAGGACAAAGGGTAGGTTGGCTCACGAGAATAAAACTCCAACAAACCCTAAAGTCACTAAAATTTACTAGACCAAAATTATATCTACTTTATGGCTACTAACAATTAGCGAAGAGCCGTATGCCTTAATAGGGCACGTACGGTTCCGTGAGGGGCCGGTAGATAAATACACTTGAGGAAGGGTGTGAAAGTCGAGCCCGGTCTACTCGACATGCTTTATGAATAATTTTTTAAAGGTTATATGCTTATTCTTAGGTATTCCAGTTAAGGAAAAGGAAGAATTAAACCCTGGAGTTATTGGGTATTATGATTGTAAACCATATCATAATTTCCATTATGCTTTAATTTATGCTAAGGATATTGAAGTATATAACGATGAAAAAATTGAAATATATACAAGAATTCACAAAGGAACTACCTTTGTAAATGTATTAGTGAACGATGAAGAGAATTTTAAAGTAGAAGAATTTGATTATCCTCATTTAAGAAAGAAATTAATAGAGAATAATTTAGAGAATACAGATAAAAGTGTAGTATTTATTGCTTTTCAGCATAATAATGAAAAAACAATTAATTTCTGTAAGAAGCTTCCTGCATCTACGAAATATTCTTTTATTCAGGGAGCTGTATTTAATCCGAAATCTGTTCATATGGATTTTTATAAGCCTGTTCCAGAGTTTTATAAATTATATGATCATTTTTGTGAGGATTTATATTTTGATTTTGCGTTTATTGACCATGTAAAGGAATCTTAATTATGTTACTTAAAAATGTTAAAGCGAAATATTTATGGATAGCTTGTGGAATTGTATTTTTAATTACAATTGGAATGCTAATATTATTAATAACTGTTAAAGATATAAATACAACGGTTGTTACTGTATTTTTAGTTATTGGATTTGTATTAATGACATTCTTAATACAAGCAGCATCTTATAAAACATTTAAATTTAAACCTAAAAGTGAACCAGCGAATCCTAAGATATATACATCTAGCTTAGATTTATTAGAGGTTTTAAGAAAGAATAAGTATAAGGAAAGAAAAAGAAGCTATGGAATTAGCTTCTTAAAGATTCAAAAGCCTAATGCCTTTAAGGTTACATTAGTAACGGATGCAGATGCATATTTTAATCCTGATGATAGTGATAATACAGAAGGAGATAAGGAATTAGATAAATGCGATAGAATGATTGGATTTGAGATATTCTTAAATTATAAGGAAGAGGATATTATCAAGTTTAAGGATTATTCTATCCAGGGTCAAAATATCTATTATACTGCTTTCTATAAGATAGAAGATTCTTTAGAATATGTATGTGCAAATTATATTGAACCAGAAGAAAATCATAAGAGAAATTTTGACTTCTTATTAGAAGAATTAGGACTTGTTCCAAAGGAAGATTCAAAAGAGGATTAGTCCTCTTTTTTTCTTTTAATTTATGGCTATTTGTAATATAATAAACGAAGAAGGTGGTGTTAGCCTTGTGGGCTTTAGGTAAACCAGAATATGGGGACCATATTAGGGTATGTCGTGGTGCTTATTTTCACCATGGTATATACCAAGATGATGATTGTGTATATCAGTTTGGAATACCTGGTGAAGGTATTGAAACAGACCCTAAGAATGCGGTTGTTTGTACAATTTCTTTGAAGGATTTTTCTAAGGGAAGTCCTATAGAGGTTAGGGTATATACAAAAGAAGAAAAAGAAATAAAAAGATCGCCTTTAGAGATTATTCAATATGCGAAAGATCACTTAGGTGAAAAAGGATATAATTTAATTAGTAATAATTGTGAGCATTTTGCAAACCGATGTGTATTCGGTAAATCAGAAAGTGAACAAGTAGATAATATATTAAATACGATTCGTCAGATATTTCAAAGAGGATAGGGAGGAAAATAGAATGAGATTTGGTGTTGACGTTGGTGGAACTACAGTAAAGATTGGAGTTTGTGAGGATTACAAGGTTGTTGATACATTCGTTGTAAAAACTACAAAGGAAAATCTATTTAAGGATGTATGTGAAGGTGTAGTTAATTACGCTAAGGAGCATAATGGAACAATTGATTTTGTTGGCTTTGGTATTCCTGGTGTAGTTATTGATAATTTAATTGTAAATATGCCAAACATTGGATTAACTAATGTTAATTTAAATGATGTTGCAAAAAAGTATTTCCCAAATGCGAAGATTGCATCTACAAATGATGCAAATGCTGCTGCCTTAGGTGAGGCATTAGTTGGCGAGAAATCATCATCAAGCTATATGGTTACTCTAGGTACTGGTGTTGGTGGAGGATATATCATTGATGATAAGGTTATCGCAGGTCCTCATGCAGCAACAGGTGAAATTGGTCATATGTATATTGATTCTAAGCATGAATTCCAGTGTAACTGTGGATTAAAGGGATGCTTAGAGACTGTAGCTTCCGCAACTGGTATTGTTCGTCTTGCAAAAACTTATTATAATGATTACAAGACTAAGCTTTCAAAGGATACAATGTCAGCTAAGGATGTTATGGATGCTGCAAGAGAAGGAGATGCCTTAGGTCTTGCTGTATTAGATATGGTTGCAGAAGCATTAGGTAGAGCATTATCTATTATTGCAGTTACTTGTGATGTAGATGTATTCTATATCGGTGGTGGCGTTAGTGCTGCTGGTAAAGTATTGCTTGATGCAATTAAGAAGTATTATAATAAATATGCCTTCTATGCATTAAAGAATGTTAGAATTGAGCTTGCAAAGCTTGGTAATGCAGCAGGTATGATTAGTGCTGCTTATCTAGGATAAAAATATAGGGATGGGCAACCACCCCTTTTAAATTTTAGGAGGATTATTATGATTTATAGCTTTAGAAATGATTATTCATCGATTGCACACCCTAAGGTTTTAGAAAGACTTATGGAATGCAAGGATGAACAAAATATCGGCTATGGTGAGGATTACCATAGCGATAATGCTAAAAAATATATAAAAGAAAAGCTTGGTAAGGATTCTGATATTTACTTTTTAGTTGGTGGAACACAAGCCAATACGATAGTAATATCTTCTGTATTAAAGCCATATGAGGCTGTAATAGCTGTTGAAAGTGGACATATTAATGTTCATGAAACAGGAGCTGTAGAGGGCCAAGGACATAAGATTATTACTATAAAGGGAAAGAATGGTAAGATAGTATTAGATGAGGTAAAAAAAATATTAGATACTCATATGCCTACTCATATGGCCTTACCTAAAATGATTTATATTTCCTTATCTACAGAAATAGGAACTATTTATTCCTTAGAGGAATTAAAGGAAATATATGAATTCTGTAAATGCCATGAATTATATTTATTCTTAGATGGTGCAAGACTAGCATCAGGTATGGTGGCATCTAATATTACATATTCCGACTTAGCTAATTATACAGATGTATTTTATATTGGTGGAACTAAGAATGGTGGATATTTAGGTGAAGCAGTAGTATTTAATAATAAAGAAATATCTAAGAATTTTGATTATGCACAAAAGCACTATGGTGCACTCATGGCTAAAGGGTTTGTTTCAGCCATTCCATTTGAGGTATTAATGCAAGGAAATCTATATTTAGAAATTGGTAAAAAGGAAAATGAATGTGCAGCCTATTTACAAAATGGGCTAAAGGAATTAGGTTATAAGTTTTTAAGTGATTCTGTTACAAATCAAATCTTCCCAATTATTCCTAAGGACATGTTTCCTATTTTGGAAGAAAGATATGGTGTTGAGCTTTGGGAGGTATTAGATACGAAATATTATGCAATACGTTTTGTTACATCCTTTACAACTACTATAGAAAACTGCCAAGAAGTGCTTGATTTTTTGAAAGAATATCACTGTGATTGATTTTTATTTCATTTTTTATAAAAAAATCAAATTTTATTAGTCTTTATTTTGACATCCTTAATTTTTAATGATATAATGAGGGAAATCACTTTAAAGAGAGGTAATATAACTATGTCCCAGTGTATATTAGATGAGTATGACAAGAAGATAATTAAGTATTTACAGGAAGATTCTTCTATTTCCAATATAGATTTATCTAAGAAGATTGGACTTGCGCCATCATCTTGCTTATTACGTGTAAAGAACTTAAAGGAACAAAGAATTTTAAAACAGTTTACTGCTGTTGTTGATGAAAAAATGCTAGGATATGAAATCACATGCTTTGCTAAGATTTCTATGCATCCATTAAATAGAGAAACTTCTAATCAGTTTATTGAAGAAGCAAGAAAGATTCCTGAAATTGTAGAATGCTATACAATTACAGGTGATAGTGCATTTATGCTAAAGATAGTTGCAAAGAATTTCCAGTACTATCGTGATTTTATTTTTGATAAGCTTTTATCTGTACCTTATGTTTCAAATATTGAGACATCTATTGTTGTTGCTACAGAAAAAAAGACTAACTTTATTCCATTAGATTAATGAATAAGCCCTTAGGGGCTTTTTGTTTCGAAATATAATTTTTAACAAAGAAGGGAGTAGATTATATGTTAAAAGAATGTTTTAAGGACCATAGATTAAAGCTATTAAGACAGATGGAAGATAATTCTATTTTATTAGCTTTTTCAAGAAGAAAGGAAGAATCCTTAACAAATGAAAGATATAATGTAAATCGTAATTATTTTTATCTTTCTGGAGTATTAGAGTTTGATAATATTGTTTTATTATTCAAACGAAATGGAAAAGAAAATGAGATTATTTATATTAATCCATATGATGAATTTAAAGCGAAATGGGTTGGTGCACCTTTTTCTAAGGAAAAGGTAGAAGAGCTATCTAGTATAAAGGAAGTTAGATATTTAGCTGACTTTAAGTGGGATTTAGATTCCTTGCTTGAAAAATGTAATACCATTTATTTAGATTTTGAACCAAATGAAATCAATGATTTAATAACTCCAACAGAAAAGCTAGCACAAGATATTAAAACAAAAAGACCTTGGGTTAATGTTAAAAATGCAAGACCATTATTTGCGAATGCTAGAATGATTAAGCATGAAGAAGAAATTGAAGAAATGAAAAAGGCTATTCATATTACAAGATTAGGTATTGAAAATATCTTAGTAAATATGAAAGAATCCTATGAATATCAGCTAGAAAGCTATTTTGATCAGGCAATTAAATTTAATGGTGCAACTGGCTACGCGTTTGCTACTATTGCAGCATCAGGTAAGAATGCTACATGCTTACATTATTCCGATAATGATTCTATAGCTCATGATGGAGATTTAATTTTATTTGATTTAGGATCAAGTGTAAATATGTATTGCTCGGATATTTCTCGTACCTTCCCAGTAAATGGTAAGTTTACTGAAAGACAAAAGGAAATATATAATATTGTACTTGAAGCTCAAAAGAAAGTATTTGAGGCTGCAAAGCCTGGTGTAACTATTAGAGATTTACAGCAGGTTGTTGTTAAGCATTATGAAAAAGAATTACAAAGAATTGGATTAATTAAGGATCCTAAGGAAGTATCTAAATATTATTATCATGGAGTATCTCATCATATTGGCCTTGATTGTCATGACCTATCTGATCATTTTGCTCCACTTAAGGCTGGTGAGGTTATTTCTAATGAACCAGGCTTATATATTGAAGAAGAGGGCATTGGTATTCGTATTGAGGATGATATGATGATTACTGAGGATGGTTCCTTATGCTTATCACAAGAAATTTTAAAGACTGTAGAAGATATTGAAGCTTTTATGGCAAAGAATAAGAGGTAAAAAAATGAATAAAACAATTTTAAAGAATTATGCAAAATTAATCGCAAGAGTAGGTGTAAATGTACAAAAGGGACAGGATGTTAATATTGCTGCAGGTGTTAGCGATGAATATTTTGTTAAATATGTCATTGAAGAATGTTATAAAGCTGGGGCTAGAAAGGTTGTTGTAGATTGGATTAGTGATATTGAAACTAAGCTAGGCTACAAGTATCAGAAGGTAGAATCCTTATCTGAATTCCCAGTATGGAAGGAAGAAAAATTAAAATATCAGGTAGAAAAGCTTCCTGCAAGAATTTTTATTGATTCTGCTGACCCAGATGCAATGGCTGGAGTAGATCAAGAAAAGATGACTGCAGTAAGAAGAATCCTAGGTCCTAAGACTATGCCATACCGTGAAGCTATGGAAAATAAATATCAGTGGACAATTGTTGGTATTCCATCTGAAGCATGGGCTAAAAAAATTTTCCCTAATGAAACGAAGTCAAACGCGATGAAAAAGCTTTGGGATGCTATATTAAAAACTACAAGAATTTATGGTAATCCAATTGAGAATTGGAAGGAACATAACAAAAACTTACGTGATAAATATACAAAGCTTAATGATTTAAAGATTAAGACTTTATATTATACTGCATCTAATGGAACTAATTTTAATGTATCTATTAAGGATTGTATGGTATGGAATGGTGGAGATGAAACTACATTATCTGGTGTAATTTTCCAGCCAAATATGCCAACAGAGGAATGCTTTACATCTCCAGATAAAACAACTGCAAATGGTGTTGTTTATGCTTCAAAGCCTTTATCTGTAATGGGTAAGGTTGTAGATAATTTTGGCTTCCGCTTTGAAAATGGAAAGATTGTTGAGGTATTAGCTCAAAATAGCGAGCATAAGGAATTACTTGAAAAGCTAATTAGCCTAGATGAGGGCGCAAGACAGCTAGGTGAGGTTGCACTTGTTCCTTTTGATTCTCCAATCAATCAAACAGGCTTATTATTCTATAATACATTATATGATGAGAATGCTTGCTGCCATTTAGCTATTGGTAGAGCATTTAATGATTGTATCCGTGATTTTGATAAGAAGAGCGAAGAAGAGATTAAGGCTGTTGATTTAAATATCTCTATGATTCATGTAGATTTCATGATTGGAACAAGAGATTTACATATTGAAGCTGATACATATGATGGAAACCATGTAGTTATTTTTGATAATGGTACTTGGGCTATCTAATGGAAGAAATTAAAAGAATTATATTTTCTGGCTTTTCTTCTACATTCTCTTCCTTCTATAGTGATTCATTCATTATTGATAGAGATGGAACATTATCCTATACAGGCATAGTAGATGGTAATAATTATTCTTGGGAAGCTAAAACGAAATCCGAAGGATTCCAATTATTATTCTCTAGTTTAGTTATTGAGCTATATCAACAAAATATGGAACAAATCGTTAAAGATTCTACATTAGATGGATATAAAATAGAAATAGTAACTATAGAGGATAGTCATTTCATTTATACCTTCTATGGCTTAATGGAAGAAAATAATCATTCGAATATAAGAAATTTACTATCTGAGTTTATTCCAATATATGAAGAATTACCATTATATATGGAATCTAAAGAAGAAAATCAAGAAGAAGTATATTTAGAATCTTAAGGGGATGTAGATCCCCTTTTTCTATTTTTATTGTTAAGAAGAAAAAAATAAAAAAAACATAAAATAATTGTTGACAAGGAATAATTATTTGATATAATTGAAATGCACGTTGAAAATGCCGCAGTAGTACAACGGTTAGTACATCTGATTGCCATTCAGATGATGACGGTTCGATTCCGTTCTGTGGCTCCAATAAAAATACTCAAGGAGCAGAAATGCTCCTTTTTGTTTTTTCTTAAGTAATGGAAATGCTTTATAGGTATTTTTCTTTTACATTATATCTATTTTGTGTTATCATTTGTCTAGATTAGTGAGGGATATTGTATGATAGAAGTTAAAGACTTGAAATTTTCATATAATACACAAGATCGCGCAGTAAAAGGCGTGTCTTTTTCTGTTTTAGATCATGAATGGTTATCCATTATTGGTCATAACGGAAGTGGAAAATCCACTATCGCTAAGCTATTGACAGGACTAATCCAGCCTCAAGCAGGTACGATATCCTATGATGGAGTTGTATTAGATGAATCTACTATAGATATGGTAAGAAAAAGAGTTGGTATAGTATTCCAAAATCCAGATAACCAATTTGTTGGATATAATGTGCTATATGATATCGCATTTGGTTTAGAGAATCATTTAGTTCCAAGAGAAGAAATGAGGGCTTTAATTGATGAATATACAAAGAAGGTAGATATGAATGAATATCTATCTAGAGAGCCTCAAACCCTATCTGGTGGCCAAAAACAAAGAGTAGCTATTGCAGGTATTTTGGCAATGAATTGCGATATCATCATACTAGATGAAGCAACCTCTATGTTAGATCCTCAAGGTACAGAAGAAATTATAGCTTTAATCGAAGAATTACATAAGAAATACAATAAGACCGTAATTACTATTACACATGATTTAAATTTAGCGGAGAAATCCGATAGAATCATAGTAATGAAAAATGGATTTATCATAAAAGAAGGTAAGCCAAGTGAAATATTTATGGAAAGAGATATTTTATTATCCTCTAACCTAGATATGCCTTTTTCCCTTAAGGCGGCTTATGAAGCCTCTAAGACTGAAATAAATGATAATAAGGAGCTAATGGATGCATTATGGGAATATCATTCAAAGATGTAACTCATTTGTATCCTGGAGTTAAAAGAAAAGAATTCACCCTAGCATTAGAGGATATCAATTTAGATATTAATGAGAAGGATGAATTCATAGCTATCGTAGGTAAGACAGGAAGTGGTAAATCAACACTAATTCAGCATATGAATGCGTTGATGTTACCAACTAAGGGAACAGTTCAAATCTTCGATAATTTAATTACTCCAAAGAAAAGAAAAAATCCAAAATTAAAGAATGTAAGAAAAAGAGTTGGGTTTGTATTCCAATTCCCTGAATATCAATTATTTGAGGAAACTGTATTTAAAGATATTATGTTTGCCCCACTTAATTTTGGTATGAAGAAGGATGAGGCAGAAAGAAGAACCAAAGAAATAGCTAAAGAGCTTAAAATAGAAAATCTATTAAAGAAGTCTCCATTTAATTTATCTGGCGGACAAATGAGAAAGGTTGCTATTGCAGGTATCTTATCTTATGACCCTGATATCTTACTTTTAGATGAGCCTACAAGAGGCTTAGACCCTAAGGGGCAAGTAGAAATTATGGAATTATTCCATCAAATCCATAAGGAAACTAGAAAAACAATTGTTTTAATTACTCATGATATGGATTTAGTATATCAATATGCAACAAGAGTTGTTGTATTAAATGATACTAAGATTACTTATGATGGAGATAAGGTTGAATTATTTAAATCTGGTTTATATAAAGATAATAATTTAGTTAAGCCTGAGGTATTAAAGCTTATTGATTATTTAAATGAAAAAATGCATTATAATCTAGATTATAATACCTTCACCTTAGAGGATTTAATCTCTAAGCTAAAGGAGGTGGCATAATGGACAATATTGCATTTGGTCAGTATTACCCTGGTAAATCCTGGATTTATAAGCTAGATCCTAGATTTAAGATTATTGCTACTATTGTATTCATTGTAATTATCTTTTTAGTTCCAATTACAAATATGAATGGATTATATATGATGCTTGGACTTTTAGGACTATTTATTATAGCCTTCTTAACTACAGGTATTCCATTCATTAAGGTATTAAATGGACTAAAGCCAGTCTTATTCCTTTTGATGTTTACTGTTGTATTACAGCTAATATATACAACAGGAGAAGCAGAAACCTTATTATATACTATACCAATGTCTATTGGATTATATCCGTCTTTGATAATTATTGGTTTATTAACACTATATATCGTATTTAAAAGATATTTACCATTTAAGACACTTATCTTATTTGTAATATTATTTATATGCTTCTTAGTTTTATGGGATAATCCATTTGAAAAATTCAATTGGAATTTTAGCTTACAGTGGGCATCTTGGGATTTTAAGATTTATCAGGCAGGAGTATCACGTGCATCAATTATATTCTTAAGAATCGTATTAATGCTTGGTGTTACATCCCTTTTAACATTATCTACAATGTCTACAGACATTAATAATGGAATTGAAGCTGTATTATCTCCACTTAAAATATTTAAAATTCCTGTTGGAATATTCTCTATGTTAATTTCTTTAACATTAAGATTCATTCCAACACTAATGATTGAAGCAAAGAAAATAATGAATGCTCAAGCCAGCCGAGGTGTAGATTTTAGTGAAGGAAGCCTAAAGGATAAAGCAAATCAAATTATTGCATTATTAATTCCTATGTTTGTTATTTCTTTTAAAAGAGCTGAAGATTTATCGAATGCTATGGAAGCAAGAGGATATATAGTTGGAGCTAAAAGAACTAAAATAGATGAGCTTAAGCTTAGATGGAGAGATTACTTAGGAATAGTAATTTTATGCTTATTACTTGCAGGAGTCATTGTAGGAAGGATATATTTAGGATGAGATATAAATGTATAGTTTCTTATGATGGCAAGGCTTATTTTGGTTTTCAAATTCAAGAGGAATTACCAACAATAGAGCTTGAGATTCAAAAGGCTTTAAAAAAAGCCTTCAATCAAGATATTAAAATTTATGGTTCTGGTAGAACCGATAAGGGAGTTCACGCCATTGGGCAGGTATTCCATTTTGATATGGAACAGGAAATTCCTATAGAAGGCGTAAAAAGGGGCTTAAATTCTTTTTTACCCAAGGATATCTATATCAAATCAGTTTCTTTAGTAAACGATGATTTTCACGCAAGATTTAGTGCTAAAGAAAAAGAATATAGATATTATATTAATACAAAAGAATATAATCCCCTAACCATTGATTATATGCCATTTTATGATTATTTAGATATTTCATTAATGGAAGAGGCAATTCATTTATTTGAAGGTACTCATGATTTTAAAGGGTTTGCCTCTGCATCTATTGATGAAAGAAAGGATACAGTAAAAACAATCTTTGAAACTAAGGTTAATATTTTAGAGGATAAGGTTGAATTTATATTTAGAGGTACTGCATTCTTAAAATATCAAGTAAGAAGAATGATGGGATTATTAATTGATATTGGAAGAGGATATTACAAAAAAGAAAAAATACTAGAGGTATTAGATAAAAAAGACCCTAGTATTTCCCATAGAGTTGCTGAACCTAGCGGATTATATTTATACAAGGTTACATATTAAATTATGTGACCTTTTTTATTTTTTTACAAAATTTCCCTATATTTGCAAAACAATTCTGACATAATTCATTTTTATAATTATTGCAAAGAAGAAGGTGGTTCTATGAAGAAAAAATGTATTGGAATCGTTGGGGGAATAATACTCTTAGGAGAAGTATTATTACTAGCTAGCTGTGGAGTTAATTCAAAAGAGGGTATAAAAGAGGATGTTAATACTACTACAGCAACCCAAGAAAGTATATCTATATCAACTCCATCCACATCTGTACCAGAGGTAGATTTAAATGTTAATGATGGAGAATTCTCTATTTTAACAGAGGATGGAGCATATATGAAAAATGATAATGTTTATACCATTTATCAGGGTGGAACATATAATCTAGTAGGTGTACTTAATGGAAAAATAGAGGTTTGTGTAACGAGCGCTAATGCTAGTGGTATTTATGATGTCACATTAGAATTAAATGGGGTAACTATTACTTATGATAAGGATTCTCCAATTTATATTTTGGAATCTACGGATACAGAGATTTCCTATGATGTTGAAATCTCTGCACAAAATGGTACCCAAAATATAATTAATGATTTAAGAGAAAAAAAGAGTGAAGAAGAAAACTTAGGTGAAGCTGCAATTTATTCTGAAGTAGATCTTAAATTAAAGGGGAAGGGAGAACTTTATGTATATGGTAATTATAATAATGGAATCCATACCAAAGATGATTTAAAAATAAAGAATTTAACTTTAGTTGTAAATGCATTAAATAATGCAATTAAGGGGAATGATTCTGTTACAATTGAATCAGGCTCTCATACATTTATATCTACTGGAGGAGATGGAATTAAAACAAGTAATTCTTCACTTTCTAGTAAAGAAAATCAAAAGGGAATGGTTACTCTAACTGGTGGAGATATTCAAATATTTGCATGCTGTGATGGAATAGATTCTGCATTTGATGTGGTTATTTCAGATAGTGTAAATCTATCTATTTATACAGATACATATTCTTCCTATACAGAAGAGGTATTTGACTTGAGTGAGAGTACAACCCTTACGAGTCTAAGCTTTCCAGGAGGACATGGAGGAGGACCTGGTGGAGGCCAAGGTGGTCCTGGCGGATCTGAGGGTAATACAGATAAGAGTAGTCATTCTGCGAAAGGTATTAAAGCAAGCAATGAAATAAATATTTCTGGTGGAAATATCTATATTAAAGCTTATGATGACGGAATACATGCAAATAATGATACTTTAATTGAATCCACGAATGCTTACGGAAATGGTATAGTAAACATAAGTGGAGGAGAAGTTATAATTGAAGCATCCGATGATGGAATTCATGCGGATACTACAATTAATATTACAGATAATGCATATATTAATGTAAAAAAGTCTTATGAGGGAATAGAAGCTAATCAAATTGTATTTGATGGTGGTACTACTTATGTTTATTCAACAAATGATGCAGTAAATGCTGCACTATGTGGAAGTACATTAACTCCTGCACTATATATTAAAAATGGTTATGTTGATTTAGACTGTGCATCAGGAGATACAGATACTATTGATTCGAATGGTAATGTATATATTAGTGGTGGAGTAACTGTAATTAAAAATAGACAGCAAGGTACCTCTTCTATGACTGGTGGCACACTAGATGTAGATTATACAGTATCTATTACAGGAGGAGTACTAATGTCCTTTGGTACATGGTGTAGTGAGGCAAATGTCACCGCTACTAAATCATCCTCAAGTACTTTATCTAGTGGAACATATACATTAAAGGATTCTAGTGGTAATGAAATCATTACAACTACACTTAGCGCGTCCTATTATGGATATCGCTTGTTTAATAAAACAAATGATTCTTATACCCTATATAAGGATTCATCTATAGTTGTATCCTTCTAAAAGCTCCTTTTGGAGCTTTTTTCTATTAAAAAAGAAGTCAATTTTTTGACTTCTTTAATCATTTTCATATCTTCTAACACTTAGCTGAACGGTTAGATTTCCATTTCTTTCTCTTATTTCATCTAATAATTCTTTTTGTTTAGATAAATCACTAATTAAGATATTATAGGTTAATTCAAACATAGTGCCAAAATCTGTGGATTTAATTCTTCTTAATTCCCAAGATTTTGTATATTTATTTAATGTGTCATCAAACAGCTTATCAAAATTTAGGGATTCTGGAACAATAACCTTTAATGTCATTTCCTTTGGAGATGGAAGGCTTAAGTTTGTTACAGCAACTAATATAATGATAATAGCAATTATTACTGCAACAATAGAAGCATACATTACATATCCAAATCCACATAAGAATCCTAATATGATAGAAGAGCTAATAAATATTAAATCTGTTGCATCCTTTTGTGTAGAACGGAATCTTGTAATACATAAAATACCTGCAAAGCTAAATCCTAATGTTGTTCTAGCAGTAGATGATTCAATACCAATTATTCTTGAAATCATTACTATTGCAGTTACACCGATTGGCATTAGGATTAAGGATAATGGTAAATCTGTGGAATACCCTTTTTTCTTTCTAAAGAATTTATATAAGAATACTAATCCAAAGCCAAAGATTACCGATAGCCCTAAGCATACGGCTATAACCCATGGCTCTAAAGTAGATGATGTTACTATTGAATCTAATATTGAATTCATTATGAATTTTCCTCCAATTTTAATATTTTATATTCTCTACCATATTTAGAAAATGATGTAGGATATATTTTTAAATCTGATAAGGCTCTCGCAAACCAAAGTGGATAGTTTTGACTTGATTTTACTTCCATTAGGTAATATCCTTCTGGAAGTATCATTTCATCACATTCCTTGATATCAAAATCTAAGTCATGCCTTCTTGCGTATATTTGATCATCAAATGTTAAGCGAAAGCTTGAATCATCCTTGTCAAAATATGCAATTCTTACATAAGTAATAAAGACTGCTGGCTTTAGAATATAGGTTTTTAATAAATATTGCAACTCTTTATTTACTTGTATATCTAAAAATTTTTCTCTACTTGGTACAATACCTTCCAGCAAGAAGGCATCTAATTCACTTTTGGTAAGTGTAACCCTTCTTTTATATACTATTTTTTCTGATTTTCTTTTGATTTCAAGGAAGTATTCATCCCTTCCATCTCCATATGTACCATATTTTCTAACTCTTAGCTTTTCTTTAAATGGCGGTTTATTTACAGACATATGAATTAAATCATTATTTTCAGTATCATAATATATATTTCTTATTAAATAATGTTTATTCTTTTTACAAAAGGAATCTAATTCCATGTGATCTTTGATTCTTTCTTCTAAAGCTTCCTTTTGTTCTATGGTAAGAATATATTTTTTTTCATACCTTTTGAAAGTATTCATAAGATCACCTCACTTTTTAATAATTATATATTTTAAACTAATTTTAGTTATGTATAGATAATGTAAAATTATGGTAATAATACATCTACTTTTAAAATTATAACATTAAAATTTTGAGATATAAATATTAAAAATATTTTTTTCTTGACTATATGAAACCTTTAATGTAAAATATTGAATGGTACATTTTTAAGCAATTAAAATCTCCAAGTGCCCTAAATTATATTAAAAAATAATCTAGGAGGAAACTTAACATGAACAAGACATTCATGGCAAACAATCAAACAGTAGAACACAATTGGTATGTTGTTGATGCAAATGGCTTAACATTAGGTCGTTTAGCAACAGCAGTTGCTTCTTTATTAAGAGGCAAGCACAAGGTTACTTACACTCCTCATGTAAACTGTGGAGACAATGTCATCATTATTAATGCTGACAAGATTAAATTAACTGGTAACAAGTGGGAAGATAAGTTATATCGTTATCATTCCGAATATTCTGGAGGTCTTAGAACATTAACTGCTAAGGAAGTTATGGCTAAGTATCCTACAAGAATGGTTGAGGAAGCAGTTTTCGGTATGTTACCTCACACAAAGTTAGGCGACCAGATGAGAAAGCAGTTATATGTTTATGCATCTGCAGAACATCCACATGCAGCTCAGAAGCCAGTAGAATTTAAGGTAGAGGCTTAATAGGAGGATATTGGAATGGCAAAGAAGACATTAGTTCAGTATTTAGGTACAGGCCGTCGTAAGGCATCTGTTGCTAGAGTTTACATGCGTCCTGCAAAGGGCGAAGGCAAGATCGTTATCAATGGTCGTGCTTTTGAGGATTACATCACATCTGCAGCTATCCGTTTAGATGTTGAGCAGCCACTTGAATTAACTGAGAACATGGGCAAGTTCGATGTTTTAGTTAATGTATTTGGCGGTGGTATTACTGGTCAGGCAGGAGCTATCCGTTTAGGTATTACTCGTGCATTAATGGAAGTTAACCCAGAATACCGTGCAGTATTAAAGCCAGCTGGATTAGTAACTCGTGACCCTCGTGCTAAGGAACGTAAGAAGTACGGTCTAAAGAAGGCTCGTAAGTCTAGTCAGTTCTCTAAGCGTTAATTGTTTGATTATTATAATTGCAAAGAAAAAGATAAAAAGGCTACGCGTATTCTCGAACGTGTGGCTTTTTTTTGGCTTTGTTAAGCCATTTTTCAAGGTTTGTTGGTAAATTTGTTACTTTAATTTGTTTTTGATAAAAGAATGTAATTCCTATGCATTTTTTATATCGTAACTAACAAATAACTAACAAATTATGCTACTTGTTATTACTATAAAAAATTAGGTAACAAGGAGATAAAATTATGAGAAAAATGAAATTACCACAAGGAGTAGGACAAGTCTACAAACTAAAAGGAACAAGAAGAAATCCATACATAGTTAGAAAGACTATAGGATTTGAAGAAGTAAATGGAAAGAAAAAACAAATTATAAAAACCATCGGATATGCTAAAACTTACCAAGATGGATTTAACATGTTAATGTCTTATAATAGTGATTTAGTAAAGAATCCTAATGAGACTAAAGTAGTTGTTACACCTGAATGCAAATATAAATTTAAAGATATATTTGATAAGTGGAGTAAAGACTTTTTTCCTACAACATCAAAATCCACTATGAATGGTTATAATGCCGCTTTTAAAGGTTTTGTAGGAATTCATAATAAATTATTCGCCACACTTAAAACAAGAGATTATGAGCGAATTATAGCTGATAGTGGAAAGAACTATTCAACTATCCGTAAAATGAAATTCTTGCTTAATATGCTATATAAATTTGCTTTAAAAAATGAATATGTGGATAAGAATTATGCAGAATTAGTAGATATATCTAAATATTCAAATAAAAATCCTAATAAAAGAGATAGAGAGAAGTTTTCCAAAGAAGATATTAATAAAATATGGGCAATGCCTGAATCTGACAGCAAGACCATTACATTAATGCTTTTATATACAGGTACAAGAGTATCTGAACTTCTTGATTTAAAGAAGAAGGATGTAAATCTTAAAGAAAGATATTTTAATGTTGTTGAAAGTAAAACAGCAGCGGGTATTAGAGTGGTACCTATTTGTAAAAAGATTTATCCTTATTTTGAAAGCTGGATGAATAGAAATGATAATGAATTATTATTTGAAAATAAGAATCATGATCCATTATTGTATAGATTCTTTAGAGATAATTATTATGAGGAAATAAATGAATTATTAGGCACTAATCATTTAATTCATGATACAAGACACACATTTATTAGTATGTGCACAGAAAAGAGCATGAATGAAACTGTATTAAAGAAGATAGTAGGACATGCTAATGCACAGTCACTAACCGAAAGGGTATATACTCATTTTGACGCATCGTTTTTGGTAGAAGCTGTAGATGTACTTGATTAGTACTTAGGTAGTGTTTAATGACTACTTAATTCTATATCGTAACTAACAAATTAAGAATTAAAATAACAAAGTAATAAAACACCCGAATAGGGTGTTTTATCTAATGTAAATATATGATATAATCGTTTTGTATTTTGTCGATTTGTTGGAGGATATTTATGAGCAGTTTGACTGATAATGAGAGCAATAAAAGAAAACCTATTTTTTATGCCTTTTCTAAAGTTTATTTGGATGATTTTAGTCATTGTAGTATTGTGGATGATGATTTGAATCCGGAGGCAAAAGGTGCTATTAAATCAATCTTTAGAATGGCGGATAATAATTGGGAAGATGCAATTGAGTATTTTTTAAACAAATATAAAAAAATTACTGAATGCTTAAAATTTGCTGAACAGAAAAGTAATGGAATATATATTAAACAGTTTGTTGATTATATTGAAAAAGGAAACTATAATGATGCTTGTAAAATTGGGCAAGAATGTTTAGATGAATTTTGTTTAATGTATCAAAGCGATAAATTGCAAAAGTATATTTCGTATTTTAATTCTGACTATAATAGAATAGTTCAGTCAAGTTCATTTAGAAGATTGCAAGACAAAACTCAGTTATTTGTTAGGGAAGAATTGGATTTTTCTAGAAGAAGATTAACCCATTCTTTAGAGGTTTCTAATTTAGCAGGAATAATAGCCTCCAATTTGTCAATAAAATTTCAAAGGAAAAATGATGACCCTGTTTGGCTGGCAATGACATCTGGTGTTTTGCATGATATAGGAAATCCACCATTCGGACATTATGGTGAAACTGTCATCAAAGATTTTTTTAAAGATAAAAAAGAAGAACTAAATCTTCCTAATGTTTATTATGATGATATAAAAAATTTTGATGGTAATGCTCAATCTCTGAGAATTGCAACAAAATTAATGCAATTCTATGATAAAAATGGAGCTTCGCTTTCGGCTGGTTCGCTTGGTTCAATTATAAAGTATCCATTTGATTCAACTAAAGCCACCACTAAAGGCAAAATGGGATATTTTATAACTGAACGAGAAATAATCAAAGACTTAGAAATGTTAAGAGTATATAAAAGTGATATAAGAAATCCTTTTGCTTCAATATTAGAGATTGCTGATGACTTAGCGTACCTTGTGTCAGATTTGGAGGATGCCGTTCATAAAGGAATAGTTACTTTTGAGTCATTTGATAACTTTAAAAGAACTAAAGATAGTGTTTCAAAAGAATTTTATAAAGAATTAGAGAAGAAGTTTAAAGCAAATCAGAAAAAATCAAAACAGTTATCTAGACAAGAAATATTTGAAAATACAATTAGACCAGTTATATATCAATTAAGGAATAATATAATTAAAAGTATACCTGATGCCATAGATGAAAATGGAGAAAATTGTTTTGACCAAATAATATATAATGGCACGCATTATAAGTATGAGGTTTTACAAAAAACTAAATATAGTACTGTGATAGAACTAATTGATGATATTAAGACAAAATATGTTTTAAATAGTGAGATAGTAACTATTAATGAGATTAATGGTGATAAAGTAATATCATTTTTAATGAGGGAATTTTATGAAGCTCTTTTAACAGCAACAATTGATAAAAAGAAAAAAACTATAGTTAATGAAAAAGGTGTGGAAAAAGCGGATTATAAAAATAAAATTCTTTCTCTAATATCCAAAAACTTTGTAAATGTTTTGTTTAATGAATTAGGCGATAAACCTCGTGATATTAAACCGAAGGAATATAAAACTTATTTAAAAATGCGTTTATTAATAGATTTTATTAGTGGAATGACTGATACGTATGCACGAAATCTATATTTAAAAATTAATAGTTTATAAACAAAAAAATGTTCCGGCTACCTCACCGGAACTTCGATTACTTATATTATATAGTTTTTTTCCTAAAAGTAAATAGTTTTTAATAATTTTTTATTAAATTTTATTCCTAATTTGCACAGAGTTGGTAAATTAGAGATCAAGTGATATAATAGAACCAGTTTATAGAAAGGAAAATCACATGAATTTCTGAGAGCTGGTTAATATGTGATACTTGGCGGTTGATGATTAGCCAGCTCCCAGAAGTTCCATCACTCGCCGCCATGAAAACTAAATATAAAGATAATCACTGGGGAACCTCTGTAAAAAGATTACCTTGGGATAGTAAAACGAATAAGACTCCTCTTGAGGAGCTTATTTCTTTTACTATGGATGAAAGATATAATGCAAAGCATAGATCTCAAATTCCCGAAGAGATTAGTCTTATTAATTCCATAGTACCTCTTAGATGTCA
>NZ_QXEV01000027.1 GCF_003550015.1 Anaeroplasma bactoclasticum
AAAAATAATCACACAGTATCAAATGTAAATCAGATTCATAGTGAACTATCAATTTTGATTTCAAAAAAGCATGGCATATCAACAAGACATCTTCAGGATTATTTAAACTGGCTTCTGTTCTTAAAGAAGATTAAATATAGAGTAAAGGCCGAGGCAAGAGTTTCATTTACTTATATGGAATCAATGAAACAAGTTCATACAATAGCGGTAAGAAATATAACTAAGCTTCCTATGCCTATTGATTTATATCAGGCCTATGGAGCATATCATTATGGAATTTTTTCTTAATTACCAACTTTTTGTTTGAACTTAGCAAAGATTTTTAAGAATTATAAAACTAGACCTATTATAATTGCTTCTTGCTTTTTCTTATCTATTCTTGTAGTAATTATTGGTATTTTATCTGTTAAAAATCCTACTACTACAAATATAAGTATAGGTAGTGGAGATAAGAAATTAAATATAGTTGTTGTATCCGATATTCATTATGGTACTACAGGCTGTATAGTAGATATGAATGATTTAGTTGATGATTTAAATAGTAAAAATGCTGATGTTATATTCTTTTTAGGAGATACAATAGATAAATATGCATCTAGTGAATCATCTAAGGGAAGACCATATTTAGATTATAATGTATTCGCATCCTACATGAAGGATATTAAGTCTACCTATGGTATTTATGATATTAGTGGTAATCATGAATTTGAAACAAATTCCTTAAGTGCTGTAAATTCATTTTTCCGTCATGTAGAAGAATTAGCGCCAAATTTCCATTATTTAGATAATGAGGCAGTAGTAGTTGGAGATGCAATTAGACTAGTTGGAAGAAGAGATTATTATTTTGGTGGTAAATCTAATACAAGAGAGTCTATTGAATCTATTTTAAGAAAGAGTAATTTGTACGATTCTAATTTAGATTTAATTGTTTTAGATCATCAGCCACAGGATTTTAAGGATAGCTTAAATCAAAATGCTATTTTACAATTATCTGGTCATACACATAATGGTCAAATATTCCCCGGAGATATAATTATATCCTTATATCATAAAATAAGATATGGCTGTGTAAGCTATGGATTATATCAAGAAGGTAATTTTAATTTATTTGTTACTAGAGGATATGGTGCGTGGGGATTCCCTTTAAGAACCTCAGGTAGTTCTGAGATTTTAGTGATTGATTATAGGTATTAAAGTAGAAATTTAAAAATTTCTTGCAAGATATATTCTTTTTTAATATAATATTAAAGTAATTGAAATTTAGAAATCGAAAGGTTGTGTAAAATTATGGGTAGAGCTCATGAAGTTCGTGCTGCATCTATGGCTAAGACAGCAGCAATGAAATCCGCAAAATATGCAAGATGGAATAAGGAAATCTTTGCAGCAGCTAAGGCAGGTGTACCTGATCCTGAAATGAATCAGGGATTAAAGAACGTTATTGCAAGAGCAAAGAAGGACCAGTGTCCTGCGGACGTTATTAAGCGTGCTATTGAAAAGGCTAAGGGTGTAACAAGTGGAGCTACTAAAGAAAAGGTATATGAAGGATATGGACCTGGACAGGTTGCAGTTATCGTTGAATTCTTAACAGATAATGATAACCGTACATATACTGAAGCTCGTACAGCATTCAATAAGACAGGTGGAACAATTGGTACTTCTGTATCATATATGTTCGCTCGTAAGGCTTTATTCTCATATGAAGGATTATCTGAAGATGAGACTATGGAAGCTTTAATGGAAGCCGGCTTAGATTTTGAGGATTTAAATACAGATAGTGATGGCTACGTTAATATTACAGCAGCACCAGCTGATTTCGAGGCAATTAAGTCTGCATTACTTGCAGTAAAGGAAGACCTTGAATTCGACCAGTGTGAGGTAACTATGGTTCCATCTACTTATGTAGACTTAGATGAAGAGCATTTAGAGAAGTTCAAGAGATTCTTATCTCTATTGGAAGAATATGATGATTTCGAAGCAATTTATCATAACGCAAATCTTCCAGAAGATGATGAATACGAGGAATAAAATTTGAAATGGAAGCCTTTTAGGCTTCCTTTTTGTCATTTTAAATAGTATAATAATAAGCAAATGTGAATAATTTTTTATTATATTAAGGATATCCAGAGAGGTACAATATGAAAACAATAATTGAAAACGAACAGTTTACGAGAACATTAAAGCGTATGACGCATGAAATCATTGAAAGAAATGAAGATCTTTCCTCTCTTATTCTGGTCGGAATAGAGAAGAAAGGGACTCCAATAGCTAAGGAAATACAGTCCCTTATTTTTTTATTTGAGGGAATAAATGTACCAGTTGAAGCAATTGATATTTCATCACATCGAGATGATGAAAAGAAAAGTGATGTGAAAAACATACTTACAGAAAACATTAATGGCAAGGTCATTGTCCTAGTGGACGATGTTTTATTTACAGGTAGAAGTGCAAGAGCTGCAATGGATGCCATCATAGATATGGGTAGACCATCCAAAATTGAGCTTGCAGTTTTTGTAGATAGGGGGCATAGAGAATTACCAATTCGAGCTGACTTTATCGGAAAGAATATTCCAACATCGAGGGAAGAGAAAGTTATGGTCGATTTTGAAGAAAAAACAGTCAGTTTAAGATAAAACGTTTTCCAAAAAAAGTGGTATAGGAATAGTTTTATATAACTAACGAATGTGGTATGATATGTGTATATTTGTGAAAAACAAATGACTTTGTACGACAAACAAAAACAAGAAGGGTGGATTTGTATGTTAACAGATTTAGAAATTGCACAGGCTGCGAAAATGGCTCCTGTTGCAGAAATTGCTAAGGAATTAGGAATTGATGATGATTCCTTAGAACTTTATGGTAAGTATAAGGCAAAGGTTGCCTTAGATTCTTTCGGTAACAAAAATGGTAAATTAATTTTAGTTACTGCAATTAACCCAACTCCAGCAGGAGAAGGTAAATCAACTACAACTATTGGTTTAGGTGATGCGCTTCACCGTTTAGGTAAGAAGACAGTTATCGCCTTACGTGAGCCTTCCTTTGGACCAGTTTTAGGTGTAAAGGGTGGAGCTGCAGGTGGTGGATATGCACAGGTAGTTCCAATGGAAGATATCAACCTACACTTTACAGGTGACTTCCATGCGATTGAGGCTGCCAATAACTGTGTAGCTGCTGTAATCGATAATCATATGTTCCATGGTAATGAGCTTGATATTGATCCAACAAGAATTACATGGCATAGAGTTATTGATATGAATGACCGTGCATTAAGAAATTGTGTTGTAGGTTTAGGCGGACATACAAATGGTGTTCCAAGAGAAGATCATTTTGATATCGTCGTAGCATCTGAAATTATGGCTATCCTATGTTTAGCTAAGGATATGGATGATTTAAGAGCAAGACTTGATAGAACAGTTGTTGCCTACAATAGAGATAGAATGCCAGTAACTATTAAGGATTTAAAGATTACTGGTGCATTAATGATGATCTTAAAGGATGCATTAAAGCCAAACCTAGTACAAACTTTAGAGCATACACCTACATTTATTCATGGTGGACCATTCGCAAATATTGCGCACGGATGTAATTCAGTAATTGCTACTAAGAAGGCATTATCTTATGGTGATTATGTTGTAACTGAGGCAGGATTTGGTGCAGACTTAGGTGCAGAGAAATTCTTAAATATTAAGTGCCGTCAGGCAGGCTTAAAGCCAAACGCTGTTGTCATTGTTGCAACTATTCGTGCTTTAAAGATGCATGGTGGTGTTAAGAAGGAAGATTTAGGTTTAGAAAATGTTGAAGCATTAAAGCTTGGCTTTGGTAACCTAGAAAAGCATATTGAAAATATTAAGAAGTTTGGTCTTCCATATGTTGTTGCAATTAACCGCTTCACATCCGATACTGAAGCTGAGCTTAAGGCTTTAGAGGATTGGAGTATTGCTAATGGTCATCCAGTTAGCCTATCTGAAGTTTGGGCTAAGGGTGGCGAAGGTGCAATTGACCTTGCAAAGAAGGTTATTGACCAAATTGAAAATGGCAAGAATGAATTCAAATTTATTTATGATGAAGAAGATACAATCAAAACAAAGATTGTTAAGATTTGTACAGAAATTTATGGAGCTTCTAATGTGGAATTCACACAGGAGGCTAAAAACCAGATTGCTCGTTTAGAAAAGCTTGGCTTTGCTAAACAATTGGTATGTATGGCTAAAACACAGTATTCTTTAACAGATAATCCAAAGTTACTTGGTAGACCTGAGGACTTCACAGTAACTATTCGTGGAGTTACACCATCTATTGGCGCAGGCTTTATCGTTGCATTATCTGGAGATATTATGAGAATGCCAGGCTTACCAAAGGAGCCTGCGGCAGAAAGAATGGATATTGTTAACGATAAAATCGTTGGTCTATTCTAGTAGTATTTTTTAGGAGGAGATTTTTTATGGAATATGTTACAGGAAAGCGTCAGGTCATTATGAACTTCTCTGAGAAGTTTTGTAAGACTGAAGCTGAGGTATTATCTAGTGCTTGTTTCGAAGAGGTTTGGAGCAAGTATGTAGATCATTTATATAAAACTGAGAATCAGGCATTCTTACCAGTTTTAAATGTTTTTACTCGTCGTGATGTAAAAACTAAGACTATCCGTTTATTTAAGTTCTTACTTGAATTTAGCGTAGAAGAGGTTCAAAGCTTTGACCCATTTTATAACCAATCCTTAACTAGAAAGGATGTTTGGTATGATTTGGTTCAGAATTTCTATGATTATTGGAGAAAGCTTGAAAGATACGCTGTAGTATTCACACGTGCTACAATGGATGGTATTGAAACTGCATCCTTCATTGAAGCTCAAACAGAGTTCAATGATGTTGTACTTAAGACTTATCGTACAATTTGTGAGAAGCTTTATGGACATAGATTCCCAATTTACCGTCAGCTTCCTGCAGGTACTAATGCAGCTATCCTAATCACAAAGAATCATTGGATGGAGAAGGATTCTCCATATGCATTCTTAACAGATTGTGAGGCTATTGAAGAAATCATTATCCGTCCACCTTTCATTTCTTATTCTGATAAGAACAAGAGAACAGGTACTTATCCTGAAGCAAAGGAAAATCCTATTAACTGGATTAAGGATAACTTTAAGGCAAAGGAATATTATTGCTATGCTGCAAAGGTTGGTAGTGCGCTTGCTTATGTATATTTCCATAGAGATTATCTAGCTCATGGTATTACATTATGTAACCTATTCGAATTTGTACCAGTATCTGAGGTTAAGGGCAGAAAGCCTGAATTAATCTATATCTTTGGTGCAGATTATGAAGATGAATCTTATTTCTATTATGATAAGGAAAATGATATTTATGTAGGTGTTGCACCTCATAATTCAACTATCGATTACTTTGGATATATGAAGAAGATGCTATTAACTTTATATAATACAAAGATGATTGAAGAAGGTGCCCTACCACTTCATGGTGCTTGTGTACATATCACAATGAAGTCTGGTAAGACAAAGAATATTGTAATCATTGGAGATTCTGGTGCTGGTAAGAGTGAATCTTTAGAGGCACTTTCTGAAATGGCTGGAGATGATATTTCATCACAGCTTACTATCTTCGATGATATGGGTACATTTAAGATGGATAAGGATGGAAACATCAAGGCTTATGGTACTGAAATTGGTGCATTCGTAAGACTAGATGATATGACTGGTGGATATGCTTATCGTGAAATGGATAGAGCTATATTCATGAATCCAGATAAGACAAACTCTCGTTTAGTTATTCCAGTAGCTACATATCCACAGATTATGGAAGGATATAGTGTAGATATGGTATTATATGCAAACAACTATGATCCTGAATGTGAAGATGCAGTTGAATTCTATAAGACTGCAGATGAGGCTAAGCCAATCTTCATTCGTGGTGCAAGAAGAGCTAAGGGGACAACTCAAGAGGTTGGTATGACAGAAACATTCTTCGCAAATCCATTTGGTCCAGTTCAAAGAGAAGAAAAGACTAGAGTAATTATTGATAGAATCTTTGATAAGCTATTTGAAGATGGCACAAAGGTTGGTGTATTACATACAAGACTTGCTGTTCCTGGAATGGAGCATGAAGGTCCTGCAATCGCAGCTAAGAGATTATTTGAAATTATTGGTGATTAATTATGCCTAAGGTTGGAATTATTATGGGATCTACCTCAGATTATGAGGTTATGAAGGATGCATGTAGCGTACTAGAAGAGTTTGGTGTAGATTATGAAAAAAGAGTAGTATCTGCACCTAGAACTCCAGATTTAATGTATGAATATGCACATACTGCAAAAGAAAGAGGAATTAAAGTAATTATTGCAGGAGCAGGTGGAGCTGCTCACTTACCTGGTATGGTAGCTGCAATGACTACACTACCAGTTATTGGTGTTCCTGTAAAATCAAGAGCTCTAAATGGACTTGATTCCTTGCTTTCTATTGTTCAAATGCCAGGTGGTGTTCCTGTTTTGACAGTAGCTATTAATGGTGCAAAGAATGCAGCTTTATCTGCAATATCTATTTTAAGTATTGAGGATAAGGAACTATCATTAAAGCTAGAAGAATTTAGAACGAATCAAACAGGATCTGTACTTGAAGCAAAATTAGGCGAATAATTTGTGATAAGTATAGTTTTCAATTAAAAAATGTGATACCATATATATGGTATTTACTATTTAAAACATTATAGGAGGAAAATATTTATGCCTTTAGTAAATTCTAAAGAATTATTTGAAAAAGCTTATAAGGAAGGATATGCTGTTGGTGCTTTCAATGTTAACAACATGGAAATCGTTCAGGCTATCACTGAAGCTGCTGGTGAATTAAATTCTCCAGTTATCCTACAAGTATCTTCTGGTGCTAGAAAGTATGCTAACGCTAGATACTTAGTTCATATGGTTCAAGCAGCTGTAGAGAACAACCCAAATATTCCAATCGTATTACACTTAGACCATGGTGATTCATTCGAATTATGTAAGTCTTGTATCGATGATGGATTCACATCTGTTATGATTGACTATTCTGGTCATTCTTATGAAGAAAATGTTGAAGTAACTAGAAAGGTTTGTGAGTACGCTCATGACGTTAAGGCTCGTGGACGCTATGTAACAGTAGAAGCTGAGCTTGGTACTTTAGCAGGTGTTGAGGATGATGTAAAGGTTGAATTCGGTAAGTCAAGCTATACAGATCCTGATCAGGTACAGGATTTCGTTAAGCGTACTGGTGTAGACTCTTTAGCTATCGCTATTGGTACATCTCATGGTGCATATAAGTTTAAGGCAGAACAGTGTACAAGAAATAAGGATGGTATTTTAGTTCCACCTCCACTAAGATTCGATATCTTAAAGGAAGTAGAGAAGAGATTACCAGGCTTCCCAATTGTATTACATGGTTCTTCATCCGTTCCTCAGGAATATGTTAAGATTATTAACGAGCATGGTGGAAAGATGCCAGATGCAATCGGTATTCCTGAAGATCAATTAAGAGAAGCAGCTAAGATGGCTGTATGTAAGATTAACATTGACTCAGACCTACGTTTAGGTATGACTGCAGCAATTCGTCTTCATTTTGATGAGCATCCTGATCATTTCGACCCACGTCAGTATTTAGGTGATGGTAGAAAGAACGTTAAGGATGTTGTAAAGCATAAGATTGTAGAAGTTTTAGGCTCTAACAATAAGGCTTAATATTTATTAGGATAGATTCTAAATATATAGGATCTATCCTTTTCTTTTGAATAAAATTTCAAGTAATCGTTTCCATAGTTTTATGAAACAAATATCTATTGAAAATCGCTGTTTTTAATGTTAAAATGTTTGAAATTATATAAAATTTGGAGGATTATAAAATGGCTTTTTATTATGATGAACCATCACATACTTTTAGCGAGTATTTGTTAGTTCCTGGTTATTCTGATGAGAATTGTATTCCACAAAATGTCTCACTTAGAACTCCCCTTGTTAAGTTTAAAAAGGGTGAAGAGGCAGCAATTTCAATGAACATTCCTATGATTTCAGCAATTATGCAATCTGTATCTAATGATACAATGGCAATTGCTTTGGCAAAGGAAGGTGGAATTTCCTTTATTTATGGTTCTCAAACAATTGAGAATCAAGCTGCAATGGTAAAAAGAGTTAAGTCTTACAAGGCTGGCTTTGTTACAAGTGATTGTAACCTATCTCCTTTAGATACACTTGATGATGTATTAAGATTGAAGGAAGAAACAGGCCATTCTACTGTAGCTATTACAGAAGATGGTACTCCATCTGGTAAGCTAATGGGTATTGTTTCTTCAAGAGATTATAGAGTATCTCGTATGGATGGAGCATTAAAGATTAAAGAATTCATGACACCAATTGAAAAAATGGTAACAGCTCCTGAAGGAACTACTTTAAAGGAAGCAAATGATATCATTTTTGATCATAAATTAAATAGTCTTCCAATTGTTGATAAGAATGGATGCTTAGTTGCGTTTGTATTCCGTAAGGATTATTCTTCTCATAAAGAAAATCCATTAGAGCTTTTAGATTCTCATAAGAGATATATTGTAGGTGCTGGTATCAACACTAGAGATTATGAGACTAGAGTTCCTGCATTAGTTGAGGCTGGTGCGGATGTATTATGTATTGATTCATCAGAAGGATTCTCTTGCTGGCAGAAGAATACAATTAAATGGATTAGAGAAAAATATGGCGATACAGTTAAGGTTGGTGCTGGTAATATTGTAGATAGAGAAGGCTTCCGTTTCTTAGCTGAGGCTGGTGCGGATTTCATCAAGATTGGTATTGGTGGAGGCTCTATTTGTATTACAAGAGAAACTAAGGGTATTGGTCGTGGTCAGGCAACTGCAGTAATTGAGGTTGCAAAGGCTAGAGATGAATACTTTAAGGAAACTGGTATTTATATTCCTATTTGCTCTGATGGTGGTATCGTTCATGATTACCATATTACACTTGCTTTAGCTATGGGATGTGATTTCTGTATGTTAGGAAGATATTTTGCTAGATTCGATGAGTCTCCAACTCAAAAGATGCTAGTAAATGGTAATTATATGAAGGAATACTGGGGTGAGGGTAGTGCTCGTGCTAGAAACTGGCAAAGATATGACCTAGGTGGTTCAAAGAAGCTTTCCTTCGTTGAAGGTGTAGATTCCTATGTTCCTTATGCAGGTCCACTTCATGATACACTTGCTGTAACATTATCTAAAATTCGTCATACAATGTGTAACTGTGGTGCACTTTCTATTCCTGAATTACAATCTAAAGCTAAACTTACTTTAGTATCTAGTGTTTCTATCGTTGAAGGTGGAGCACATGATGTTGTTGTAAAGAATAACAACACAAATAACTAGTATTAATAAAAAGCTAAAAAATGCTCCTTTTGGAACAATCCATTAGGAGCATTTTTAATTTATTGAATTATAGTATCTTTTCTTTCGGAAACTAATTGATCAAGAAGTCCTTGTTTAAATTCTTCAAGTGTTTCATATTTCTTTTTAGCATTAGAAACTCTATCTTTATCCTTTAATAGAAGAACTCCAAGAAGACTTGCTATTGGATTAGTTGCAAGAATTTCCTTTGGCGCTCTTGTAGATTTAAAGTAAGAATCTAATTCATGATAAATTGCAGAAACATAATCATCACATTCTGCAATAGTAGAAACTGCAAAAGCAATTTTATCCTTATTTAAATCATAAAGAATTGGTATGAATGGCAAATATGATTCTCCATCTTTCACAACAGGGCCTGGAGATACAGCAATATCTAATACATAAGTACTATTGCACTTTTTATATTCATTTTCGTTTTCTAAAAGACTCAAATCAAAATATGGAATTGGAGATTCCTCCTCTTTAGTCTTTTTGTATTTTACATTATAATCATCATCAATGGTTATATCTAAATGGAATACTTGTTTTGAGTTTATTGGTTTTTCAATATACTTCTCCATAAAAGTATTAAATAAGCTTAATGCTACGGAAATATCTTTATAATGGTGTGAGTTTTTAGCAGGTGTTACTGGTCTACCTATGCTAAATACATTAAATGATGGATATGGAATATCTTCAATTTCCTTTATTGTGCCATCTAGGAAGTCTTTATCCTCTGGAGTTAATGTATCATATGGATCAAAATAAATTGCATAGGAGTTTTTAATTGCCATAGGAAGTAAGGATTCCTCATCTAAGGATGCTATCATACTTTCAAGCTGTAACTCACGTTTTCCTTCTTTTCCAAAATAAATACATAAGCCATAACAATTACCATAATGGCCCAAAACAATATAGGATATTTCTTTATTTAAATAATGAATAGTGAAATAATCCTCATCTGTGAAATATTCCCAAGGATGATAAGAAAAAGCCTCATTAGAAAGCTTAACTAGATTTGTTCTTTCCTTTTTAGTGATTTTCTTTTCTATAATTCCAAATTGAATTTCCCAGTCTGTAATTATTTTTTTGTAGCATTTATCTTCAAACGCATAGTAACTATCAACTAAAGAATATTTTCTTAATAAATTCTTGAAGTTTCTATATGCACCTTTTTTGTATAAACAATCCAGTAAATCTGGATATGAATATTTTCTAGCAAAATCCTTCATAATTTCTATGTTATTTGGTTGTGGAAATGGGATTAGGTTATTTGCAATTTCAGCAAAATCCTTTATAGGCATCTCATCTATAGAATCATTATATGTATAATGAATGGCAACAGTTTCGTGTTCTTTTGCCCATTCTTCATCATAAATGAATATGCGGGATTCCTTTTTATCATAAAGAATAATTTCGTCTTCTTTATTGAGATATAAGTAGCTTAATAATTTCTCGTTTTTTTTCATTTGTATCACCTATTTTTAATTATATCTTATAAATGGAAAAATGCATATAAAAAGTTCATTTTTCATTTGACCTCGATATTATATTATAATATAATATTTAAGGGCACCCTAGAAAAATCAAACTCCCTCAAGTGGGAGCTTTTCTTTTTTTAAATTTTACCCCAAAGAGAGAAGAAGACAATGAGATTAGCCTTTGATAATGAAAAGTATTTAGAATTGCAGTCTAAAAACATTTTGGACAGGGTTTCCAAGTTTGGGAACAAGCTTTATATTGAATTTGGTGGAAAGCTTTTTGATGATTATCATGCATCAAGAGTATTACCAGGATTCTTACCAGATTCTAAGCTTAGAATGCTATTAACACTTAAGGATAAGGTGGAAGTGATTATTGCAATTAATGCAAAAGATATCCTTAAGAATAAGATGCGTGGAGATTTAAACATTAACTATGAAACAGAAGTATTAAGATTAATTGATGCTTTCCGTTCCTCTGGTTTATTTGTAGGTTCTGTATGTATCACACAATATCAGGTTGCACCACAGGTAGCTTCATTTAAGAAAAAGCTTAATAATTTAGGTGTAAAAACTTACCTACATTATGAAATTGCTGGTTATCCACACGATATTAATAATATTATTTCTGAAAATGGATTCGGTAAAAACCAATATATTGAAACAGAACGTCCTATCGTAGTTGTTACTGCACCAGGACCAGGCTCTGGAAAAATGGCAACATGCTTATCACAGCTATATCATGAAAATAAAAGAGGCGTAAAGGCAGGTTATGCTAAGTATGAAACATTCCCTATTTGGAGTATTCCTTTAAAGCACCCTGTAAATTTAGCCTATGAGGCTGCAACTGCAGATTTAAATGATGTCAATATGATTGACCCATATCATTTAGAGGCATATGCTGTAACTGCCGTAAATTATAATAGAGATGTAGAAATATTCCCTGTTTTAAAATCTATGTTTGAAGCTATTTATGGAGAATCTCCATATAAGTCTCCAACAGATATGGGAGTTAACATGGCAGGCTTTGCAATCTGTGATGATGAAGCTGCATGTCAAGCATCAAAGGATGAAATTATAAGAAGATATCTACGCTCCTTAGTTGATTTAAGAAATGGTAAAATTGGTCAAGAGGCAGTAGATAAGATTTTACTATTAATGAGACAATTAAATATTTCTGTTGGCGATAGAAAATGCGTACAAGCTGCAGTAGATAAAAAGAAGAAGAGTGGAACAGAGGCAATGGCACTTGAACTTGAGGATGGTACAATCGTAACATCACGTACAACTCCATTATTAAGTGCACCTGCTGCCTTAATCCTAAATTCTTTAAAGACTCTAGCTGGTATTCGTGATTCTATTCCTTTAATTACGCCAGCAATTATAGAACCAATTTCTAAAATGAAAATTGATAAGCTTGGAAATCATAACCCAAGATTACATGCAGATGAGATATTAATTGCTTTAGCTATTTCAGCTACAACGAATCCACTTGCAGATATGGCATTAAAGCAAATTGATGAGCTTAAGTTTACTCAAGCACATTCTACAGTTATCCTACCTCAGGTAGATTCAGAGGTATTAAAGAAGCTTAAGATTGAGGTTACTACAGAACCTGAGTTTTATGCTCACAAGCTTTATTCAAAATAACAGGTAGAAAGAACGTTCTTCAAAAAACGTTCTTTTTTACCTATAAATTTCAAAAATTTGTCATTTACGAAAACGACGTTATTGTAAAAAAGAAAAATACATTAATTTAGAGTATAATAAATATACTAAATATTAGGAGAAGAAAATTCTGGTAAGGGTAAGATTTATATTGATAAGGAATATAATATTTGTTTAAAGTTAGAAGCAAAAGGAACATCTGGTGGCCAAACACTTACAGGTAATATGGAAGTTACAAACTTTAATACAAATCCTTCATTACTAAGCTTCCCAACTGTTAGGGAATATACTCCTACAGGTAGTTTATTTTGATTAAATATAATGATTTATTTATGAGAATGATTAGTTCTAATTGTAACTAATCCAATATGATTTAGTGTCCCACAAGTTACTGAGTATACCCCATTTTCTAAATCTCAGTAGCTTTTAGTCCTAAACTGTTATATTTTCCCAGAGGCACAGTAGTGATACTGCGCCTTTTTCTATTAATAAAAGGGTAGCGATTTCATCTCTTTTTTTCTTTCATTTTATTGAAAATAAAAGGTAAAAAGAATATTATTTATATAGCAAATGTACAAGAGTACATATTTAGGAGGAAAATATAATTATGGCATTAGTTAATGTTAAAGACATGATGCAGGCCGCTTTAGAAGGCCATTATGCAATTGGTGCATTCAATACTAACAATCTTGAATGGACTAAGGCAATTCTTGAAACTGCTGAAGAGCAGAAGTCTCCAGTTATCATTGAGGTATCTGAGGGTGCTACAAAGTACATGGGTGGCTATAAGGTAGTTGCTGATTTAGTAAAGGATTTATTTGAAGCAAAGAAGATTTCAGTTCCTGTTGCATTACACTTAGACCATGGTACTTATGAAGGTGCTAAGGCTGCTCTTAAGGCTGGCTTTACATCTGTTATGTTCGATGGTTCTGCATTACCTTTAGAAGAAAATATTGCTAAGACAAAGGAAATCGTTACTTTAGCTCATTTCATGGGCGCTACTGTTGAGGCTGAAGTTGGTGCTATCGGTGGTGAAGAAGACGGTGTTAAGGGTCGTGGTGAAGTTGCAGATCCAGAGCAGTGCAAGCTAATTGCTGATTTAGGCATTGATATGCTTGCAGCTGGTATTGGTAACATTCATGGTCCATATCCTGCAAACTGGTTAGGTCTTGACTTCGATTGCTTAGCTGCAATTAAGGCTAAGTGCGGAGATATGCCTTTAGTATTACATGGTGGTACTGGTATTCCAGAAGATCAGGTTAAGAAGGCTATTTCTTTAGGTGTTTGCAAGGTAAATGTTAATACTGAGTGTCAGCAGTATTTTGCAGCAGCTACAAGAAAGTATATCGAAGAGGGCAAGGACTTAGAGAAGAAGGGTTATGACCCACGTAAGTTATTAAAGCCAGGCTTCGAAGGAATCAAGGAAATCGTTGCAATTAAGATGGCAATGTTTGGTTCTGTTAATAAGGCTAACTAATTAACTAAGTTACAAATATCGAAGGAGTGGAATTTACTTTCCACTCTTTTTTCTATATAATAGGGGTAGTGAAAGGCGATTAGAGAGTGAATATTATGATAAGAAGAGTTAAGGATGAAGATGCAAAAGAATTAGTAGAAATTTATAACTACTATATAAGAGAAACAGCCATAACATTAGAGCTAAAGGAGTTAACAAAAGAAGAATACCTAGACCGTATTCATCAGGTAACTTCCTTTTACCCATGGTTAGTTTATGAAGAACAAGGAGTCGTTTTAGGCTTTGCATATTTAGATAAATTTAATACGAGAAAGGCTTATGCTACAACAGCTGATTTATCTATATATGTTTCTTGTGATTCTAAAGGAAAAGGTATTGGAAAAAGATTATATAATGAAATTGAAAAACTAGGATTATCCTTAGGCTTATGTAAAATTATATCCTTAGTTACTTCTTCGAATAGAGCATCTATAGCCTTCCATAAGGCAATGGGCTTTACTAAGCTTTGCTTGATTAAAAATGTAGCTTATAAATTTGGTAAATGGGTTGGTGTATCTTTTATGGAAAAGAACATTCAAACCATTTCTACACCTTCCTTAAATAAGGATGAACCATCCTATAGAGAAAAAGCATAAATAAGCTTATATTTTAATTACCACCTACGGGTGGTTTTTATTTTGTAAAAAAGTTTTGTTTTTTTCTTGCATTATTTGACAACTTGCAATATAATATTAAAATGCGTATAATGGCAAATATTTGCTGAAATGCGCTTATGAAAAAGAGTTTTACTAAGTAAAAGCTTAGTTTTACATAGATTCGTGGAAATCCAAAAAAAGGTATTAAACACCCTTTTAGCGATTGCTATAAAGTCTATAAGACAGTTTAGAAAACAATAGAAAGGAAAAGTATAACATTCGGTTATACAGCTAGGTGTCTTTATGAAGAATGTCAATTATGGTAAGAAATCCGTTCGTCGTAATTACTCCAGAGTACGTACAAGCGTAGATCTACCAGGCTTAATTGAAATTCAGACAAAATCATTTGATTGGTTTGTCGAGCAGGGCTTAAAAGAAGTATTTGAGGATGCATCTCCTATTACTTCCTTCAACGGTGATTTGAAGTTATCCTTCTTAGATTATCGTTTTGAAGACCCAAAGTACAATGTTGTTGAATCTAAACTAAGAAAGATCAACTATTCTCGTCCATTAAAGGTGAAGGTATTGCTAGAGCATACACAAACTGGCGACTTATTTGAGCATGAAATGTTCATGGGTGATATCCCATACATGACTCCAGTCGGAACATTCGTAATCAATGGTGCTGAGCGTGTAGTTATCTCTCAGATTATTCGTTCATCTGGTGTTTACTTCGATAAGGAAATCGATAAGAAGACAGGAGATATCAAATTCTCTGGTCAGGTTATCCCTACTCGTGGTGCATGGATTGAGTATGAAGCAGGATCTAAGGATGTTTGGTATGGTAAGCTAGACCGTTCCAAGAAAATTCCTTTAACTACAGTATTAAGAGCTTATGGTTTATCTACTGATGAGCAAATCATTGAGTTATTCGGTGAGAGTGAGCATTTAAAGGCTACCTTCGAAAAAGAGAAGGATGAGAATAAGAATTCTGAGAATGCTGCAATTGAAGTTTATTCTAAGCTTCGTCAGGGTGATAGAGTACCAGCAGATGGTGCTAGAGCTTTAATCTCTGATCGTTTATTTAATGCAAATAAATATGATTTACAGACTGTAGGTCGTTTTAAGTATAATATCAAGCTTGATGTATTACAGAGAGCTAAGAATCATACATTAGCACAGGATGTTGTTGCTAAAGAGGATATCTTTGATGATGAGACTGGCGAGTTATTATTTGCTGCTGGTACAAAGATTGCTTCTTATGGTGATAGAATCGCTGGTGAAGTATATGATAAGTTGGATAAGGCAAGAGCTGCCTTCCGTAGCGTTATCGATTTAGGCAACACATTATGTGAGGACCCTATTTGTGAAATCCTATTCATCAATAATGTTAAGGGTGATCAAACTGAGGTTGTAAAGGTTATCGGTAACTATCATGCTGAAACTGCACTTCATATCACAATGTCTGATATTTTAGCTACAGTATCTTATTATATGAATCTATATTCTGGTGTTGGTACAATTGATGATATCGACCACTTAGGAAATAGACGTTTAAGATTAATTGGTGAATTATTAAAGAACCAGTTCCGTATTGGTTTTGCAAAATTAAAGAAGAATATTGAGGACCGTATGTCTACTGTTGAAGTAGAAAAGGCTACTCCTCAAAACTTAATTAACATTAAGCCTTTAACATCTTCTTTAAAGGAATTCTTTGGTTCTTCACAGCTATCCCAGTTCATGGATCAGATTAACCCTCTAGCTGAAATTACTCAGAAGAGACGTATTTCTGCCTTAGGTACTGGTGGTATTGCAAGAGATAGAGCCGGTGTTGAGGTTCGTGACGTACACAATTCTCATTATGGTAGAATGTGCCCTATCGAAACACCAGAAGGTCCATCTATCGGTTTAATTACTTCCTTAGCTACATACGCTAAGGTTAATGAATACGGCTTTATTGAAACTCCATTCTTCGCTGTTGAAAGAGATAGTGAAGGTAGAAATGTAGTTTCTGCCGATAAAATTGTTTACTTATCTGCAGATGATGAGGAAGGTAAGATTATTGCCGCTGCCAATACTCGTCTAGATGAGAATGGATACATGATTGATGAAAAGATCATTGGTCGTCGTAATGGAGAGGCTGAAATGTTCAACTCTACAGATAAGATTGACTACATGGACGTTTCTCCTCAGCAGATTGTATCCGTAGCTGCAGCCTGCGTTCCATTCCTAGAGCACGACGATGCTACACGTGCATTAATGGGTGCAAACATGCAGCGTCAGGCAGTACCTATTATTAATCCTGAATCTCCAATCGTTGGTACGGGTATGGAGTACCGTGCTGCAAAGGATTCTGGTTCAGCATTAATTGCATTAAGAGATGGTATTGTTGAATATGTTGATGCAAAGAAGATTCTTATAAGAGAAAATGATGGTCAGATTCGTAAATATGAATTATACCAGTTCTTACGTTCAAACTCTGCAACTGCAATTATGCAGCGTCCAATCGTTAGTGTTGGTGAAAAAGTAGAGCGTGGTGATGTTATTGCTGATGGTCAATCCATGAAGAATGGTGAATTAGCATTAGGTAGAAACGTTCGTATTGCCTTCATGACATGGGAAGGATATAACTTCGAGGATGCCGTTATCATGTCTGAAAAGATGGTATATGATGACTACTATACATCTTTACATATTGATGAATTTGAAATTGAAGCTAGAGACACTAAGCTTGGTGCAGAAGAGTTCACTTATGAAATTCCTAATGTAAAGGAAGAATCTAAGAGAAACCTAGATGCAAATGGTATTATTATTCCTGGTTCTGAGGTTAAGGAAGGAGATATCTTAGTTGGTAAGACAACTCCTAAGGGACAGACAGATCCAACACCAGAAGAGAAGCTATTACTTGCAATCTTCGGTGAAAAGAGCCGTGATGTTCGTGATTCATCCTTAAGAGTTCCTCATGGAGGAGGAGGTATTGTACAGTCTGTACAGCACTTCAAGAAGTCTAAGGGTGACGATTTAACTCCAGGTGTAAATGAAGTAGTTCGTATCTTCATTGTACAGAAGAGAAAGATTCAAGTCGGAGATAAGATGGCTGGTCGTCATGGTAACAAGGGTGTTATTTCTAACATTTTACCAGTTGAGGATATGCCATTTACAGCTGATGGTCGTCCAATCGATATTATGCTAAACCCTCAGGGTGTACCTTCTCGTATGAACATTGGTCAGGTACTAGAGTTACACTTAGGTATGGCAGCTAGAACTATTACTGAACGTGATAGAAAGGCATTCGTTGATGAATATGTTGCTAAGAACGGTCATAAGCCAACTCAGTATGAGATTGAAGCAGCAGTTCCTGAATTAAAGGTTGCAACTCCAGTATTCGATGGTGCAACTATTGAAGATATTGAACAGATTATGAAAGAAGCTGGCATGCATCGTCAGGAAATGATCGACAAGGGCTTAAACCCAGATGATCAAGCAGCAGTTGATGGCTACACTTGCGATGGTAAGCAGATTCTATTTGATGGTCGTACAGGTGAACCATTCGAAAACCGTATCACTGTTGGTATCATGTATTTCGTTAAGTTATCACACATGGTTGATGATAAGTTACATGCAAGAAACATTGGTAAGTATACATTAGTTACTCAGCAGCCAATGGGTGGTAAGGCACAGAATGGTGGTCAGCGTTTCGGTGAAATGGAAGTTTGGGCATTACAGGCATATGGTGCAGCTCATGTACTTCGTGAAATGATGACAGTTAAGTCTGATGACTTAGTAGCAAGAGATCGTACATTCGATGCAATTGCATCTGGTAAACCATTACCAGACACATCAATTCCTGAAGCATTCCGTGTATTAACACGTGAATTACAGTCTTTAGGTATTCATGTTGAATTAATTAATTCCGATGGCGAGAACGAGGTTAACCGTTCTATCGTTGATCATACAATTCGTCAGGTTACAACAAACCGTGTTTCTTATAACTACTTATCTGTAGCTAATTCAAACTTTGAAGCTAAAGAGAATGAAGAGGAAGTAGAGCCAGTAGTTACTGAAGAAGCAGATGACGCAATTGCATTCGAGGAGGAGGAATAAGATGAAACAGTATAAGTACATTAAAATCGGTTTAGCTTCTCCTGAAGAAATTTTATCCTGGTCACATGGTGAGGTTTTAAAGCATGAGACAATTAACTATCGTACTTTAAAACCAGAGCCAGATGGATTATTCTGTGAGAAGATTTTCGGACCTTCTAAGGATTATCAGTGTGCCTGCGGTAAATCTAAGAGAAACACAGACAAGGGTAAAGTCTGTGAAAAGTGTGGTGTTGAAATTACTGAATCTAAGGTAAGAAGAGAAAGAATGGGTCACATTCAGCTTGCTTCTCCAGTAGTTCATACTTGGTTCTTAAGAAATTCACCATCTCCACTTGCTACCCTACTTGATGTAAAAACTAAGGATCTAGATGAAATTGTTTATTTAGCATCCTATATTGTTACAGAGGTTTCTAATAAAGGCTGTGGCTTAAAAGTTAAGCAGATTTTAACTGAACAGAACTATTCTGAAATGATGGAAAAATATCCTGGTCAGTTTAAGGCTTTGACTGGTGCTGAGGCTATTAAGGTATTACTTCGTGGTATTAACCTAGAAGAAGAGGAGAAGAAGCTAAGAACTAGATTAAAGACTTCTTCTAAGCAACGTCGTGATAAGGTTATTAAGAAGCTAGAGATTGTTGAATCCTTCTTACGAAGCGATAACAATCCTGAATGGATGGTATTAGATATACTTCCAGTTATTCCACCAGCATTAAGACCTATGGTTCAGCTTGAAGGTGGTAGATTTGCAACTACAGACTTAAACGACTTATACCGCCGTATTTTAAACCGTAACAATCGTTTAAAGAAGCAGTATGAGCAGCATGCTCCTCATCTTATTACTAAGAATGAGAAGAGAATGCTTCAGGAAGCTGTAGATGCCCTAATTGATAACGCTAAGCGTGCAAGAAAGGGTAATGTAGATAAGACTCATAAGCTAAAGAGCTTATCCGATATGCTTCGTGGTAAGCAGGGACGTTTCCGTCAGAACCTATTAGGTAAGCGTGTAGACTATTCTGGTCGTTCCGTTATCGTTGTTGGTCCATCCTTAAAGATGTATCAGTGTGGTGTTCCAAAGGAAATGGCATTAATTCTTTTCAAGCCATTCGTTTTAAGAGAATTAATGAAGCAGGGCAATTCTATTGCTGTTGCAAATAAGATGGTTGATAACCAGGAAAACTCTGTATGGGGTATTCTTGAAGAGGTTATCCGTGAGCATCCAGTATTATTAAACCGTGCCCCTACTCTTCACCGTTTAGGTATTCAGGCATTCGAGCCAATCCTAATTGAAGGTAAGGCTATCCGTCTTCACCCATTAGTTTGTACACCATTCAACGCAGACTTCGATGGTGACCAGATGGCTATCCACCTACCTCTATCTTTAGAGGCACAGGCTGAAGCACGTTTATTAATGCTTGCATGTAATAACATTCTAAACCCAAGAGATGGTAAGCCAGTTGTTACTCCATCTCAGGATATGATCTTAGGTAACTACTATATTACACTTGAGCGTAAGGGTGAACCTAATGAAGGTCATGTTTATAAGGATTATGATGAAGCATATATTGCATATAAGAATGGTGCAATTACACTTCATACTCGTATTTTTGTTGATGGTTCTTATTTAGGAGAGCATAAGCTTCCTGCAAGAAGACCTTCAAATTACCTATTCACTACAATGGGTAAGATGATTTTCAACACAATTCTTCCAGAGTCCTTCCCATACTTAAATGAGCCAACTGAGGCAAATTTAACTGGTGAAACTCCACTTAAGTATTTCTTAGATACTAAGAATGTTGTTGAATCTCGTGAGGAGTTATTAGCTCATCCAGAGGTTGCTCCATTAAAGAAGAAGCAGATTGCAAGAATCATTGCAGAAGTATTCAAGAGATTTAAGATTACTGAAACATCTAGAATGCTTGATAGAATCAAGGATTTAGGTTATAAGTATTGTACAATTGCCGGTATGACTATTTCTATGGCAGATGTCCTAGATTATAAGGGCAAGCATGAGAGAGTTAGAGAGGCTGAAAAGAAGGTAGACCAGATTACTGAGTTCTACGAAGAAGGTTTAATTACGAATAAGGAACGTAAGAAGAGCGTAGAGAAAGAGTGGAATGCAGCTACAGCTGAAATTTCTGCTGGTCTATGGAGCGAGCTTGCTAAGAATGAGGATAACCACATCTTCATGATGGCCGATTCTGGTTCCCGTGGTAACGCATCTAACTTCGCACAGCTAGCTGGTATGCGTGGATTAATGGCTAATACAGCCGGTGAGACTATCGAAGTTCCAGTTAAGGCAAACTTCCGTGAAGGTCTATCTGTTGCTGAGTTCTTCATTTCTACACACGGTTCTCGTAAGGGTTCTACCGATACTGCGTTAAAGACTGCAGAATCTGGTTATTTAACAAGACGTCTTGTCGATGTATCTCAGAATGTCGTAATTTCTATGGAAGACTGTGGTACTGAAAGAGGCTTCTATGTAACTGATATTGTTGATGAGAATACACTAGACAATGGTAAGCCAAAGCTAGTTGTATCTGTTGCTGATCGTTGTATTGGTCGTTTCGCTGCAAAGGATATTATCAATCCTGAAACAGGTGAGGTTATTTGCAAGCGTAATGAATTAATTACAGAGGATATGGCTTCTCAGATTTCAAAGAGCGGTATTAAGGAAGTATGCTTAAGAACAGCTCTTACATGTGCTGCTAGAAGCGGTATTTGTATGAAGTGTTATGGTAGAAACTTAGCTACAAATATGGTAGTTGAGGTTGGTGAGGCTGTTGGTACAATTGCTGCACAGTCCATCGGTGAGCCAGGTACTCAGTTAACAATGAGAACATTCCATACAGGTGGTGTTGCATCTGCTGCCGATATCACTCAAGGTCTTCCAAGAGTTCAGGAGCTTTTCGAAGCTCGTAAGCCAAAAGGAAAGGCTACTATTTCCGAAATCAATGGTACAGTTGAATCCATTACACCTTCTAAGGCTGGTAAGGTAATTAAGATTGTTAATGATGAAACAAATGAAACAGAATCCTATACAGTTGATGCTACATCTGAGCTTTTAGTTTCTGAAGGTTCTTATGTACGTCGTGGCGATAAGCTAATGAAGGGTTCTATTCATCCAAAGGAATTATTAAGAGTCTTAGATGCAACTGCTACTCAGAAGTATATCGTTGAAGAAGTAAAGAAGGTTTATACTTCTCAGTCCGTAGATATTTCCGATAAGCATATCGAAATTATCGTTCGTCAGATGATGCGTAAGGTACGTGTTGATTCTGAAGGTGATACAGATTTATTACCAGGTAGAGATGTATCTGTATTAGAATACAATGCAGCAGTTAAGGATTGTATGCAACGTAAGGGTAAGCTACCTGTTGCAAAGCAGTTAATCTTAGGTATTACTAAGGCTGCCTTAGCATCTGATTCCTTCTTATCTGCATCTTCCTTCCAGGAAACTACAAGAGTATTAACTTCAGCTGCAATTCAGTCTAAGGTAGATATTCTTGAGGGTCTAAAGGAAAATACTATTATCGGTGGATTAATCCCTGCAGGTACTGGTATTTTACAGGAGGACACATTTGAATGTGAGCATCGTCCTATTGAAGAAAATGGTTCTGTTTATGCAGAGGCAATGGCTCAAGCACAGGATTTAAGAGATTCTGATGAAGACGATGATGTTGATGGCTCTATCGCAAGATTAGCAAGAGGAGAATCTGAAGATGATGATGAATCTTCTGATTTCACTGCTGAATTCGAAGAGACAGATATCAACGATCTATAAGAAATATAACTCCCAAAAGAAGCTAAGGCTTCTAAGGGAGTTTTTTCTTTTCCACAAATTCCTATATATTTTTGTGTTTCCCCATTTTTTAATAAAGGGTAAAAATGATAAAAAAAATCCAGGTGAAAAATACCTGGATTTTGTGCTTTATATAAGGAAAAAGTG
>NZ_QXEV01000028.1 GCF_003550015.1 Anaeroplasma bactoclasticum
AGATAGTATTACTGTATTGTGTTTTAAAATACCAGTAAATATATCTGATATAAAATGAGTATCTACCTTACCTAAGCCTTTTGTAATATCCTTTATATAATTAACAATTTCATCTTTTAAAATATCGTTTAAAGTGCTATAATTTTTCATGGAAAAAGTCCTCTGGTATTTAGTTATTTTTGCCAATTTAATTATACCATTTTTGAGGTCTTTTTTCACTTATATAAGACACAAAACCCAGGTATTTCTACCTGGATATTTTTTTATCATTTTTACCCTTTATTAAAAAATGGGGAAACACAAATCATTTGTTATATTATGCTAAAAAAAAGAAAAGACTATTTTTTTCAATAGCCTTACTTATATAAATCCCAATCGATTCTTTCTTCTTTATAAAAGAATTCTTTATCGTGGTCTGATATTTCTCTTAAAACCTTACAAGGATTCCCTACTGCAACAACATTAGCAGGAATATCTTTAACTACAACTGAGCCAGCCCCAATTACAGAATTCTTACCGATAGTTACACCAGGTACTACTGTAACATTTGCACCAAGCCATACATTTTCTTCTATATGAACATCCTTATTATATTGTAATTGCTTTAAACGGAATTCTGGTAATATTGGATGATTTGCAGTAGCTATAGTTACATTAGGTCCAATCATTACATTATCCCCAATATAAATATGTCCATCATCTACTAAAGTTAAATTAAAATTAGCATATACATTATTACCAAAATGAACATGAGCACCACCAAAATTTGCATAAAATGGTAATTCGATATAGCAGCCATCTCCACAGGAAGCAAATACTTCCTTCATATATTTCGTTTTTTCTAAGATATCGGAAGATTTTAATTTATTAAATTCCTTTAGTCCATCTAACAAGGGTCTTTGAATTCCTGCAATTTCTTCAACATTAGGATTATATATTAATCCCTTTTCCATCTTTTCAATTTCTGTCATTTTAAAATCTCCATTAGTTCATAATAATTTTTTACATAAGGTATATTATTTTCTTTAAATGTATTTTGCTTTCTTTCTAGATAAGCCATCCCTAAAAATGGAATACCTATCTCTTTTGCAGCTAAATAATCTATAAAATTATCTCCAATATATAAGCATTCTTCTTTTTTTACATTAAAGTATTTTAAAGCCTGTTCTAGTAAATAAGGATTTGGCTTTAATAAATCCGCTCTTAAAGGTATTCTTCCAAAGAATGGTAAGGATAATCCATTATGATATTTTTCCATATATTTATCTATGCATTCTTTAGAATTATTTGAAACAATTCCAATAGAATATTTATTTAAAAGTATTGGAAATATTTCCTTAAATCCATCTACATGGTATCCCTTATCTACTGCATCAAGTTCAGCTTCTACTATTATTTCATTAATTTCCTTTAAGCATTCTTTATTATCCCTTGCAAATAAAAAGCAATTAAAAAAATTACGGTCAGAAACTTCCTCTAGACCGTATTTTTTTAGTGTATTATTTAATTTCAAAACAAGTGGTTTTCTATCATAATCCTTAAATAAAAAGAACATAGTAGAATCGAAATCAAATAATAAAACCATACTTAAGCAACCTCTTTAACTAATACAGCATTTAACCAGCGATCCGTACGGTTTTCTCTTACATCATCGCTCATATTTACAAATGCTAAAACCAATCCTGTATCCTTTAAATAGGATAAAATAGAAGACTCTGTTTGATCAACATAATATCTTTCTGTTCTTTCGCCTTCAAATGTACCATATTTAAAAGAACAATAGAATACACCATTATCCTTTAATGCCTTAGAGCATTTTTTTAATACTAAATTTAAATCACAAGCTGGAACATGAAGTAAGGATGCGCTTGCCCAAATGCCATCAAATTCTTCGTTATAATTTAATTCTTCTGCAGTTTGCTTTAAAACATTTTTTACGCCTATTTCTTTGGCATGATTTAAAAATTCATCAATAGGATCTATAGCTAAAACATCATAACCTATACTTTGAAAATATAGGGAATCTCTTCCAGACCCACAGCCTAAATCTAATATTTTTCCCCTTTTAGGCATATATTTTAAAAAGATTTCATATTGAGCACTCATATCTGCGTGCTCTGTATCTAGAATAAACTGCTTCGCATTTTCTAGATAATATTCCTTTGTACCCATCATTTTACAACTCCTCAATTTAAACCATTTATAAATATTTTACATTTTATAAAATGGACTTTCAAGCATATTGAAATTATAATTTCAATAACATTATTATAATTTAAAATAAGAATCCCTATCTAAAAAGAAAAAAATACCGTTTGAATATTCATCACCAAAATACCATGTATTATGTAATATAGCTTCTTCTTTAAAGCCTAAGCTTTTCGCTAAGGCTATAGATGCATAATTCTTTTCACTACAGTCTAAACTAATCGATATAGCTTTATTATAATTTGCCTCCATCTCATATTTATAATCCTTAGTAGTTAATGCAACTAATCTTTCATTAAAATATGCATCCATTAATAAAGCTACAGCTTCCTTTGCATATCCTTTATTTCTATGCTCCTTATAAATATAATAGCTTAAGGCAGCAGCCTCAAGTGGAGATTGGAAATTTTGATCCTTTCTAAGTGGCCTTAGGGCTACTAAGCCTAAGGCTTCCTTTGTTTTTTTATTTTCTACTATAAAAGAATATGGATGATAAAGGTTTAATGCTACATTTTTAGGGTTACTTGATTCTAAAGGAATCATTGTATAAAACAGGAAATCTCCATCCTCTATTAAATGCTTATAATATAAATCCTCATCTAAATTAGTACCTACTCTTAAGATTACATTTTCTCCTTCCATAGGAGGATTAATATTTCTTAAGATATTTAAGGATAAATCATTATGATAATAAAGGCTAGAATTCTTTAACCATTCTTCTCTTTTATATAAGTAGCTTTCAATAAAGCCCTTTGCATCCTCTGTAAAATCTAAATCCACTTTATAATCAAAAGGAATTATAATGTGATTCCATAAATATTTAACTGCATTAGGGTCATTCTCATCTAAAATAAGATTAATATTCTCTATAGTATCCTTATAATTAGGTGATTCCATATCACTTAAATCAAACTTTGGAATAACATCATCTTTTATATTTAATAATCCTCGAATATATGTTAAAGCCTTATCTTCCATATATAATCCTCACTTTCCTTTATTATATATTATTTATATAACTTTTGAAATATTCTCAAATAATATATAATATATATACCTTAATTAAGGAGGTATATTATGCGTTACAAAAAAATAATATTTAGTATTTTATCATTTTTATTTCTTTTAAGCTTAAGTTCTTGTTTTTTAGGCATAAGCTTAGATAACTTAAATGACTTTAGCAAAAATGAAAAAAAGAGAATGGAGGAATACTATGGTATTGTATTACCCTATTGTACAGGGTATTCCTATAAAATAAATGATACTTATAATGAAGATTTTCAATTTGAATATAAAGTAAGCAACATTAAAGAAAAAGACTATCAAGACTATGTAAACCAATTCAAAGAATATAAATTAATTAGGGAAAGAATAGATGAAAAAACATCTATGGAATATAAAACATTCTTCGATACAAATACAAATACTTATATTGACTTATGTTACTATACAGGAGAATTATTTTATAAGCCTTATTTAGATGTCTATATGTATCAAAGAGGATATGTAGATTATTATGATACATATTACACCAATGAAGATAATCCAATTTTTTTATTGGGTGATACCATCGATATGAATAATTCAAAGTATCCAAATTTGTCATACATCAATGGATATGATTATTTTTGTCCATCAAAAGGAGATGTAAAAATACTTGTTTTGCCTATAGATTTTTACGACAAGCCTTATAATAGAAACACTATTAGTATTGATGAAATCGAAACTGTTCTTTATGGAACAAATAATATTTCTCTAAGAAACTACTATTTGGAATCAAGCTATGAAAAATTAAATCTTTCCTTTGAGGTTGTGAATAGTTGGTATAGAGCCAAAAAGAATTCTTCTTATTATGATAGTTCTCTTACTATTTCCGAATTAGTTAATGATGCGCTAGCATATTATGACAATCAATATGATTATTCAAAATTTGATTCTAATTCCGATGGTGCAATCGATGGAATCATTTTAGTTCATACTTTAGATTCTTCGTCCAAACTTGATATTGCATGGCCTGCAACAAGAAATAATGCTAAAGAATATGGAAATCAAAAAGACACTTATGATAATGTATTTGCGTATCGATTCTATCATATTAATTATGATCAGATTATTACTAGAAGTCATACGATAGATTCTTATACATTAATTCATGAATTTGGACATATGATGGGACTAGATGATTATTATGACACGAATTATACCGATCGTACCTTCCTCCCTCCATTAAATGGAATGGATGTAATGGATGGAGAGTTTACAGATCAAAATGTATATTCTAAACTATTACTAGGATGGATTAATGAAGGAAAGGTTATTAATAAATCTAAAACAATAGAGCTTAATAGTTTTGAACATACTGGTGATTTTGCAATCATTTCAAACAATTTTGATTTAAACTATGGTCCATTCCAAGAATTCTATATCATCGTATATAATTCAGGACTCGGTTTAAATTATAGTTCTACTTCTTTAAATCAAAGCGGAATTATAATCTATCATGTAGATGGATGCTTATATACTTATAATTCAGGTACCGTGATGATGAATTATAACAATGATCAAGCAGGACAGTATTCTGAAAGATTCAATCTAATCGAATTCGCTAAAAAGGATTATTATCCATATGTATTAACATCTGATGGACAAACCACATTAAATCTAGTGGATAATAATAAAATAGATTTATCCTTCACTCTAGAAATGCAAACAATAAATAGTACTAAAATAAATCTATCTGTTACTATGAATTAAAAGATAGAGCGTTGCAAAAATTTGCAACGCTCTATTTTTATTTAATTTCAATTAAATCATAATATTTATAATTCGATGTCTTAAGCTTATTTTGAATCCATCTAATAGCATAATCTCTTGTGCCTTCAATTCTTTCCGTATATGCTGGAGTACCATTTCTATAACAAGCTTCTGTAATATAATATCTTATTTCAAATACCATAATGCCACCTTAGAATAGTTCAGCTTCTGCCCAAAATATACCGGATAGGATATTGCCCTTTGTAAGCTTTGGTAGCTCACTTTTCTTTTCAGCTACTATTGCAGCTTCAATCTCAAGGCCAAGTAGGCTAGCATCAAAAATTAAAATATTATCTGGATGAGGTACTTCTTCATTTGTAACAATATGAGTAATCGTACAATTAATTAAGCTTACAGGCTCAGGCTTAAAATCTTTATCATTTTCATCTAAAGGAAATGAGCCTGTAGGAATGGTAGCTTCAAAAGAAAGTGGCTCATCTAGCCCTAAGAATTCTTCTTTATTTCTTGCAATCTTATTTATTCCATGACAATAGAATAATACATCTAAATCATATACTTCATTTTCCTTCATATCTGATTCACTTACAAATACTTCCATAGGGAAATGAATATCCGGATTATCTATAGAATTAAATAAAGCATAACCAGAGATTTCACCCTCTTCATTTTTTCTAGGTGTTACTAACCATTTCTCAAATGTATATTTCATATTCTTATCCTCCATCGCATTCTTTAATTTAATTATAAATTATTCTATTTTATTTTAAAACAAAAAATAGAAAAAAAGCATCTAGGCGTATAACCTAGATGCTAATTTTTATGCGGTTTTTACAACTCTTACAACATGAGTATCTTCATTTACATAAATATTATATGTACCAGTTTCTGCAAATACTAAGAAATAAGAGCCTGCAGCTAATAATGAAATTAAGCTTGAAGAATCACTTGCAACTGTAATATCAGTTACTCCTTCTCCATTAGGATCCATAATGGATACATACTGATTAGCTGCTGTAATTACCATACCTTCTGCAACCACTTCTGCTTCATTACTTGCATTTCTTTTGAATGTTTTAGAAGAATAGCTTCCTAAATTTATAGCAGCACCATCAACTAAGCCACTTAAAGTTACATATTCAACTACATCTACATGTACAACTAATGTATCTAAATTTAAAGTAAGTGTGTATTTACCTGCCTTAGTGCACATTAGTAATGTGGAAGATACAATAAAGTCTGTTGTTGTATCTAAGGTAACTGTTAGCATATTATATGAAGAATCTGTAAATGCTATATAACCATTCTTGTCAAAATCAATATTAGATACTGTAACTATATTGTTACTATCCTTTGTTAATCCTGTAAAGGATGATTCCTTACTTGTCATATAATATGCATCTGAAGATGCTGATGCAGGTGCAAAGGAAATTGCAATATTACCACAAGATGGAATAAACATAATTACATAAGTACCACTTGTTTCTAAATGAATATAGCCTTCATCGTTTGAATAAGTGAAATCAGAACTACTATATTTGGATTCAAATACAGAATATCCATAAGTATTACCTGAATTATCCTTTAAATAAATAGACATAGGAGCACTTATTGGTAATTCAATTTGATAAACGATATAACCATTAGCCAAAATATATTCTTTAATATCTGTCGCATTCACTGTAGTTTCATGGTTTAACATATGAAGTGCATAACCATATTCATTAGAATCCTCACTAATTGTATTCTTTGTTAAAGGGGCTGTATCCACTTCACCCTTTACTCCTACTTCCATACTAGTAACAGTTACAGGGTCATGAACAAATGCTAAGGTAAGCTTTTCATCACCATTTCTACTAAATTCAAAGCCGACTCTATCGGTTGTATTTATGATAATTTCTCCATTATCACCACAAGTGAAATAATGACTTCTCCAAATTTCTGATTCTAAAATATCATTATAACCATAAGTTTTATCATTAATTGTATCCTTAATTAAAACCTTATCACCAACTAAAAGAGAAATATAACCATATACATAGCTATTTGTTTCCGTACCAAAATTATAATTGATTTCTGACATAGGGTATAAAGTAACGCCTGAATCATTTGTTACTTCAACAAAAATTCCCTTTTCTTCCGTTTCATACTCTAAGCTAATAGCCACACCATTTGGTGTTGCAAGGACATTAAATGTTACATCCGTTGCATCGACAGTTACTTTATAATCATCATCAATACCATCCCCATTAAAGAAGGAATACTCACTTCCATCTTTAAGGAATAGCTTTATAGTATCTCCAACTTTAACCTCACTAGCCTCTAATTTCCACTGAATGCTATTTTCATTATCCTCTACTAGGGTTAATGCATATTTATCATTATTAATAGCTAAAGATATTTCCTTAGATAAAACCGGAATAGAAGCATCTGTAATTTCTTTGCCAGATAAATCAAATAATTTACCACAAACAGTACACTTATTATGCTCTATTCTACCTTCATTAAAGAATGTAGCTGGATATCCATAATACTTATCTAATTTATGGCTTGCACGACCAATGTTAACCTCTTTTGACTGTGTTTCAAAAATATAATTATCAAAATTGGCTGTATAAATTATTATTCCATCCTGAAGACAAGTTGCAGTAGTTATTATAGATTCTTCTGTTTCTTTTTTTTCAGTTATAGTGCCATTACATACACTACATACTGCTTCAGCCATACATTCTTTATTATCTATACTCCATGTATATTTATATGTATAATCATGGTCTTCTGTCTTTGGAGTAGTTACTTCAACCTCTTGGTCTTCAAATACTTCATTAGTAAATTCTACAGTATATTTTGTTAAACCATCCCTACTACATGAAACCTCATTTAAAACATCTTTTGTAGATGTAACTTCCTCTGTTATTTCATTCTGACAATATTCACAATAAACACTTGCCTTACATGTAGAATAATCATAAGCCCAGACATATTCTGGGTTTTCATATTTATGGTTAAGCTTAGGAACAACCTCTTCCTTCTTTTCTATAAATTCCTCACCATTAATTACTACCTTAGCTATATAAGTATTTAATCCATCCTTAGTACAAGAAGGAATAGTTGTTTCTTCCTTTGTAATAGTTGCAGAAACCTCTATCTCTTCTCCATCTTCGCCTAATTTATAGGTGAATGTTGCACCGGCATATTCTTCCCAATTAAATTCTCCAATAATATCTAAAATAGGATTTGAAGTTGTAGGAGTCTCTGTTTCAGTTTCTGTAGGGCCTACTGATTCTGTTATAGTTTTTGTAGTTGTTTTTTCGCTATCACCACAGCTAATTAAAGAAAAGGAAGCCATTCCTAAAGCGAATATTGAAAATAAAAACTTCTTTGTTTTCCTCATAAATATTACTCTCCTTTTTAAAATAATATCTATGTTATATTTTATTTTAATTATAATTAAAAAACACCACCCAATTGGGTGGCATCCTTATGAAAACAAACTCATTTTATTGCAATTCCTAAGCTTCTTGCGACAGCTGCAAGCTCTGTTCTAGTATGAAATCCAGTCTTATCCAATAAGCCTTGAATATACCATTTAACTGTATTTGCAGATAGCCCTAATCTTTTTCCAATTTCTATATTGCTATCTCCTGTAATAAGCTCTCTTAATATATCTAATTCTCTTTCAGAAAAGTCATGATTTGATGCATTACCAAATTGAATCGTTGGAGTATCTAATGGAAAAATAGATTCTCCATTCATTGTTCTTTTCATGACATCAATAATGGAATTAGAATCTCCATCCTTATACCAGAAAGAATCTATTTTATTCTCTTTTGCTTTTTTTAACCAAGAAGCCTCAGGCATAGAGGTTACAATAATGATTTTAATATTTGAATCATATTTTTTTATTAACAAAGCCTCATCTAATCCATTATTTCCAAGCTCGGTTAATACATCCATTAATATTAAATCTATTTTGCTTCTTTTACATATATCTAAGGCTAAGGAAGCATTAGAAATAGATGCTACTAAATTAAAATCTTTTTCTTCATTTACATATATTTCTAAAAGCTTTCTTGGCATTGTTTGGTCTTCAACAATTAAAACATTATACATAAGCTATTCCTTTCTTAAGGTAATCTTTATTTTAAATACATCCTTTGTATTATATTCTACTATACCATTTAATGAACTTACTCTATCTTCAATTACCTTAAGTCCACCAGATGGAACAAATGAGGATGGAAGATTGCCATCATTTATAAATTCAATATATCTATTCTTTTCATCCTCACTAATTCTAATTTCAATTCTATTTGCATTACCATGCTTTTTACTATTGACCATTATCTCTTTTGTTGATTTTACAAATAGAACTAATTCTTCTTCTGTGTAATTTTTTATATTACCAACAAATACGAATTCTAAACCAATGAGTTTTGCTAAAACAGATATATCCGATAAGGTATTTGCTGCAGCTTCATTTTCGGTATCATTAGATAAAACTAAAATGTTATTTTGGAAGCTTTCTAATATTTTTATTTTATCCTCTTCTTTAGATGCATTTAAGCTTGATAATAATAATTTATTAAATTCATCATGAATTTTAACCTTACTATCTAATCTTTCTTGTCTTTTAATATTTTCTTCAATATTTTTACCATATTGCTTCATTCTTAGATTTGCACTTTTGGTTTCTAAATCTAACTTTTGTAGCTCTTTTGTTTTTGCATATAATTCTGTAATATCATCTGCAATGATTTCATTTACATGAATTCCATCTACCATAAATTCATTAAATCTAAATTTAATTACCATATCATTTAGCTCATAAATAGATTTATCCTTGATCTTATCATAGAATTCTATTCCATTTAATAATAGCTTATTTGTTATATTATAAGCTATTTCATTCATCATATGATTCTTTAAAATCAATACTCCATCATCCTTGTAATAGCATAATCCTGCAGGAAGCATATCAAATGCTTCCTTATAAGCTAATTGATTTATGTTTTTATAATTCCATCTAAAATTTCTTATAATAATTATTATATTCGTTATAAATAATATTATTACTACCAATACATATACAAATACTGGAATCTGATTAAAGAAAGAGAAAATTGCCTCATTTTTCTTTAGATTCATTTCCTTAATACCATTTAAGATAATATAAGAGAAAATGCAAAATATAGAAGATATTATAGCATCCTTAACTCTTTTTTGACCTAAGGATAATAAAGCATTAACAATGAAAAAGAAACAAGTAATTAAATATATAAAGCATAGGATATTTCTTGAAAATAAATTTAAATCCATAAAAGGTATCATAGGTCACCTCCAAAAGAAATATCTATATAGGAGGTATTATCTTCTATTTCTTTTGCAAAGCTACTTTCTATTCCTTCAAGAACTAGCCTTAAGCCAGTATCATTTATAGTAATCATAAGACCTTTAAAGAACTCTAGGGAATCATTTAAAATATCTCCAAATTTTTGGAATGCTCCCATAATATTTTTAGAATCAATATTTCTATTTTCATAATTCTTATTTAAGAAAGCCTTTATATTACTCTTTTGTAAATATAATACAATTTCATTTAAGGACAAATAAAACTCATCTAAGGATATAGAATCATTCGCTTCTAGCATTAAATTTGCATATCTTTTTATATATACAGTAAGAATAGAAATATATTTAATATTTTGGTCATATAAAGATAAATCATCCTTTGTTTTTTCAGCTAATGCCTTTATATGATCTAATTCTTTTTTTGTAGCAAGAGTGATATTATCATATGTCTTTTCTTTAGCAGTGATAAATGCATCTTTAAATGCTAAATCATTTTCTAATCTTATAAGCTCATTTTCATCCATCATGGATTCAATAGTATCCTCTAGCTTTTCATTAATTTGATTTAATTCTTTGATATCATCACTCCAATATACAAAGCCACCGTTTATTTTATTCTTATGTAATCTTATATCCTGGCTTAATACTTTTGTCTTATCAAAGATTAAATCACTATTGGATAATTCTAATGCTTCATTTCCTTTAATATGGATATTTCCTTTATTATCTGTAATAAAGGCAGATATATTTGATTTTAAAAAGAACTCTTTAGAGTATTTATTGGTAGGAATCAATCCTATTTCAATAGAGCCTAAGAAAAAGCCTGCAATAGAAAAGCCAAATACCTCTGGTAGTTCTCCTAAGGAAAATGGAATCTTATCAAATACACCTAAAGCGTAAAATACCATCCAAACGATAGAATATAAAATTGGAAGTAAAGGTAGCCACATCATTTTTTTGGCAGCAGAAAGGCTACATTTTTTAATAAGTATGATTATAATAATTATCATTTCTATCGCCAAAATTCCAATTAATACAAAATAAAAAATACCATAAGAATATTGATTGTCCCAATTTATAAAGTTTTCATTAAATTTAAATACCCACTGATGTAAGTCATTCGTTAAAACAATTAAAAATAATATACTAGAAAATGTTAATAAACTTATAATTATTCCTTTTCTTTTGAATAATCCATCTTCTCCTACACTCAAGGATGCGAGAATAGTTAATGCTGGAGTAAATATAAATGGTAAATAATAAAAATACCAAAGATGTCTTGCGATAAAATTACTTTCTTCGAATGCAATATATTTGGATGCTCTAAATAATAATAATAAAGCAAGTAGTAATCCTATAGATATTAAATATCTTCTGATAGGCTTATCTAAAACTCTAAAATAGAAATAAAAGATTAATATTACAACTAATATGAATAAATAAAAGGATGTTATATTTCTAAGCAAAAATAAATCCGATAATGAAATCGAATTTAATAAAAGCTCTATTACAAATAGAAAAATGAATATTAAAATGCTTCTTACTAATTTCTTATTCATTTTAAAGAATCCTTTCTAACGTTAGTATTATTGTATCACAAAGAGAAAAAAAGAGTAAGCAATTATGCCTACTCAATAATTTTTGGTAATTCTTTATTTGGATATAAGCTATTATTCAAGATTGGTTCTAATCTTAAAGAGATAATAAAGGATATTGCAACACTAATAGAGTCCTTTAAAATGAATGGGAAGAAGCCAACCTCTAAAATATATAATAAACTAACCTTATCACTACCTATATAATATTTCAATATGAAATACATATATACTAAGCCAATGAAATCTAAAAGAATTAATCCTAATAATCCTTTAAATAAATTGGCCATTTTATGGTTATTTAAGATATTTGACCCACTTATGAAGGAAGATGCCAAAAAGCCTAAAATAAAGCCAAAGGATGGCTTTAATACGTAATAAAAGCCTCCACCTTCACTAAATACGGGAATCCCAATTAAGCCCATTAGAATATAGGATATAAATACAATTGCACTTTTCTTCCATTTTAATAAAAATGGAATAAAAGAAACTGCAAATGTTTGTAAGGTAATAGATATTACTCCTATAGATACAGATATTTTAGAGCATATGATTAATATAGAAAGACATACAGTCATTAAACATAAATCTTTAATCTTCATTATCTTATAGACTCCTTTATATCAATTTCATCGCTTGAAACATGAATCGTAGTTGAATCATTATTTAAGATTAAATGGCCATTTTGATCTACACCTATAGCTTTATATAGCTTATCATGATAAGAAACCATTTTACCAATCACTATGGATTTTTTACGATATAATTCAATAACATCTTTAATATCCATTTTGTTTAATTCAGATAGCTTATTCATTACAGCATCAATAATCTCATATTTAGATAATTTTGTATTTAAGCCTATGGCGTTAAATTCCATCTTATCACTCATATTAAGTCCAATACCAATAATGGCACTAGAGAAAGATTCTTGATATACATCTTCAATTAAAATTCCTGCAAGCTTCTTATTTTGTAAATAAATATCATTTGGCCATTTAATTCCTGTATCATATCCAAAGCCAGCTAAGGCTAAGCATAAGGCAAGTGGGGCTGTTAGATGATATGCACCATTCTTTTTTAATAAAATAGAAAATATACAATCATCTTCCGATACCCAAACTCTATTATATCTTCCTCTACCCTTTGTTTGTCTTTGAGCTATAAGAACAGTTTTGTCATTATAATCCTTAGCATTTTCTTTTAAATAGGTATTGGTTGATTCTATTTCATCAACCAAATAGAAGGAATATTTCGATTCATATTCCCAATTTAGCTTTTTAATTATCATTATTTCTTTAATGCCTCAACTAAAGCTTTATAGGATTCATAATCTGTAACTGTATAAATACCTACCTTACGGTTTACTCTTTTTACAAAGCCAGATAAGGATTTACCAGGTCCAATTTCAATAAATGTATCTACACCTTGTTCCATTAAATACTTAATAGAATCTTCAAAATATACAGAAGAATGAATTTGATCTTCTAAAATATCATTTAAAGGTCTATTTTCTTCTTTTCCTGATACATTATAAATCATCTTATATTTTGGAGTATTTGGAGTGTATTTATCTAATACACCTCTTAATTCCTTTGATGCATCTAACAAGAAGGAGGAATGAAAAGCACCAGATACATTTAATTCTACTACCTTTAATGCACCAAGCTTAGTCATATTTTCCATTGCTAAATCAACACCCTTATTATCACCAGTAATTACAATCTGTCCTGGGCAGTTATAATTGGCAACCTCGCATACACCTTCACTAACCTTAATACCATCTAATACCTTATCTCTATCTAAACCGATAATGGCAGCCATCTTAGTTGTACCTAAAGGGAGAGCATTTTGCATGATTCTTCCTCTATTTTTGATGATATCTAAAGCATTATCTAAGCTCCATGTATCACCAAATGCTAAAGCAGTATATTCACCTAAGGATAGACCACAGGTGTATTCAGGAATAATTCCTTCCTTTTCTAGTGCCTTAGAAATGACATAGCCTGTAAGTAGCATTGCAGGCTGTGCATATGCTGTTTGATTTAATACACCCTTAGAATCTGTAAAACAGATTTCTTTAATATCAGGATATTTATCATAGATTTCCTTTGCGAAATCTATATTTTCATAAAAGTCCTTGCCCTGACCTACATACTGGGCACCTTGACCAGCAAATAAAAATGCAATCTTCATTTTTATACACTTCCAATTCTTCTGAATTTTTCGTATCTTTTGTTAAGTAATTCATCTTCGCTTAATTCCATAAGGCTTGTAAACTTCTTAACTAATCTTTCTTTTAATTCTTTCGCAAACTTATCGGATACATAGCGAATACCACCAAGTGGTTCTTCTACAATCTCATCTGCAATACCATAATTGATTAAATCCTGGCTTGTAAGCTTCATTACCTCTGCAACCTCTCTTACAGGAACCTTATCCTTAAATAGAATGGAGGTAAATCCTTCTGGAGATAATACAGAATATACAGCATTTTCAAACATATAAATATGATCCGATACTGTTAGGGCTAATGCTCCACCAGAACCACCCTCAGATAATATAATAGAGATTACTGGAGTTTTAAGCTTAGAAAATTCATATAAATTTTCCGCAATCGCTCTAGCCTGTCCTCTTTCTTCTGCACCCTTACCTGGGTATGCGCCTGAGGTATCTACAATAGTTAAAATTGGGCGGTGGAATTTTTCTGCTTCCTTAGCTAAACGAAGTGTCTTTCTAAAGCCTTCTGGAGAAGTCATTCCAAAGTTTCTTTTTAAATTGTCATTTAAGTTTTCGCCCTTCGCCTGAGCAAGTACGGTAATAGGCATATCACCTAAGAAGCCAAGTCCTGCAATAATTGATGCATCATCAGAATAATATTGATCTCCATGAAGCTCAATAAAATTTGTAATTAGCTTATCAATTAAAGCCTTAGCCTTAATTCTTTTTTCACTTCTTGCAATTAATACCTTATCCCAAGCAGATAGATTCGAATAGGTTTCTTGTTTTAATTCTTTAAGCTGTAATTTAAGTGAAGATGCACGACTATCCGATGGATCTAGGGATAAAAGCTCCTCCTCTAGCTGACTTATCTTCTTTTCATTTTCTTCTAAAATCATCTTACTTATAGTTATGAAGCTTAAGCAATAAGCTTAAAGTTTGCTTCAAATCCTTTCTGTCAGAAATCATATCAAGGTATCCCTTTTCAAGTAAGAATTCAGCAGTTTGGAATTCCTTTGGTAATGTTTCCTTGATTGTTCTTTCAATGACTCTTTTACCTGCAAAGCCAATTAATGCATTAGGCTCTGCAATTGTAATATCCGCTAAGGATGCGAAGGATGCAGAAACACCACCTGTTGTTGGGTCAGTTAATACTGCAATATATAATCCCTTCTCCTTAAATCTAGCTAAAGCCTGGCTAGTTTTTGCCATTTGGAATAAAGAAATTACTCCTTCTTGCATTCTAGCTCCACCAGATGTTGTAAATAGAATTAATGGTAAATTCTTTTTTTCAGCAAATTCAATTAATCTTGTAATTCTTTCACCACATACGCTTCCCATAGAACCCATCATAAAGAAGGAATCCATAACACCAACGCATACGCTAATACCATCAATCTTACCTAATACACACATTACAGATTCATCTTCACCTGTAGCCTTTTTCGCCTTATCTAGCTTATTCTCATAATCTGGGAAATCTATATATTTCTCTTTGATATTAGTGAATAACTCTTCATAGCCTAAATCTAATACATCAATAATTCTTTCACGGCTAGTTAATCTACCATGGTGATTACAATAAGGACAAACCTTATGGTCTAAAATATAATTATCCTTCAAAATCAATCTTGCACAGCCAGGACACTTAACAATTAAATCATCAGGGATTTCCTTTGGTACTTGTGGTGCATATTTCTTTCTTAGGTTTAATTCCTCCATTGCATTATTAAATTCTAGGATTTCTTGTTTTCTTTTATTGAATGAGTTTTCCATTTTCCTTTAACTCTCCTATAAATCCTTCAATGAATGAAGTGTCATAATGTCCTAAAATAAACTCTGGATGGTGTAATAATACATAATCAAATTCTGTTGTAGTTTTAACACCATCAACAATTAATTCCTCCAAAGCCTGACGCATTTTTCTTATGCATTCTAGTCTTGTTTTTGCAAAACAAATTACTTTTAAAATCATAGAATCATAATATGGAGAAATTGTATAGCCTGGATAAACTGCAGAATCAATTCTTACACCCATTCCTCCTGGAGTATGTAAGAAATTAATCTTACCAGGATTTGGACGGAAATCATTTCTTGGGTCCTCTGCGTTTATTCTACACTCAATGGCATAGCCATATAGCTTAATATCTGCTTGCTTAAACTGTAGTGGTAAGCCATAAGCAATTTTAATCATATTTTTAACGATATCCACATTCGTTACTGCCTCAGTTACACAGTGCTCTACTTGGACTCTCGTATTCATTTCCATAAAATAATAATTTTCAGAATCATCAACTAAAAATTCAATTGTACCAACAGAATCATAGCCAATCCATTTACATGCTTTAATTGCACTATCATATAATTTATTCTTTAAATCCTGAGAAATAGAAATACATGGTGCTTCTTCAATCATCTTTTGATTTCTTCTTTGTAAGCTACAATTTCTTTCAAATAAATGAATGACATTACCATGCTTATCGCACATAAGCTGTACTTCTATATGCTTAGGATGCTTAATAAACTTTTCAATATAAACCTCATCATTAGAAAAGAACTTTAATGCCTCTTCCTTTGCTTCATTAAATAGTGGTGTGAATTCTTCTTTAGATTCAACTAAACGAATTCCCTTTCCTCCACCACCTGCAGAGGCCTTAATTAAAACAGGATAACCAATAGATTCTGCTACATCTAAGCCTTCCTCTAGGTTAACTGCCTTATGAGAGCCCGGTACAACTGGTACTCCTGCAGCAATCATAGACTGAATTGCTTCATTTTTATTTCCCATTTTCTCCATAACAGAAGGATTTGGACCTATAAAAGTTAAGCCGCACTTCTCTACCATACGAGCAAATTCAGGGTTTTCAGATAAAAATCCAAAGCCTGGATGAATTGCATCACAGCCAGATAAGCATGCGGCAGTTATTATATTTTCAACATTTAAATAGGAATCCTTTGGTGCAGCATCACCAATACATACAGCCTCATTCGCAAGCTCCTTATGTAATGCTTCCTCATCGCCCTTAGAATATACTGCAACAGTTTGAATACCAAGCTCCTTGCAGGCTCTAATTATTCTTACAGCGATTTCACCACGATTCGCAATTAATATCTTTTTGAACATCTTAATCACCTATGATAAATAAGGTTTTACCAAATTCAACAACATCATTTTCCTTAACCTTGATTTCTAAAATAGTACCATCATAAGGAGATGTGATTTCATTCATAACCTTCATTGCTTCAACAATGCAAAGCTTTTGGCCCTTCTTTACCTTTTGGCCTACTTCTACAAATGGCTTTGCATCCTTATATGGAGCTTGGTGGAAGGTACCAACAAGTGGTGCTGTAATCTCTTTTCCAACTGGAGCATTTACTACTTCCTTAGGCAAAGAGTTAGTAGTTTCATCAACATTTGGTTTTGAAACCTCTCTTACACCACTATTCTTATCTAGTTTAATCTTGATGCCATTCTCCTCAATCTCTAAATAAGATAGAGTAGAATTCTCAAGAAGCTTCATAAGCTTTTCTATTTCTTCCAAATTCATTTGCTTACACCTCAAGCTTTCCTTCTACAACCTTAACAACCTCTTTAACAGTCATCATGGTGTCCATTTCATTCATTTCTATTTGAATTCCAAACTTTTCTTCTAGTGCTAGAATCATTTCTACTGCATAAATCGAATCAATTCCTAAATCTGTTTTTAAAACAGAATCTGGAGTAATTTCTTCATTGACGTTTGCACATTCGATTAGCATTGTTTTAATATCTTCAAAGGTACATGTCTTTTTCATTTCTTTTCCTCCTGCCAAAATTGATCCAAGAATATCTTATAAGCACGCTCACTAAATGGAGGCTTTGATAAGCTCTTTAGGGTTTCACTATCTAAAGAGCCTTCCTCCATAAATTGTTTACCTGCTTGAATAAACTTCTCAAGGAATCTATTTGTTTTAGATTCCGAATTTAACTCTACAAGTGTTTTAACCTGTGGTACATAAATACCATAATATCCATCCTTACCAACAATGTAATCAAACTGTGCTTTAACTGCATCATATACCTTATCTACTTCTGTATAAGCACAGCTAGATATGATGATAAATCTTTTATTTGGATCATAATATCTTAAACCATGGAAGGATGTTCCATCCTCTGGTGGCTTATGACCTCTATAGGTTAACATCATAGATAATAGCCTATCGGTTAAAAGCTTTAAAATACCTGGCATGGAAAAGAAAAATAATGGGAAGGATTCAATAATGATATCCGCACCTAATATTTTTTCTTTTACCATAGCTACATCATCATCCTTAATGATGCATTCACCCTCAGTTCTTCCCCAGCAGGATAGACAGTCAATGCAAGGCTTAATCCTTAAGGATTGTACATTAATGATTTCTAAATCAATATCTGAAGACATCTTTAAGCCTTCAATAAATGCATTTGTAATCACCATAGTACTACTTTTATTCTGTTTTGGACTTCCGTTTATTACAAGAACCTTTTTCTTCCCTGGATTGCCCCACATAAAAAATCACCCTTATTTAATAAATTATCTTTGATAAATTGTATCCTTTGGAACCTTTGTAAAGGATAATGTTCCCTTAGAATAAATATTACCATCTACCATAACCTTACAATCAAAGGTTGTGATAGGTCCTAAAACCTTTGTCTTAGTTACACTAATATTTAATACATCCCCAGGAATTACAGCCTTAATAAATTTAAAGCCATCTACCTTAAGTAATACATAAATATTGTCTGTATCTGTGCCAGATGCTTCAAATACTAAGGAGCATAGCTGGGCACAAGATTCAATTATTAATACACCAGGCATAATTGGTGAGCCTGGGAAATGACCCATAAAATATGGTTCATTTACAGATACACATTTAATACCAAGTGCACTTTCATTTGGATTAATTTCTAAGACTCTATCAATCATTTGAAAAGGTGGTCTTTGTTTAATCTTTTCATTAATCTCATTTATTAAAATCATAGAGATAATCCTCCATCAATAGTTAAAATCTGACCAGTCATATACTTGGAATTATCAGAAGCTAAGAAAGAAACAACATTTGCGATATCCTCTGTTGTTCCAAGCTTATGCTGTGGAATAACCTTTAAATATTCTTCCTTCTTTTCTTCTGGAATTGCCTCAAGCATTTCTGTTTCAATAAAGCCTGGTGCAACAGCATTCACACGAATACCATATGGAGCAAGCTCCTTAGCTAGTGTCTTAGTCATTGTATTTACAGCACCCTTTGTTGCGCCATATACACTCTGACCTGGTAATGAGAAGGAACCAGAAACACTAGACATATTAATAATTACGCCCTTCTTCTTACGGAACATCTTTAAAGCACAAGCCTGTGATGCATAAAAATATCCCTTAACATTTAATTCAAAGCATTGGTCTAGGTTTTCCTTTGTTAAAGTTAATAATAGCTGATCTCTAACAATACCTGCATTATTTACTAATACATCGATAGAGCCATATGTTTTAGAAACTTCTCTAACCATCTTATTAACTTCTTCAGAATTTGACATATCTGCCTTATAAATCATGCCATCTCCACCGAAGGCCTTAATTTCATCTAAAGTCTCCTGTGCCTTAGCATCATTATGAGAATAATTAATTACTACGGTATATCCATCCTTTGCAAGTCTTACTGCGCAAGCCTTACCGATACCACGGCTAGCTCCTGTTACTATTGCTACCATATTAATCTCCTTTTACTTTGTAATAATTACAGCTGTGTATACTCCACCTGCTGCATATGAAATACATAATACATTCTTTAAGGAATCTGATTTAACATCAATTACCTCTCCATCAATTGTATAACCCTTATCTTCTTTAATTTCACCTGCAAGCATTAATGCTGCATGTCCTAAGGATAGGGCAGCTGCTGCAGCTCTACTTTCACCTACATGAGCTTTAACCTCAAGTAGAGATAGGCTATCAGCCTTAGCGCCAAATACACGCTTTAAAGAATTAATTTCAATATCATCAATTGCCTTTAAGCCACAAGCAAAGCCAGATACTGTATCAATATCATCAATAGTTAAATTTGCATCCTTAAGTGCTAACTTAATTGCTTCATCTAGTCCTAAATCAGAACCAGTAATCTTACCAAATTCAACTGCCTTCGTTGCCATACCATAGCCTAATACTTCGGCATATTTCTTTGCACCACGAGCAATTGCATTCTTATCATTTTCAAGTACTAATGTGATAGAACCATCAGATAATGTAAATCCATTCTTCTTATCAAATGGCATAGCTACTTCGTTTGCTAAAACACCAAGCTTGTTATAAACCTCATAAATACCTTCAATGTTCTCATCAGTACCAGATGCTAAAACATAAGTTTCTTTTCCCTGACGGATAATATTTGTTGCGTATGCTACTGCCTGTAAGCCTGACTGGCATCCATTTGTTACAGTAACGTTATAGCCCTTAACACCACTACAAATAGATAAATAACCACCTGCAGCATTATAAACTGTATTAGGGAACTTGAATGCACTACCATTTGCGCATCCCTTTTCTACAATATTTTCTGTAAACTCTAAGCAAGTACCAAGTGCACCCTCACTAGAGCCTTCAACAATACCAATGGATGTCGCATTAGTATCTGTTACTGTAATACCTGCATTCTTAAGTGCCTGCATACCAGATACAACCTGAATACGAGATAGATTATCATGCTTACGATATAAAGCCTTTAGGCCATATTCTACATAATCATCTACTGTAACCTCTGAATGTAGGCTTGCCTCAGTAGGAACTACATTCTCTTCTATCTTAGCCTTATAATTTTCAACTCCACTACCATAAGGAGTTACAATACCTAAGCCTGTTACATATACCTTGCCATTATCATTCTTTGTAGTAACATTACCATCCTTCTTAGAGAAGATGATAGATGCATTGTTACCACCAAATGCGAAGGAATTAGACATAACAGTTTCTAAGTCCTTTTCATGGCTATTATTTGGAACAAAATCAATTGCTCCAGCCTTTTCCTTTAATCTTTCTAAATCATCATTATCATATCCTACAGTTGCAGGAACGACATTATTTGTTAATGCCTTAATTGCAAATACAGCCTCAATTGCACCAGCTGCACCTAAGCAGTGACCAACCATTGCCTTTGTAGATGATACAGATAGATTATCATTATTACCATCAAAAATAGTATGTAAAGATAAGAATTCTGCATTATCATTCTTAGCTGTACCTGTACCATGAGCATTGATATAGCCAATTTCATTCTTAGCTACACCAGAAGTTTCAAGTGCCCAATTAATTGCATTCATCTGGCCCTCACCATCTTCTCTTGGTGCTGTAATATGATGTGCATCAGAAGATACACCAGAGCCTAATACCTCACAGTACATCTTGGCATTACGTGCCTTTGCATGCTCATAAGATTCAACAATAACTGCACCAGAGCCTTCACCTAAAGTGATACCTGAGCACTTATTGAATGGAGAGCATGGATTAGAGTCTAATGCATGTAATGCTAAGAAACCAGCATATGGTACACTAGCAAACGCATCAGAACCACCTGCGATAACGATATCTGCCTTACCAGCACGAATTAAATCACATGCATAAGCAATAGAAATTGTACCAGCTGCACAAGCATTTGCGATATTTGTTACAACACCACCAGCCTTAACATATCCAGCAATATTTGCTGCAATTGCACTAATAGGCATTTTAACAATATCAGATGCAACTTTCTCATTTCTGTAATAGTGATCAATAGATACAGCTCCACCAACACAGCTACCAAAGATTACGGATACTCTTGTATCATCATTAAACTTTCCAAGCTTTGCATCATCTAATGCTTCTGTTACTGCCTTAATTGCAAGCTTAGAGGAACGGTCCATATTCTCTGTTCCTTCAAGATTGTCTAAATTATCACACTTAACCTCTGCAGCAAGTGTAGCATAACAATCCTTAGTATCTACTGTTTTGGTATTCTTAATTCCTGAAACACTTGCTAAAGCATTTTTCCAAGATTCTTCTACATTATTTCCAATTGCGTTAATTGTACCTAAACCAGTGATAACGCAACGATTTTTCATTTCTGTCATATATAATTCCTCCTTGAGTAAAGTCAACTTTACACGCGCGTGTAAAATTAATGACAACCCGCAAAAACGGGTTGTCTATTGTCAGTAATATCTTACTGATGATCAGCAACGTATGCTGCGATTGTATCGATAGATAAGAAGTTAGTCTTGTCAACACCATTCATGGATACACCGAAAGTCTCGTCTACAAAAGAGATGATTTCGATAGAGTCGATAGAATCAAGACCGATTCCTTCACCGAATAAAGGAGTATCAAACTGTAATTCGTCTGGATCAACACCTAATTCGTCAACGATAAAATCCTTTAACTGCTGCTTAATTTCTTCCATAATAATTCTCCTGGGTTATCTTTATTTGATAGGCAAATTTTACCTAACCTATGGTATATCCCGAGTTT
>NZ_QXEV01000029.1 GCF_003550015.1 Anaeroplasma bactoclasticum
CCGGTAGTCCCAAACAAGAAAAGATATGCCACCAAAAATAATCACACAGTATCAAATGTAAATCAGATTCATAGTGAACTATCAATTTTGATTTCAAAAAAGCATGGCATATCAACAAGACATCTTCAGGATTATTTAAACTGGCTTCTGTTCTTAAAGAAGATTAAATATAGAGTAAAGGCCGAGGCAAGAGTTTCATTTACTTATATGGAATCAATGAAACAAGTTCATACAATAGCGGTAAGAAATATAACTAAGCTTCCTATGCCTATTGATTTATATCAGGCCTATGGAGCATATCATTATGGAATTTTTTCTTAATTACCAACTTTTTGTTTGAACTTAGCATATTTTTTTGTAAGATTCTTATTATACATAAATAGCATTGTTTGATATTGATCTGAATATGTTTCATCCTCACAATTATAAACATATTCCTTAAGTGGTCTATCAATACCAATAGAGAAATATGTATCATGATCTCCATATAATACTAATAATGTATTATCCATTTGATTTGTTTCTTCTAGGTGATTAAGAAGCTTACCTACCGCAACATCAAAATCCATTGTTTCACACATAATCATTTCAATTTGTGCTTGAACATTTTCTGGATCGTCTAAGCAAGGATTTTCATAAAGACCTAATTCTTCTGCTTGATGAAGCTTATCTACATAGCCTAAATCAATAAACTTTTGCCAGTTTTCTTGTCCTATATATGGGCCATGCATAGATAGTGTAGTCCAGAAGGAATAATATGGTCTATCCAAACATGATGGAGCTAGCTCTTCTAAGATATCATCAATAGTTTCACTATCTAGTGGATAATTACCATTATAGTTATTGTACCACTGACGTTCTTCATTAATATCTAATGAAAAATTAATATTATCAAAACCTAATATTACCATTTCATTATCACGATTATAGAAATCTCCATAATTGTTATGGAAATATGCGGTTTCATAGCCATATTGTTTTAGCATATTTGGCGCTGAATATGGTAATTGACCACTAAAATATTGAACATTAGATAATGCAGAACCATTAATACCAATAAATTCCGATACATTTGTTTTATTCTTTGATGCATTATTTGTAAAATAAATGCCTTCACTTGCAAGCTTATATAGATTTGGAGTTAGTGTTTCATTTAATAAATATTCTGCCCCTGACTCAATCATTATTTCAATGACATTATAATCCTTAAGTAGACCAAAATATTCATCTGTAACTGGAGTTTGAATACTATCTTCAGTAATTTCATCATACTTCTTTTCAATTTGAACGGTGCCTTGGGCACTTGCGAAGGAATAATTTAATACTCCATATTTCTTCATAGAAGTTTTCTTTAAATATCTTGATAGATATTGAATGATTTGATATCCACTCATATCTTCAAATATTTCATTAGAAGAATACTCACTAACAACGCTTTTTAAGCTTGCAGTTTCAATAGTTAAAGCTAAGGTTAATAAACCTAAAGAAATAATTGCACCTCTAGGTAGGTATCTAACATTTACCTCATCATTACCTTTAACTAAAACTTTATATATAGAAACTATACCTAAGGTATATAATATGCCAAATCCTAAGAATACTAATACAGCTAACCAATTGACATAATCTAAATCAAATACCATTACTGCTTCTCCTACTTGATTTAAGTAAGCGAAGGTGAATATATCTCTTGATGCATAATCTAAGGAGATATTTATCGCAAATAAAAGTAATGTTAATCCTAAAATAGTAGCTGTATAAGAAATGGATATCTTATTACTTTTTACCAAGATTGCCGGTATCAGTAATAGGATATATACTCCAATCTCAAGTAAGAAGGTTTGTGCATACGCAACTTGAAATATAATTAAATATACTGCCATTTCTGCAAGCACAAGTAATATAAATGTTAATAAAACAATTAATAATTTGCGTTTGAAAAAAACGTGCATATTCACGGGCCTCCTCTCATACTAATAAAAATTATAACATTATTTTATTTAAAATAAAATATATAACATATGTTATTGTATACTATTTTCGTTATATTTTCGTTACTTTTAGGAAAAAATACGAAATAAAAGGTGCAAATTTGCACCTTCATAATGAGTTTTTTCTACTCTTTTTAAATTTAATTAAATAATAAATGAATACAATAACTATAGAAAGAGTAATAAAACCTAAATAGTCTATTCCTACATCGCTCCAAGAACCATTTCTTCCTAAAGTTTTAGCCTCAAGCATGAATTCACTAATAACTGCAAAAATAAATCCTACACTAAAAGATATAGTAAGTAAAAGATAATCTTTTACTTTTTTTCTTAAGGATAAATAAAATAGAGTAGAAATGCTACCTAAGAGGACAAAATAGCTATAGTGGCCAATAAATTTTCTTACCCAAGAGCGAAAGGATTCACTTTGGCTATCTACTGTGCCACTTCCAGCTACCCCATTAATTACTTTGGCAGTTGCATCAGCTACCCTTTGGCTAGATTCAGTGGAATCTGCTCCATTTTCAAGGCATTTACAAACAAAAAATACCATTAATGCAATATAAATAATAGCTAATGTAATTTGATGGATTTTGTAAAGCCTATCTCTTTCCATATTAATCCTTCTTTTCTTCTAATGTATTCATAAAATCTTCCATGTAGGAAGGAATCTCTGAATCAAACTCCATCCACTCACCAGTAGTTGGGTGAATAAATCCTATGGTTTTCGCATGTAAGAATTGGCCCTTGTCTCCAATAACCTTTCTTCTACCATAGGTTTGATCTCCAACTAGTGGATGTCCTATATATTCTAAATGTACTCTAATTTGATGAGTTCTACCTGTTTCTAGGGCACATTCAATTAATGTATAGCCTTTAAATCTTCTTAAAACAGTAAAGTTAGTAATAGCTTCTTTACCATTTTTATCTACAGCCATTTTCTTTCTATCTTCCTTGCTTCTAGCGATAGGGGCATTAATTCTTCCCTTCTTTTCAGAGAATTCTCCATAAACTAATGCGACATATCTTCTTTTACAGGAATGATTTTTTAATTGTTCTGTTAAGGATAGACTTGCTTTATCATTTTTAGCTATCATTAATAAGCCTGTTGTATCCTTATCAATTCTATGAACAATACCTGGTCTTATAACACCATTAATTTCAGATAAGTCATCTAGCTCATATAATAAGCCATTAACTAATGTTTGTTCATAATTCCCAGCTCCTGGGTGAACAACCATTCCCTTTGGCTTATTTACTATAGCTACATCATTATCCTCATATACGATATCTAAATTTAGGTTTTCTGCCTTAACCTCTAAAGGCTTTGGTTCAATATCTAAAATGGTGATTACATCACCTAAAACTGCCTTTTGGCTTGGTTTAAATGGTTTACCATTACATAATATTTTTTCTTCTTCAATCATTTTTAAAATATAGGTTCTCGTTTTATCTGGTATTAAATCAACTAATACCTTATCTAATCTAAGATTTTCGTGATTTGCTTCTTTTACTGTGATATCCATATTTTCTCGCTCTCTTATCATAGAAGAATAAATAATCAATAATAACCATTATTAAACCAAAGATTAATAATACATCCGCAACATTAAATGTATTTTCTCCTTGACCAAATAAACTAACAAACCAGTTCCATGGTCCAAAGGAAATCATATCAATAACGCCACCTCTTTCAGGTGTTAGCATAATGATTCTATCAATTAAGTTACCAACACATCCAGCAAATGCCATAGTTACACCTATTGCATTAAATTTACCATGCTTCCAATCATTTTTGATGGCAAGACCACCTAAGATAATTGTTGCGATGGCACTAACTACAACTAAAACCCAACCATATTCACTAGCAAGTCCAAAGGCTGCACCTGGGTTTTCTTTGTAGGTAAATTTAACAAAATTACCTAGCACAATAGGGTTATTAGGGTCAATATAGCTTGCTAGAAACTTTACTCCCTGGTCAAATACGACTAAAAGAAAAAATACTAAAGCTGTAATAAACAAAATAATCACCTCCAACTACATAAGTTTAAATACAAGCTTTGCAAGTATAAAATATACTGCAAAGACTACAATGGTAATATATAACAAATCAACAACCCATACATGGTATAGGCCTTCTATTTGTCTTTGGGTTACTAAATGTAGATATTTTACATCTAGTATACCCATAAATAGAATTACAAATACTGCAATAGCTAAAGAAAATGCTACTTGCAAATTTGTAAACATTAATAAATTTGCAAATAATGTTATTGGTCCAATAACAATGAATAGTGCACTAAATATAGCTAGTAATAGGGCAATAAGCTTATTCTTCTTAGATACATTTAATGCCTCTATTTCATCTTGGACAGATGAATAGGTTTTATTTTTAACATCCGAAGTCATTCTTATAGCCCTCCTTTAAATAATTTAAGGCATCGTAGAAGGTTTCAATTTCAACGAGCTTCATATTATGATTTGGTAAGCTATCATATGCTTCCTTTGCATCCTTATAGTTTCCTCTAGCACAAAAGAATACATCGACATGGTCATCAAATGCTGTAGGAATCTTTTCTTTTATTCCACCAATCATACCAACACTACCAGATATAGATATAGTACCTGTACCTGCAATTTTAAGTCCATGAGTTAAATCCTCTTGAACTAATTGGTTATAAATGGATAAGGACTGTAAAAGTCCACCCGATGGACCACCTATAGTATTGGATGCAACACTAAATGTAGGACTTGAGTGTATTTCACTCCATTCATTGATGCCATAGGCTTCAAAATTATTGACACCCTTAATAAATGGAATTTCAATTTCGTTATTATTTCTTTTAACTAAATAATAATCTCCATCTTTTCTTTCCATTTCTCTTAAGACCTTATTGAATTCTTCAATATCGACAGTTACTTTAGCTAAAGAACCATATTCCTTAGAATATATTCCAATAATTCTATCGCCAATTTTAAAGCTTGATTTAGGTCCATAATAGGTTACATCATAGCCTACAAATTTATATTCTAAATGAATACTTGAATCTTCTTTACTTGCTTCACTATAGGCTAAAACAAGGGCATTCCCAATAGATGAATTATATTGAATCTTTCCTGCTTGGTAAGATTCAAAATCATTGATATGAGTAGTAGATTCACCCATTAAATAAGATTCTGCATCCTTTAAGCCTTCTACAATCCAATTTTGAAGTATGGTTGATTTATCAACAGAATATACATAAATAGTAGAAAATGAGCCTTTTTGCTCATTTTCTGTATTTATATCGACAACGGAAGTAAATTCTACCGTATCCCCTTTTAATATAATTCCACGATTCGTTCTTATAATACCAATAGTGAATAGGAATAAGGATAGGATAAAAATAGGAAATAAAACCCAAAATTTTTTTATATAAAATTTAAGGGTTTCCATTATTTCACAAACACCTCAATCTCAGGCATAGTTTCATAAATTACGCCTGCAGAATCTAGCATCTTCTTTGAAGCTAAATTCATTGGAGTGCCACTATATTTATCAGACATGTAAATAATCTTTTTTACACCTGATTGAATAATAAGCTTTGCACACTCATTACATGGGAATAAAGAAACGTATAAGGTAGAGCCCTTTAGGTTTGCGTTAGAGTTTAATATCGCATTAGCCTCTGCATGTACAACATAAGGGTATTTTGTATTTAATGGATTATTATCTCCCTTTCCCCAAGGGAATTCCTCGTCACTACAGCCTCTTGGAAATCCATTATATCCAATACCAATAATTCTCTTATCTTCGTTTACTAAGCAAGCTCCAACCTGTGTATTTGGGTCCTTACTTCTTTTTGCAGAAAGTAATGCAACTCCCATAAAATACTGATCCCAACTAATATAGTTCATAAATATTTCCTCCGGTTTTGTTTTTTTGTTTTTGTTTAATTTTAATTTATGGATTTAGACGATCTGGTCCACGGAAGATAAACATTGCATCCTTGATACCTAGATTGAACATGATCATGGTAATACGGTCTACACCAATACCAAATCCACCATGAGGTGGGCAACCATACTTGAAGAAATCTAAATAAAACTGTACATCATCATGTAATCCCTTTTCTTCTGCCTGAGCCTTTAGGATTTCATATCTATGCTCACGCTGTGCACCAGTTGTGATTTCACAGCCCTTCCAAATAAGGTCATATCCACAAGGTACACCCTTTTCATCTCTCATATGATAGAATGCTCTACATTCTTTAGAATATCCTGTAATGAATAAGAATTCATGACCAAACTTATCTAAGGATAATTTCTGAACTAATCTTTCACCCTCAGTTGTTAAGTCACCCTTTTCTTCTTCAGGAACCTTATATCCATAACGAGCCTCAAGCTCATCATATACATCATGTAAATCCATTACTGGGAAAGGTAGTGTTGGTACAACAATATCAATACCGAATACACGCTTTACCTCATCTCCATATTTTTCCTTTACACCTTCAAGGGCATATGTAAGCATTTCTTCTTCTACATGCATAACATCATGGAAGGATTCAATATATGAAAATTCTAGGTCAAAGCCTGTAAATTCAGTTGCATGCTTACGGGATGCAAACTTTTCAGCTCTAAATACTGGGCCGCACTCAAAGATTCTTTCGAATCCAGATGCCATAGCCATTTGCTTATAGAATTGTGGAGACTGAGCTAAGTATGCATTTCTATCGAAATAATCTACCTTAAATACACCTGCACCAGATTCTGATTCTGCACCAATTAGCTTTGGTGAATGGATTTCGATGAAATCTCTTTGAACTAAGAATTCTCTACATCTAGCAATAAAACAGCTTTGGCACTTAAACATTAATGTATTCTTTTCTGTTCTTAAGTCAATCCAACGATAGTCTAATCTTAAATCAATATTAGTTTCCTGTCCCTTAGGAGCTACAATTGGAGATGGTTCAGCAATACTATCAATTGTAATAGTATCTGGATACATTTCCATACCATTTAGCTTTACATATTCCGATGCTAAAATCTTACCCTCAGCCTCAATTACAGAATCTACTGTAATCTTAGCTAAAGTCTCTTCCATCTCTGGATGGTTTGCCTTTTCAATTGTAAGCTGAAGCTTACCAGATACATCACGTAATACGATAAAGCACATAGCCTTCTTATTACGGATAGACTCAACAAAGCCAGCTACATGGTTAACTTCGCCAAGCTTAATGTCTTTTAACATAACTCTTTTCATTTTTTTACTTCCTCTTTTTCTAATTCTTTGAAGGACAAGTGTTACAAGCACTAGCCTTATTTAGCTTTGTTAAAATATATGTATATACCTCAAGTAAGGATATTGTTTCTTGTTCATCTGTTTGATTATCCTTAATATTACATTTCATTTCAGCTAATTCATTTTCACCAAATATAATAGTGAATCTAGCATTATTCTTATCTGCCTTTTTAAACTGGCTCTTTAAGGATCCGTTTAAATAATCCATCTCACAGGAAAGCCCACCAATTCTACATGCATTCATAACCTTTACTGCCTCAGCCTGTGCTTTTTCACCTAAAGCAATAAAATATGCATGAATATATTCTTCCTTAGCTAAATTCTTTCCGCTAAAGGATGTTGCAAGTAGTAATCTTTCCATACCAAATGCCATACCAACACCTGGAGTTAATGGTCCACCTAAATCGCTAATTAACTTATTATATCTTCCACCTGCACCAATTACATTTTGAGCTCCAAATTCAGCTACATTAACCTCAAGCTCAAATACAGTATGGCAGTAATAATCAAGACCTCTTACTAGATTATCATCAATAACATATTTTAAATCCATAGAATCTAATGCTTCTAATACCTTATTAAAGCGTGTTTTAGACTCTTCATTTAAATATTCATTTATCTTTGGTGCTGTTTTAAAGAATTCTTGATCCCTATCTACCTTACAATCTAGAATTCTTAAAGGATTCTTTATAAGACGATTTTTACAATCTTCGCATAGGCAATCCTTATATTTACCAAAATGCTCTACTAATACATCCTTATACTTGCTTCTAGATTCCTCATCACCTAAAGAATTAATCTTTACAGTGATATCCTTTAATCCTAGTGCTCGGATTAAGGATGCACCAAGTGCGATAACCTCTGCATCAATATATGGCGAATCACTACCAAGTGCTTCTACACCAAATTGATTGAACTGTCTATTTCTTCCCTTTTGTGGACGCTCATAGCGGAACATTGGTCCCATATAGAAAAGCTTAGTTACCGGATTATCTACATAAAGCTTATTTTCAACAAAAGCTCTCGCAACACCTGCAGTGCCCTCAGGTCTTAGAGTAATTCCTCTGTCACTTCTATCCTTGAAATCATAGGTTTCCTTTGTAACCATATCGGAAGTATCATTTTGATCTCTATGGAATACTTCACTAGACTCAAAAATAGGAGTTCTAATTTCCTTATAGTTATAAAGCTTACAAATCTTACGAATTGTCTCTTCAAGCTTTTGCCACTCTCTTACCTCAAGTGGTAAGACATCGTATGTGCCCTTTGGCTTAGTAATCATACTATCACTCCTCGTAATTATATTTTGCATAGTAGCGAGCTAGGTGTAATTTCCCATCACCTATATCCTCTACTCTCTCATATTCATAATGGAATCCAATGGATTCAATTAAATGAATACTTCTTAAATTGTCAATAATACTTCCAAGATATACTTTAGAAAAGCCTAAAGAAAATGCTAAATCTACCATATAGGATACGCATTTTCTCATAATACCTTTACCCCAGTATTCTCTTTTTAAAAAATAACCAATTTCAATAGAATTCTCTTTTAAATTCTCTGAATGATAATCAATCATACCAATCATGTGATTATCCATAGTTATTGCATAACCCTTTGGTAAATCATCATTAATAGGTCTATTATTAAAGATTTCTTTAATGGTATATAAAGCCTCAGCTGGCTTTATAAATGGACCCCAGTTTAAATATTTCACTGTTTCTAAATCTTTACCAATTAAGAAGTAATCTAAGTAATCTGCCTCTTCAATTTCTCTTAAGTAAATATTACCTAATCTTTTTTCTTTTAATTTTGTTATCATAGTACTCCTAAAACTAAAAAAGCCCTTATTCCATAATAAAAAATATAGAATAAGGACGAAATATTCGTGGTGCCACCTTACTTCAGCTTACGCTCTCATTTCCGTTAACGCCGGTTTACGTCTTTGGTTAGAAGATCTCAGAAGTGCCTTATATGATATTCATTCAGATACTTTCACCATCTTATCCTCGCTTATGGAATAAACATTCATATACTTGCTTCATCAACAATTTATATACTTCTATATTTTATCATTTATGATAGTCAATTACAACAAATAGTTTTTATATAAAACACTTACTTTATATTATTCTAATTCTACTACATTATTATATAATGCAGTCTTCTTATCATTTAATTTCGCATCAATATGGTAATGTCCAAAATACCAATGCTTATACTCTATATTTTCTTCAAAATAATCTAAGATAAAATTATCCTCAAATGCTTCACATTTATTACCATAGATATAAAGTGCAGGGTTATAAAGAGTCATAGAATCAATACTATGAGTAATAATATAATCTACCTTATTCCCATATTTTAATAAGTTCCTTTTACCCTCTTCTATTTCCTCTTTATTTGGTATTTCATCCTTCCACCAGGAAATATGCTCTTCTCTTCTATATTTATCTATAGAGGTGCCTCCACCAAAAGTAAATATAGTTTTATCCTCAATAGTAAATACCTGTCCTCTCATTAAATGAATAATATTATCCTTTATAATATGAACCTTTCCACCATTCCAAATGGATATTGGATAGGAATTTAATAAATCAAAATTCTCATGGTTACCATCGATAAATAAAACCATAAATGGAAGCTTAGTATAATAGGATAAATCACGCTCTAGCGTATTTTTATTCCATACTCCACCAAAGTCTCCAGCAATAATTAAATAATCATTTTTAGATAAAATATTATAGTTATGTATTACTTTAATCTTATTGTAGTCAATTGTACCATGAGTATCTCCAGTAACCAAAATCATAATTCCACCTCCATTTTAAAAAGGTACTGTCAAATTTTAATATGTTAGTACCTTTTTGTTATATATCTAATAGTATTTCTACTAATAAATAACTTAAATAGATAATTATTTCAAACTTATCGTGATCTACAGTAAATCATTTTTATAGAGTTTGTTATAATATTATTTCTAACATAATTATATTTATTCTTATCATCCATTGTTTTTTCAATTAAACTCTTTTTATCTTGAGAATTATCCGATACCAATAAAAGTGCCATACCACTTTTTTTCATAATTCTTAAACAAGAATAAAATGCTGCTGTTTCCATTTCAATTAGTTTAGCGCCTGTTGCTTTTATTTCATCCATATGTGAATACTCAAGTAATATGCTATCCGTACAGAAAACTATTTCTTTTGTGATATCTATATTGTTTGATTTCAGTAATTCGATATTTTTATCAATTTCGTCTAAATTATATGGAATTATTACATTCCCATACATTTTTTTCTCAAATTGCTTTTTAAAAAAAGGCGTTACACCATCATATGAAATACACTTAGATGGAGTAACTAAAGAAGCAATAGGTATAGCTTTATCAATTGATCCAACTGCACCTATAAAATATATTTTATTTATATTTGCATTAGTAAGACATAGCATACAATCTGTTAAATTGGATGCTCCACTTCCACATTGAATATATGCAATTTTCAAATTATCTGAATAAACCTCATAGCTTGAATTATATGAAGCTTTCTTCAATAAAATTATATTATCCTCATCATTAAATACTTTTTCAGGATACCAAGATGGCGCAATTATTGCAAAGTCATAATATGTTTCTTTATGAATACCATATACAGCATATAATATATCATCTATCAAATTCACCTTTTCTGCTTCTTTTATAACATCTTTTGCATCTAAATAATCAATATCATCATATATTAATTCTTCAAATGGTACATCTAGTGCTTCTGCAATTTTTTTTAATTTTTCTAATGTTATTCCATAACCATTTTCAATTTTATATATTGCACTCCTATTTGAATACCCCAATTTTTGTGCCATATCATCTAAAGTTAATCCTTTAGATAGACGGACCCTTTTTATCTTATCCCCCAAAGTCATTTTATTTATCCTCCTTTGAATAATTTAATAAAATGTTTAATTTGTTAAAATAATCTATTTCTTTTTTAGAAGGATTATTGCTTAAACGATTCTTAAATTTTTCATATTCTTGGCTATTATCATATCTAAATTATAATAAGCTACGTTATACATTTTCCCATCTAGTGCAGTAGTTCGATAAAATCGAACAACTGAATTTTTATCTAATTCCTCTTCCTTTAATATACTATTTATATGGAAACTCATTGTTGATTTTGAAACATTAAATAAGTCACATAACTGTTTTTGGTTTAGCCAAACTGTATTATTCTCAATTTTTACTTCAATTTTATCCTTTCCATCCTCAGTTTTATATATTACAATATTGCCCATTTTCTCATCCATAATATCACCAATTCTTTCTAACAATACTATATCATGTTTATTATTTATAAACAACTGAAAGTATACAAATTATAAACACAAACCATAATAAAAAGGAGACAAATGTCTCCTCATATTATATAATAATTGTTTTAGTCTCTTTGCTGTCGCTAACAGTAATAATAGTTTTATCACTACTCTTTTTTACTGCAAGCATAGCTCTACCTAAGAATGCGTGGCAAGACCCTGCTACATAAGAATCCTCTGTCACTGGGTTTGCAGAACCAAAGCCTAGTAGTGTGCCTCTAGTTACTTTAGCATTAAGTAAATCGCCTCTTAATGTATCTACTACTCCATTATTATCCTTATATTCTACATAAAGGTAGCATAATTCATTACCTTCATAATCCTTTCTTAGGGTTAAGAAGGATTCTTTTGCAGTAGTAAGAAGTGCAACCTCTCTTCTATCATCAGAATAAGATCCAATAGCCTTAAGTGTACCCTCTTCATACTTGAAGCTAAATGTAACAAAGCCTTCTTTTACTTCCTTTCTACCTAAGGATTTACCATTTAAGAATAATTCTACATATGGGTAAATTGAATAAACCTCGGCAACCATTATCTTACCTATAGAATCCTTACCATAGGTAAAGGTTTCTCTTGAATTTGTCCAACGCCATGCGGATTTTGTTTCTTCCTTATCCTCTAGGTATGTTGCAATCTTTAATTTATATTTACCATAGGTAATTCCAGCTAAGAATGCCTCACCAGTAGGATTGCCAAGTAGGTCGAATGCGCCACCATTAGCCAAAATCCAAGGGTATGGCTTACAGAAATGATGGTCATAATCAAAATATCCACCAATTCCAACCTCACCTAAATAATCAATTCCAGTCCAAATGAAATCTCCAACTACTGCTGGGTACTTCTTCATTCTTTCATAATTATTATAAATGTCTTGGCACATCGTTTCTGTGCCTACAATAATTCTTTCTGGATGAATCTTAGAATCTAGCTCATATCTTTTATATGCATAATTATAGCCAGCTAAATCTAAGATTTTAAATGTTTCTACACTTACATCCTCAGAATCCTTGGCAATAGATATTTCAGCCATACCACGACCAAATTCAACGATTAAATCATTATAGATATCTACAATTTCATCACTATTGGTATAGACCTCCATCATCTTATACTTTGCCTTATGAGCATTTAATTCCTTTCTTTCTAGGTTTGTAAAATTAATACCCATAGTGGATGGTCTATAATCATTAGTTTTAATATAGCCACATAATTCCTTTAATATTTCAAAGCCCTTTTTATCTAATATTGTAGGAGAGGCAAGCTCATTACCCAAAGAATACATAATTACTGATGGATGATTATAATCCTTATCCATCATAGATTTTAAGTCTAGCATGTAATTATCCTTAAAATCTGTTGCGTAATCAAATTCTGTTTTATGGTATAGCCACATATCAACAAGCTCATCCATAACTAAAATACCTAATGCATCACACGCATTAAGTAATTGAGGAGATGCTGGATTATGTGCACTTCTTATTGCGTTAAAGCCAGCCTCCTTTAATACCTTTAATCTTTTAAGTTCTGCATCATATATAGATACAGCACCTAAAATACCATTATCATGGTGTAAGCATGCACCCTTTAATATAGTTTTAACTCCATTTAAATAGAATCCCTTAGTTGTATATTCTATAGTTCTAAAGCCATATTTCATTTGGTAGGTATCAATTATATCTACTCCATCAATTAAAGATAATTTAATATCATATAATTTAGGATTTTCTATATCCCATAGCTCTACATCAAGCTTAATAGAGCCTTCCTTTCCTTCTGCCTTAGAAATTAATCTTTTACCATCAAATACCTCAAGTAATACCTTATATTCCTTAGTACCTGTATATGGTAGCTTATATTCTAGAGTAACTGGATTTATAGATACAGTATTTAATCTTAATTCATTTAAGATGAAATGATCTAATCCACCAATAATTAATTCCACTCCTCTATATAAGCCCGCACCACTATACCATCTAGAATTAGGTACTTCACTATTATCTACAGTAATCTTTATAGTATTTGATGAACCATATTTAAAATCATGAGTCAATAGAACCATATAGTCAGTATAGCCATATTTATGGTGCATAAGCTCTTTATCATTTAAATATACAGTTGAATTTCTATATGCACCTAGGACGTGTAAAAATATAGAATTATTTTTAAATTCCTCTGGTACCATAAAGCTTTTTGTATATGTATAAAAGCCCCCATTAAAATATGCTCCACCAACACCACATAAGCCATCCTTACTTCTTTTTTCGTGCATCATAGCATCATGTGGTAAATCTACTATTTGTTCTATATTATCTTTTTTAAATGTCCAACCTAAATTAAAATCTTTAATAATCATTTTTCTTCTCCTTAGGAAACAAATAAATCATTAGAATCTTCAGTGTCTATAAACTCCTCTTGATCTAGAGTGCCTACAGCTTGAATTAGAAAATTAAACATGGAAATAATTTCAGATTCTTCCATCTCTGTATCTTGTGTTTTTTGATACATAGATGAAATTACACCAGATACATCTTCTCCTGCCTTTAGATTATCTCTTTCAAATGAATTTTCAATAGATAATCCATCTAATGTTTTACTTAAAATAGCATATAAATCTCTATTATTAATAATCATTTTTGTTGGTAGACCATCTTTTGTAAATACCTCATCTAAAATACCATAGATGATATTTTTATAATCCTTTGGATTTGAAATTATATATTTTAATTCCATATTTCCACTCTTATTATAATAAAAATATAAAAGTAATGGTCTTATACCACTACCCTTAACGGATACTGGTAGGTAGGATGTAAATAAATAACAATCCTCATTGGTATAGGTATGATCCTTATATTCATCAATGAATTGATGATTCATTGGTTGTTTTTTTGGAGCTATCTCTAAATAAGGTAGTGGTCTATATAGACAAGAATATTCCCTTTTTTCATAATTTAAGGATACTACTACACAATTATCCTGATTAAATGCTTCTAGGATATCCGCTTCTTCATTATCAATTAAGGAATCTAAGAATACTCCATAAATAGAAATAGTTTTTATATCACTATTTGAAGCAATCTTATATTTATATCCCTTTTTGAAACGATAAATAATTAAATTATTTTCTTTGGTTCTTCTTTGATTCATCTTTTTCAAGAAGCTAATATCTTCCAAAGTTAATGCATCCTTTGGTTTAAATACTGCAACAATAGAATCACAATCTCCAACAGTTACAGAATATTCATCTTGACTAGATAAGACATCATGAACATAGTTGATTCCATCTTTATTGTTGAAGCACTGTATCCCTACTCCCTCTCCAAAGAATTGATCTATGAAGGTTAAAAGAGCAGTTTTACCATCAGAATCAAATACATAAAATAAATCCGCACTAGTATATGTTTCAAAATGAGATTCTCTTTTAAATTTTAAGAAGACTTTTCTTAAGTCTAAATAATCTTCTTTTATACCCATAGCTACCTCCTATAGACTACAACTCTTTTAATTCCATATTCCTTATTCTTCCATAATTCCATGTCATGGAATTCTTTAGGATATATGGAATCTATTCCCATCTCAAAGACTATGATACCATCTTCAGTAAGTAAAGGATATACTTTATCTAAGATTCCTTTGATATCATCCATTTTATAGGGTGGGTCTAATATGATTAAGGAATATTTTTGATTTATAGTTTCACAAAATAAATTATAATCCATATTTGTAAATGTTACATCATTTATAATACCTAAGGATTTACAATTTCTTTTACAAACCTCTATGGCATTCTTATTTAAATCATTTAATGTGAATTTTTCTATTCCTCTAGAATATGCCTCAATTCCCATTGCGCCTGAGCCAGCAAATAAATCTAAGGCATTACCACCATCAAAGTATGGTCCTATCATATTATAGATTGCACCACGTACCTTGTCTTGGGTTTCTCTTGTAGTATCAAGATTTGTCATATCAATAATTCTATGTCTTAATTTACCAGCTACAATACGCATAAATACTCCTATCTAGGTAAGCTATCTACTACTTTAATGGATAGCTTTTTGCCATTAAATTTCTTATCCTTAGTATTCTTAAAGAATCTTAAGGCTTCACTATGTACTTCGATATAAGATTTTTTATCTTCTATGATAATTTTTCCAAAATGCTCACGATGAACCTTAAATTCATCATGGAAGAATACAACTAATTGATTAGGTCTAGCACCATCATTTTTACCAATATTACATTCAATAATAGAGAATGTTTTATTGGAATCTTTCTTTTTATTCTTATCCTTCTTATTCTTGTTATTATCCTTTTTATTTTCCTTTGGAGATTGAACATAAATTTCAGGATATTCTCTTTTCTTATTCTCATCTACCATAGAAACTAAAGCTGTAAGTAGTGGCATAGGATCACTATTTGCTCTTGCAAGCTTCATTAATAGATTATCATATTCATGATTATCGATATTATTTTCCATTACATCCATAATCTTTAAATAAAGCTTCTTTTGATAGCTTTTAGAAATTTCCTTTGGTGTTGGAATTTCATGTAAATTCATTTTAGATTTTGTATATCTTTCAAGCTCAGAAATTCTTGCCTTACTTCTTATAGTTGCAATAGTAATGGCTGTACCACTAGAGCCGGCTCTTGCGGTTCTACCAATTCTATGAACATATAGTTCATTTTCATTTGGTACATCAAAATTGATAACTGCATCAATTCCATCGATATCGATACCTCTTGCAGCAACATCTGTTGCAATTAAGATATCTATGGTATTGTTTCTGAAGGATTGCATTACCTTATCTCTTGAGATTTGTTTTAAATCTCCATGTAAGCCTTCCGCTCTAAAGCCTGAGGTTTGTAAGAATATAACAAGCTCATCTACCATAGATTTTGTATTACAGAAAATCATAATTTGATGGAACTGATTATAATCTAATAAGCGGATTAATAAATCCTTTTTGGAATCCTTTTTACAGTAATAAAGCTGTTGGTCAATTGCCTCAACAGTTAGAGTCTTTGCCTCTATTTTAACCCATTTAGGGTTATTCATATAGTTTTTTACAACATTTTTAATAAATGGAGGGATGGTTGCACTAAATAGGGCTGTTTGTCTTTCCTTAGGCATAGAAGATAAAATCTTCTCTAAATCCTCTTGGAAGCCCATTTTTAGCATTTCATCTGCTTCATCTAATACCAAATAGCTGATCTTAGAAAAATCTAAGTGGCCACGTTCCATTTGGTCTATGATTCTTCCTGGTGTACCAATAATGATTTGAGGCTTCTTTTGTAAAGCAATTCTTTGCTTTTCATAGGATTCTCCACCATAAATACAAGCACTCTTAATATCTCCATTTTTTCCAATTAGCTTATCAATTTCATTCGAAACCTGAATTCCAAGCTCTCTTGTTGGAGTTAATACTAAAGCTAGTGGATACTTCTTTGATGGATCTACTCTTTCAATTAGAGGAATCGCATAGGCGAAGGTTTTACCTGTACCTGTTTGAGCCTGTCCGATAACATCATAGCCTTCCTTTAGAAGTGGAATTGCTTCTTCTTGGATAGGCGTTGGGACTAAAATATTCTCTTTATTTAAGGCATCTAAAATAGATGCGCTAACGTTTAATTTTTCAAAATCATTCATACATTTTTCTCTTTCTTTTTTATAACCGCTTCATTATATCAAAAAGGATAAACTATGTAAAGAAATTTAATGTCTAATAAAAATAAAAAAGTGGATACACCACTTTTATAATAAGCCTAGGATGGTACGTGAAGAACGAAACCTTCACTTGTGGGTTGCCTCTTTTTAACTACTCATTAGGATTCCTGCTACCAAAAAGGCAGGCCTTCAACACAAAATAATTCTCAGCGCCCTTTTCTATTATAATGAGCTCCACGGCCTTCATCCTAGTTACCTATATTATAAACCTAAAACGTTTATTATTCAAGTTATTGGAATGTATTCCTATTAGACAAAGCCCATAAAATGACGAAAAGCTCCAAAGCTGGAGCTTAGAACTGGAAAAAATCAAAATAAGATAATACTAAAGTTAAGATTGCAAATAGGATTAATAATACTGCAACAATCTTCATTACATTATCCTTTGCATCAGACCCAAAGCGGCTTCTTGTAGCTTGTGGCATGCATAAGGCTATAACTCCTACACAAACAAGAACAATAGGGATTGCGAAATGGGCAGTAAAATAATTCTTAGCTCCCATAAACATTGCAACAGCTAAATAGCCTGCAACTCCAAGAGCAATAATACCTGATGTAATCATTATAATTTTATAAATTTGTTTTTCCCTTGTTGATGGCATAAAATCCCTCCTAAAACAAATTAAGTATATCATATTTCTTTTGTATGAGAAATACTTATCTTAAAATTGGCTTACCATCTTCAAAATGATCAACTATGGCAGCTGATTCCACTCGAATACCTTTTTCTTCTACTCTTTTTCTTCCACCCTGGAAGCCTTTTTCAATGACTATGGCAACACCAACTACAGTTGTGCCTGCTTGATTGCATAAATCAATTAAGCCTAAGGCAGCATTACCTTCTGCCATAAAATCATCAACAATTAGACATCTATCTTCTTTGGTTAAAAATCTTTTATCTACAGATACCGTATTTGTAGTTCCTTTTGTAAAGGAATCTACTACTGTTGTATAAAGGTTCTTTTCATCTAATATTTTAGATTTACTCTTCTTTGCAAATACTAAAGGTACATAACCAAAGTGAGAGGCAACTCCAACACCAAAGGCAATACCAGATGCTTCTATGGTTAATATTTTCGTTACACCTTCAAATTTTGATGCAAAATATGCACCAAGCTCATCTAATAGCTTTGTATCCACCTGATGATTAATAAAGGAATCTACCTTTAAAATATCATCACCAATGACATAACCATCACAAATAATTCTATCCTTTAATGTGTTCATAAAGACCTCCAAAACATCTTTGATTATAATTCTATAATAAATTATTTACAAGAAAACTATTTATTCTTTAACCAATCTTCTTTTGTTAATAAGTTTACATGACCAATTCTTATTTCATTTAATAAAGGTAATTCTAATCCTTCTGTTGTATGATGGTATTTAAAGCCTAGTTTTTCTTGAACTCTTTTGGATTTTAAATTACCATCATAATAACCGCCCCAAATTTTATTAAAGCCTAGCTTTAAAAAGCCATATTCAATTAAAGCTGCGCAAGCCTCAGGCATATAGCCTCTCCCCCAATATGGCTTACCAAGCCAATAGCCAATTTCAGCCTCATCCCTATTTATGGCTAAATCTGAATTTATTTTTAATTCGATAGAACCAATAGCGTGATTTATATTATCTTTTTCACATATTGCATAACAATATGGGTGATGATCCAAAAAATGAGAAATAATGACCTTACTTTCTTCTACAGATTTATGTGCTGGCCACCCTGCAATAGGTCCAACTGCAGGATCTTTTGCATAGATAAACATAGAATCAGCATCTTCCATTTTCCATTCTCTTAAGATTAATCTTTTTGTTTCTATAATATCCATACTCAAACCTCCAAAATTAGAATGAGCGTTTCGAATAAATCGAAAGCGCCATTTAAAAAGACGAAATAACCATCGAACTAGTTTGAGGCTACTTTTCTATAAACAGTTGCTTTTGCTGAACCTTCTTTTTCGACTAGACCTTTTTCAATTAGTGAATTCAAGATTCTAATGACAGTACTCTTCTCCATACCACTCAAAGATTCTATTTCATTTCTTTGATAGGAATAATTTTGTTTTAATACATCATATATTTTTTGTTCATTAGAAGTTAAATTAATTGCATTAACTACTGGTAGTGTAATGGCAATTGCTCCACTAGTTATTAAAAAAGTTGGCTTTACTATTTTATCTAAATAAGCACTATTTATTCTTTTAATTCCAGTAGCAAATTTTTCAATTATATTTAATCTATGAAATACCTCAGCAATAATAGGATTCCTTAAACTAGAATAGTTTCCATTTATATAATCTTCATTTGACATACCTGCAACTAATCCACCAGGAGATGATATTCTAACCTTATCAGGATGCATTTCTACTTTAATATTAGCCCTAACATCCCATGCTCTGTGGACTAATGCATTTGCTATTGCTTCTCTAAAAGCCTCAAAAGGAATGAGTTCATGCTTTACTCTTAATGATCCTTCAATCTTTTCGATAGTATATTCATTCTTATAAATGTCAATTGCATCATAATATTGCTTTAATATTGAAACATTATCAAATGTATATCTTCTTCTAAATTCATTGATATTATTACCAAAAACAACAATATCCAATCCTAAAAAATTATTATTATCTGACAAGAGATAAGCAGCATTGTTATACCCATTAGTATCACTATACAAGTTTAGACTTTTTAAAACATCCTTATCAAATTTTGATAAGTTTAATGCCTCTACTATTTTTTTAGATAATATTTCAAAGGATAGTTCATCTTTTTTACATGGTAAATCTTCATAGTTTAGATTCATACCTTCAAGTATTAATCTTTTTTCAGCCAAATCATCTGCCTCAATTGTTGATGAATCATTTCTAATATAACATTTTCCATTATATCTATATGGTGTATTAAATCCTTTTTTTACAAATAGACTAATTGTATTATCCTTATTTATTCTAAGTGAATAATTTGGCAATGGTTTAATTGAATCATTAATTTGATTTTCTATATTTAAACAAGCATCATTAGGATTTTCAACTCCGATTATATTAAAATCATCTGTAACACCAAAAATTATTTCACCATCATTATAATTTGCAAAGGCACTTACTGTTTTTAAATATGTTTTTGTGATTTGTTCTTTGTATTCTAAAAACTTGCTTTCCTTTTCCATAGTTTTATCCTCTCTTTTGTCTATATTATACAATCGTTCCATTCGTTTTGCAACGATTAATCAATCGTTCCATTCGTTTTGCAACGATTATTTTTATAGTTTTTCCAAGCGAGTTCGTATATTTTAGAATATTTAATCACCATAGCACGCATAGTTAAGTACATTTTTGGCAAATAAAAAAACAGGACCAAAGTCCTGCTTCTTAAGAAATTACTTAGCTTTCTTTTCAGTTCTTAAAACAACTACGTTTTCTTTAGCAACTGCTTTTGGATTAGCTAAACCCTTCTTAGCTACTTCAACTAACTGCTTGAAGCCTTCAGCATCATTAACAGCCATTTCAGCTAACATCTTTCTGTTGATAACAACATCAGACTGTGCTAAACCGTTGATGAACTGAGAATACTTCATACCATTTAACTGGCAAGCAGCATTGATTCTCTGAATCCAAAGCTTTCTGAAATCTCTCTTACGAGCCTTTCTATCACGGAAAGCGTACTGTAAAGAACGCATAACCTGCTCATGAGCAGTCTTATATAATGTGTGCTTAGAACCATAGTAGCCCTTAGCTAGCTTTAAGACAGCCTTACGTCTTCTTCTTGTTACATATCCACCTTTAACTCTTGGCATGATCTAAACCTCCTCTTACTTCATTGGTGCAATTAACTGGCTAATTCTCTTAGCATCAGTGTCATGCACTAATCCTGACTTTGATAAATTCTTGTTCTGCTTGTGAGACTTGTTAGTCTTTAAATGTCCAGTATAAGCATGACCTCTTTTGATCTTACCTGTACCAGTAATCTTAATTCTCTTCTTTAAACCACTGTGTGTCTTTGCCTTTGGCATAATCCCTTACTCCTTTATTGAATATTTTTCTTTTCTTTTTCTTTGTCTTTTTCAGACTTTGGCGCTACAACAGCAAACATAATACGACCATCCATCTTTGGCTGAGCCTCGATGTTTGCAACCTCTTGTAGACTTTCAATGAAACGATCGATAACTTCCTTACCTAATTCTTGGTGTACAATCATACGTCCATAGAATCTTAAAGTAATCTTTACCTTGTTTCCTTTAGCTAAGATTGTCTTAGCTTTGTTAGCCTTTGTTTCAAAATCGTGCTTTTCAATGGTAGGTGACAGCTGGATTTCTTGAACAACTGTAACCTTCTGATTTTTCTTCATTTCCTTAAGCTTCTTTTGCTGCTCAAAACGGAAACGAGAATAGTCCATCATTTTAGCTACTGGTGGGTTTGCATCTGGTGAAACTAATACCAAATCCATTCCACGGTCATAAGCCTCATTAAGTGCCTTAGCTCTTGAAATAACACCTAATTTTTCTCCAGTATCTGTAATAACTAGCATTTCCTTTGCACGAATTGCTTCATTGACGATTGCTTCATCCTTCTTCTGCTTGTTAATACCAATCACCTCCAAAAATTTTGGAAAAATAAAAGAGGACATAAACGCCCTCTTAAAAATCATAATTATATCTATAAGATATTATAGTGACTTTTTGCCTACCAACAAACTAAATCAATCAGGCGAGAAACAGGCGTTTCTTCTTTCCACATATTTATTTTAACCTCTAATATAATACACTTATTTTTACTTCATGTCAACAACAAATTTTACATTTTTTTAAAGTGCTGTGCCATTATAAGACAAGAACGCCATTATATAAAGTATATATTATAGTGTTTTATACATGAAATCGTTTTCAAGTCTTTTATAATACTATTTTTGTCCAATAGACTAGATTAAATTACGAAAATATTTTATAATATTTACGAAATATTTTCAAAAATATATTTAAAAAATAGAATAAGGAGAAAAAACATGAAAAACAATGCTAAGTTCAAACAAAAAGTTGGTAATTAAGAAAAAATTCCATAATGATATGCTCCATAGGCCTGATATAAATCAATAGGCATAGGAAGCTTA
>NZ_QXEV01000030.1 GCF_003550015.1 Anaeroplasma bactoclasticum
TTTCAAAAAAAGATATGGATTTACTATTTCAAACCGAGCTTGATTATTAACATTTATATCCACCAATTTGGTGGATTTTATCATTTCTTAACTACTCATTTTAGGGGTAAATCCTAAATTCAGGTATTATACTTTATAATCCTTTTATTTTCAATAACAGTCATTTTATCTATAATCTTTCCAATTTACTTCTAATAAAGTATAATAGCTCTTGAGGGTGATAATATGCGTGCATTATTAGTTGGAATATCATTAGAAAATGATCCATATGATATAGATTATTCTTTAGCTGAGCTTAAAAGCCTTGCGGAAGCTTTAGATATAGAAGTTGTTGAAAAAATGTATCAAAAGCTAGAAAGACCTAATGCGAAGACCTATGTTGGTAGTGGTAAATTAAATGAAATAATTATTGCAATACATGCATATGATATTGATGTATTAATTTTTAATGATGAATTATCACCATCCCAAATTAGAAATATTGAAGAATTAACTAAAATAGAGGTTATAGATAGAAGCTACTTAATCCTAAAAATCTTTGAACAAAGAAGCCAAACGAAAGAATCCTATTTAGAGATAAAGCTTGCGAAGGATTTATATTTACTACCAAGAGTACAATTCTTAAGAGAAAAGGAAGATAGAATTGGTGGTGGAGGACTTACAAAGGGTAAGGGTGAAACTCAAAAGGAATTAGACCAAAGACATTTAAGAAATGAAATCGTAAGAATTAAGGATGAACTTGAAAGATTACAAAAAATGAAATCCTTACAGGTAGAAAAAAGAAAAAGAAATGATATACCTATTGTAGCCTTAGTAGGCTACACGAATGCAGGTAAATCTACCACTATGAATACTATATTAGATTTATGTGGAGCTAAAGAAGAAAAAAAGGTCTTATCGAAAGACCAGTTATTCGCAACCCTATCTACATTCAACCGTAAGGTCACATATAATAAAGTAGATTTCATGCTAGTAGATACCATAGGCTTTGTATCTAAGTTACCACATAATTTAATTAATTCCTTCTATCAAACCTTAGAAGAAGTTAAAAATGCAGATTTAATTATTCATGTCTTAGATTCTTCTTCTCCTTATATTAATTCACAATTAATGGTTGTATTAAATGTTTTATATTCCCTAAACGCAAATAAAATACCAACCATCTATTTATTCAATAAATGGGATAAAACAATTAATCCAAACCTATCTATGCCAGGAGCTAAATCTTTATATTATTCCAATAAAACTAAAGAAAATCTAAATGAATTAATGAATATCATATTAGAATATGTAACACCATCTACTATTAGATCTAAAATATTAATTCCATATTCTAAAGGAGATTTAGCAAATCTAATAGAGGTCAATTGTCATATTTATGAAAAAGAATATCAAGCCTATGGAACATACTATGATTGTGAAATTCCTATGAAGATGTATTCTATATTCCATGAATATGATTTAGATACCATGGTATCCTAAATGGCACGCTTGTGCCATTTTTTTCTTATACAAAACTTGTTCGTACAAATTGAACGAACAAGTTTTGGACACAATTACTTATCATTTAAATTTCCTTTTTTGCTCCTCCAAATACAATAAAATTGGATTTCATGGAGCAAATATCATTGATATAATAAACAAAATATACATTTTTGTTTCAAAATATACAAATGTTTCCCAATTAAGTGAAATTAGTCATTTTTTAAAAGATGTCTAGTAATAAAATGAAAATAATACTATAATTATATAAAGCGGAGGTGATATCCTTGAGTGGTAAACAAAAGCTTTATGATACTTTTACTAACTTAATACAAAAGTATTCCTATAATGACATTACCATTAAGGATTTCATTAGGGAGGCTAATGTTAATAGAAATACCTTCTATTATCATTTTATGGACATGGATTCCTTTTTAAAGGAATACTTAGATGATGCAGTATGCTTTAACATGCGAAGCTTAATAATAGAAAATAAGCTATCACAGGCTTATAATCTATTAGTGGATTATGTTTCAACACATAAAAAGATATTTATTAACATCATGCAAAGTGATAAAGGCCATGATGTTGTAGATTATTCCTTCCATACATCCATAAGAATGGATATTCAAAAGATCTTATATGATTATGAACCATTATTAAAGATTCATCTACCAGATGAATTTATGGTATATTATGCTCATTGTATTGCAGATGAATATATGAGAGCCATCGAATATCAAATTTATGATAATACAAATCCTGATCTTATGAAAAAGGTATTTGTATTATATGCAGATGCAATCTCATCAAAATTAGTTCGTGTATCTAAATTAAATCTTAACCAATAGCACTTGAGTTATAAATATAAACAAGTGCTATTTTATTTTTTAAACAAAGAATAATTAACTGTTTAAACATTTTTTTAATAATTCTTCTCTTTATTATTTATAATAAAGAAAATTGTTTGTATTTGGTAAACAAATTGTGATATAATGTCCGTGGGTGATTTTTGTTATGAATGGAAAAGCAGCGTTATATTTAGGCTTTAATAAAATTATGAAGGAAAAAGATTTCTCTTTAATTTCTATTAGTGAAATAGTTAAAGAAGCAGGAATTAATCGTAATACCTTCTATTATCATTTTAAGGATATTAATGAATTTGTAAAAGCATTCTTAGAAGATGAAATAATGAATACTGTTAGGGAAAAAATAAAAAAGAATCAATTCAATGAAGGATTCTTATTATTAGTAGACTATTCTGAAACTCATAAAGAACTTATGAGAAATATTTTAGACCATCCAGAAACAATGGATATATTAGTTAAAATATTACATAATGATATAAGAATGGATGTAGTTAAAGTATTAAATGATTATCAATCCTTCTTACATTTAAATCTTCCAGAGAAATTTATTACATTCTTCTCTCATAATATTGTAGAAGAATATATGGCTGCTCCAAAAGAAATTGTATATGATGGAGTTGAAGGTAAGCTATTAAAGAAGGTATTCTATTTATATGCAGATGCTATCCCAGATAAATTACTTAAGGTATCTAGTATAGATTTTAACAATTAAAAACAAAGACATGTCTTTTAAATCGGACATGTCTTTTTTAATGCTTAAAACAAATATGGATATTTCCTCATTTGTTCATATAATACTTTTCTAACTCTATTTCTAATTTCTTCACTATAAATCAATGCTTCTTTTCTAGATAAAATATCATCTATATCTTTTTTAGTAAATTCTAATTTTAGATTCATTCCATATAAATCTTTTGAAGCTTCCATTTGTTCTTCTAAATTAGAAGAAATTGTTTTACCCTTAACACTATCAATTAGTTTATAAATGTCCATATCCAATGGATAATCCATTGTAGTATCTGATAATAAACCAGCTCCATTATCAAATATTGGGCACAGCATAAACTCATTATTAGAATTCCTTAATATAGCTAAATTATGTGTATGTCTATCTTCATTTAAGAAAAAGGCGTCAATAGTAAGTACTTTATTCATATACTTTCCAAAATCTTTTATTCCTGTAATTTTTTCGATGGAAGAAACAATAAAGGAAAGTCTTTCTTTTACATCTCTTATAGTCCATATACAGCTATGTAAGCTTTTACCATAATAAGTTTTAAATAATCTTTCTAGTGTAACAATCTCAAAGTTGTCCATTAAAAAGTTTTTACTATATGCCCCAGTATATACCCTATTTTTATATTTTATTTCTATGGGTGAATATAATACATACTCATTTTCTTTCATACTAGATTTCTTCATTAATTCAGAAATTACATATTCTGATAATCCTTCATATCCAGTATAATCAGCCTTATACCATATTCCATCATTTTCCCATTTTAATTGATTTCCTTTAGAAGATTGTCTATCATTTGTTTTAATATCCTGTTCAAATAATTCAATCATATCTATTCCTCTATTCTAATCCAAAAATTATCTCCTGCCATTCTTCCTTCTGTTTTTTGAATAATTAAGAATGGATCATAAAAAGGTAATCCCAAATCCTCTAAAACAAGTTTTAATTTATCTCTTGTTTCAGGAAAGCATCTTTCTTTTAAAAATTCTTCATAATCTTCATAAGAAGGATTAAGGTTTTTACCAAATGCTCGATCAAAAATATTATTTGTATAATTCTTTATAATTACTTTTTGATTGATATTATCTACATCAATCAAAGTACATAATGAACTTTTTTTCATATAAAATAAGCGAAGAGGATATCTCTTATTTGGAATTTCAAGCATTGAAATGTAATCCATGTTATCCTCAATCATTTTTAAAAGTAAGACAATAGGACCATTTATCTTTTCTTTAGATGTTTCCCATCTTTCTACTGTTGGCTTTGAAACATTTATAAATAAAGCAAATTCCTTTTGACTCATATTTAACTTTTTTCTTACTCTTTTTATATCTTCCTGTGTAACATATTCTGGGATTGCATACTTTTCCATAAATACCACCTCAATTTAATGTTACCATTATTTTGATGGCATTTCAATCTGATTTTACAATCATTTTAATGGTTTTGCAGTTAAATTAAGAAACAAGACTATATTTGCCTTGTTTCAAAATCAATACTCTTATGATATCTTTGATTTGAACATGTGTGGAAACCGCACAGGTATGTTTCTAATAATTAGTGGCACTCGCAAATTTTGCGACTACCACATTTTTAAAAATTTCTCATGGCATTTAAACTGGATAATTTAATAGAAATATAATCTAAAGTATCATTTATATCTTTAATAGCAAATTCAGTAAATTCATAGCTATAAGTCATACTTTGTTTTTAATTTCTTTAATGCTTTAGGCCCATTTGCTACCTTACCATCTTTTTCATTAGAAAGACCTTCAAGTATAGCTTCATACATTTCTATTCTTTCTAACTTTTCTTCATATGTTTTTAAACTCATTATAACCATATCACCATAACCATTTCCTTGAATTAAGTATTCTTTTAATATACGATTAGCCCACGTTCTAAAAACAACACCACGTTGTGATTTAACACGATAACCAACAGAAATAATAACATCCAGATTATATAATTTATATAAATATCTTTGAACACCTAAAGTACCCATATGTGCGTTTTCCGCACATGTGCTATTTTTATCCAATTCACCTTCATTATATACATTATTAATATGTCGAGTAATTCTAGTTCTATCAACTCCAAATAATTCAGCCATTTCATCTTGAGTCAACCAAACAGTATCATTTAGTTTATCAGCTCTAACATCTAGTTCAAATTCATCATCTACAAATTTTACGATTTCAAACTTATCCATTTTCATTCCTCCTAGAATAGTTAAGCTATACACCTTTATTATAAAATTCATTTTTTATGAAAGCATAGAATCATTTTTTGAGAAAATTCGACTAAAATGCAACATTTTTTTGAAGTTTTAAAGCACCTTTTATGCATTGAACATATTCCAAAATGGAACAATATACCAAATAAAAGAAAAACACCATTGTTTTTTCATGAATAAAAAGCATTTTAGTTGACAGTTGTCAAGTAAACTATGGTTTTATATAAAGTTCATAAAAGTTTACAAAGTTCATAAAAGTTTACAAGAGTTCATAAAAGTTTATAAAAGTTTACAAAGTTATTGAAAGTACATTTTTTATTTGTTAAAATAGATTTGAAGTGAGGTGGTATATATGCAAAAAGAAAATCCATTTAATATTACCTTTGGTAAAGAACCCTTCTCGATTATTTCTAGAGAAAATGAATTAAGTCAAATTTATGATTCCTTTGAAAGTGAAAAAACGAATTCAAATGTATATATTTTAACAGGCATTAGGGGATCAGGTAAAACTGTTTCCATGACAACCATTGTGGAGCATTTTAAAAATAAAGAGAACTGGATATGTATTGAATTAAATCCTGAAAGCGATATGCTAGAACAGCTTGCATCTAAATTATATGATAAAGGTCAAATAAAGCATTTATTCTTGAAGAAAGAATTCAATTTTTCATTTCATGGTATTTCTTTTTCTATAAAAGGAGAAACTCCTATTAGTAATGTATCTTCTTTATTAGATTTGATGTTTTCAAATCTATATAAAAGAAATATTCATGTTTTAATAACCATTGATGAAGTAATATCTAATACCTATATGAAGGTATTCTCTCATGAATTTCAAAGATTCTTAAGAGAAAAATATAATGTCAGTTTAATTATGACAGGATTATATCAAAATATATCTTTATTAGAAAATCAAAAGAGCTTAACCTTCCTTTATAGAGCACCTAAAATCTATTTAAGTGAATTAAATTTAAAATCTATAGCAAATTCATATCAAAATATTTTTAATATATCAGATAAAGATGCAATAAGCCTTGCCAAAGCCACAGGTGGTTATGCCTATGCATATCAATTACTTGGCAATATTTTATTTGAAGAAAATAAAACAAAGATAGATAAAAAGGTATTACAAAGATATGATGAATTATTATATGAAAATGCATATACTATCATATATAATGAATTATCAAATAAAGAAAAGGAAATATTAAAGTATGCTTCTATTGATAATTTAAATGCATATATATTAGATAAAACAAATATGTCTAAAGCACAATTATCGAATTATAAAAAAGCATTAGTACAAAAAGGTGTAATCATACAAGACAAAAATAAAATAGTATTTAGGCTTCCTAGATTTAAAGAATTTATTGAATTCATTAAGGAATTAGAGGAATAAAGGCATAAGGGAAAAAACGAAAAAGGAACTGTTCGAGCAGTTCCTTTTTCTCATTTCTTATTCCTCTCTATTTGCTTCTATCTATTCCCATATAAGAATATACTAATGAATCATAATCTAGTATAGCTCTATCATTTAGATCTTCTAAATCATCTAAAAAATAATCATCTAGATCAAATTCTTCTATATATTCATTATCTATATGATTTAAATAATCATATAAAATATGCTTATTATCCTCTAAAATGCCTCTACCTCTAAATTTTAATATTTTAAGAGGAACATATTCCTCTAAATATTCTAATTTATTAAATGTTATATTAAATATCCAATCCTCACCATAATCATACCAAAGATTCATACTCTTTAAATCTAATATATCTATAGTGTAATTATCTATTGCAGAACAATCATAAAGTCTACCTTCATCTATTGGGGTAATAAAGTTAATATCTTTTTTATATAAGGATACTAAATGCTCTCCATAGCAATCCATAGTTGCTAAAACTCCCATCATCATTTCATATATAGTACTTCTTATAGGTATTAACATAATTCTTTTTAAATCCTTAGGGAAATCTATAGATTTCACATTTATTCTTACATATCTATACAAATATTCTCTTTTTATTAAAGAATATATGGATTCTATATCATTCTTTCTTTTAAGTGATTTTAGAGTTTTTGCTAAATCTAAATCATAAGGCTTATCAGATAAAAGATTATCTATTAATCTAACAAATGCATTAAATACTACCTTATTATAATAATCTTCTCCTTCTATTTCTTGAATCTCTAAATCCTTATCTATTTCATCCCAAAAATAATCATATATTTCCTGTATTTTCATTTTCTATAGCCTCCTCATATATATTAATCATATACCAAATAAAAGAAAAATACCATTGTTTTTTATGAATATAAAGTTTATAAAAGTTCATAAGAGTTCGCTACATAAAAACACTGAGCCATCCGTATTATACGGGTGGCTCTTAACGTATGTATCGATGGCTCTATTCCGCAGATAGGTGGCTCTTAAACTGCGAATTGCTGGCGCTATTCAGGCGAAATATTCACCCATTTTTAAAAATAGAGTGTAACGCGTGTTACACTCTATTTCGTTAAGCTTTTCATAAGCTCTATGTTATTTAAATTTATATTTATTTCGTTTGCTTCTGCTATTCTTTTTACAACTAGTTCATTATCTAAGCTATGATAGGATTCATATAAATGATAAAAATCCTCTGGCTTTACTTTTTTATATAATACCTCTTCGGATATACCTGTAGTATAAGAAAAATATTTCATAATATATCCAATCCATGCCATTACATAGGATGGATATATATCCTTACCACGAGTTAATTTTTTTTCAGCTTTAATAGTATTATATGCAGATACAATATCTATAGACTCATAAAGAAAGGAAGCAGAAGATAATCTTTTTTGAATGGATGAATAAACATACGCTTTTATGAATACTTTAGAGGAGCATTCACCTATTTTTGTTGAATATTCAAATAAAGCTGAAGTGAATTTACATAGTGCTATTCCCGTATCATCTATTTTTTTCATTATAATAACTCCTCAATATACTTGCCCTTACCAGCATATTCTCTTAATGCTACTTTTACTTTATTCTTTCCAATCTCATTTTCCTTTTGTCTATAGGACTCATATTCTTTTCTTTCATTTTGACAGTAAAAGCATCTTTCTAGCATTTTTAAATTATTCTTAATGACATTATCATTTAAGAAGACATATTGTCTTCCTAATCGATTTGCGCTTAATGCATTTAAGCATTGTAAATCTGTTATTTTTCCAGAAATGAATTCATCTAAGGTTGTATACATTGTATTATCCGCAATAGGAGCAATAACAACATCTATACCATCTAATTCCTGTAATAATTCTTTAATTAATATAGAGTCCTTATATTCTTCTAATCTTCCTCTAAAATATGCAAATAATAACATCCATTCCTTAGATACATTGTATTCTTTAAATTTAATATTCTTCTTATTTAAATCAAAAATATATACAGATGACTTATTATAACCAACAACAAAGCTTGCAGATTGAAGAAAGTTTTCATCCAAATAAAAACCTTTACCAAAATCTTTATTATCCTCACTAAAGCTTATAGATGGTTCTCCTACAATTTCAGTTTTAGCCCCATGAAATAAAATAATATGATTTTCTTCTTTAAAAGAATTATACATTTCTTCTTTCACTCTATTTAAATGTATATTACAATCATATAATCGATTATATATCTTTTCTAAGGTATCATATTCTGGAATACTTTTTTTATTTATCCATCGATTTAATGTCATTCTAGAGACATTTAATAACTCACTCATCTTTGAATCATTTATACCTAAAACTATTTTTGAATATTTTAAATCCTTTAAATAATCAAAATACATTGTAACATCACCACCAAATATATTGTAACATGTGTTACAACCTATTTCAAGATAGCATTCCATAAGAATAAAAGGATATCCAAAATAGGATATCCCTTAAATCTACGAAGCTGCCGTTGCAGTTACATCTATAGTGGTATTTGTTGAAGCAATTTGTGTACCATTAATAGTAAATATGTAACCTGGTGCAGTGTCTCCTGTTGCTTCTACCTTGTTTGGTTCATAAACACTAATCTTAATTGTAGAATCATAATCCGTTGTTGTAGCACCACTTGGGGCAGTGATTGCAACTGTTATTGTATTACCAGTCATTCTATATACATGTTGTAGATAATAATTACCATCTTGATACTTGTCCGTTCCAGATGAAATGTTCTTACTATTTATTGTGTAAGCATTAGTTATTTCACCAATAGTCATCTTGTATGATTCTTCGATATTAGAATAATTGCCTGGCAAATCAAATTTATACTCAAGTATCTTATCATTTTCTGTGTTTCTAAATATAATACTATTTGATGTAATTAAATTCTCTGCACTAGTTGGGGCAACTCCATATCCTGCATTCGTACCGGTTCCTGGTATTAATAAACCATATTCTGCTTTTGTCGATGTAGTATCTGTAATAAGCGTTTCAGTGGATCCGCTTATTCTATATACATCATATGTTGCGGTCGCTGTACCTACTTTAGTCACTGTAACATAATACAATTTATTTGTTCCATTATTAAAGTCTATAAACTTAAGGGTTTTAGTTGTAGTATTATTGATGGCGCCAGTAGTAGTCAAATTATGTGTTGTTCCATCCCTTTGATGAGGCACTACTGTTCCATTAGTAACTATTATTCCATCCCCACTATATGACATATTCAATGCTTGCGATATTTGGCCAGAGCTATCATTTGTCATAGACACATTAACCTGGCCTTGTGTTCCAGCCGGAACAATTGCAACAAATGAATTTGTAACATCAAAGGTCTCGTTTTCTGATAGTTGAGCACTTAAAATTTGTATACCATTAGGATATACATACTTTGCTACTGTGTGAGAAGTTTCTTGAGTAATTTGAGTTCTATCAACAATTGAAGCATTTGCACCAATATCCAAATATATTAAATATGTACCATTCTTATCTTTAACTGAGCCTAATGCGTATTCGCCTTTATTAACAGGTATTTCAAAATAAAATATGCAATTTCTATGATTGCTCCATTGAATTGGATTTGATGTCCAATTTCCCTCAGGATCCTCAATCCAATTCTTATCAAACATCAAATCATATTCATTAGTGGAAACAGAAGCAACTGTGATATATTTTGTTAATACTGTTTCACCATCGTATTCAGGATTATAATAATAGTATCCCTTTTCGCTTGGATTATCTATATCCTCATAATAATAAACATAAGTATTATCTGATTTTCTCTTATAAACCTGTAAAATATGACGAATTTGTGTGATTTTATCCGAACTATCTCTTATGATTTCATGCAATGAAAAGAAAGCATCATTTCTTATTCCATAGTTAGAGTCACTAGTTCTTGATGAATAATAATAACCAGAAAAGAAATTTATAAAGCCTTTGGATTTCAAGGTAAAATCAATGCAATCTTCCGGCATTTGATAATTCGATTTTTCTTCCCCGTTAATCTTAACTTTGCTTGGAATAACCACATGATTTTTAGATATTTGAGCATCCATAAAGTGTAATCCATAGACCTTAGACCCACTAGAAGATAAAGTGGTGCCTAGTTGAGATTTTGAATCAGCAAGTTTAGAAAATATTAAATTGCTCTCATTAGTATTATCATAAACAATTCCCGACACTGAACCAGTAGAATCTTTAATTTTACCTACGCCTCTACTTCCTACGGTATAGATGGAATTTGCAGTCCATCCACCATCATAAGAACCTTCAATTCCCCAACCAACACTTCCGCTACTGCTCCAACTTGAAGCTTTATACTTTTGATCGAATTCTGACACACGAATATCTGTCCCACTTTCTCCTTCGTAACCGCCAGACATAATATATCCTGTATTGTTATCTGCGACATTATATGGAGTACTATCTGCCGCATTTATTGGAATATAATTAAAAACTGAAGTTTGTTTAGAATAAGTCGAAACAAGATTATAAGTACCATTCGCAGCTCTACTTATATTTGAATTTGCTTGAACAATTATTGAAATATCACTCGAATATGCTATAACATTTGCAAATTGTCCTTCAACAGCGGTAAAAGTTAATACCGTATCTTGTCCATTATATGTCCACCAAACTGGATAATCATCACCATATTCATAATAAATTACATAGCAATTTGTGCTTGAATCTTTAAGATAGCCATTGGTAGTAACAAAGTCATGAGAAGTTGTTGTCAGACTTAGATATCCAATATACCCACTTTGAACAGTTGGAGATTGTAAATAATAAGTTGTATTATTATTAACTGTTGATATAGTACCAGAGCCATTATAAAAATTCGAAAACTTCCATGATGTTGCTGTACTTTGAGTAATCGCATTTGAAATTGTCGTACCATTAGCACTCAAATAATTTCCATTATATGAAATATAATATTCACCTGATGAATCTACACGCCATGAACCATCATACTTAATATATCTTCTTGTACCATTATCGTTATAATAATAACCATAAGTATCATGAGCCCAATCAGTCCCAGAATCATTTTGATTTATAGTAGTAGTCAATCCATTGTTATACCTTAAATATCTAGTATTGTTCCCATCTGAAAAATAAATTTTTCCTGTACCGTTTGTATTACTCAAAGTGCCAGATAAATAAAACACTATTGCCTGACCTCTATTCGTTGTATCAGATAATCCATTATTATAATTTAAATAATGGCCATTTTGATGAATAAGGAAAGTTTCTGAAACTGCCCATACCCAATTATTTCCATCAAATTTTATGATACCATTTCCAGTCGATATGTTTGTTCCATCGTATGAAAAATATGAACCTGAATCATTTACAACAAGTGATGAGCCCGAATAAGAGATTCTTTTGGCTGAATCATTAATCTCATAAATATATCCTCTTGGATATTCTCCATCTATTGAGAAAACCCATTTAGTCGCTAAATCAACATCTCTTGTATTCTCAATATTTCCATTATTAATTCTCATATAATTACCATTATTATCAGTAATTATATATGACTTACACATTTTAAATACTCCATCCACACAATTTAAATAATAAACATAATTATTATAAGTATATTTAAAAGTATTAAAAGTACTATCCCATGTCCAGGTAGTAGATGATGTGCTAGTTAACACAGATACTAAATCTGTAGTACCATTTAAATAACGAATGATTGTTGTGCTAAACTCTTTTTCGTCAAAAGTGTATAGTTTGCTATTTTCAAATAGCCAAATTGTAGCATTCTCAGCAGAATCAACTGTCTTATATTCATCATTATCTACATCATAACTTAAATAATGATTATTGCCGTCATGGATTTTGTAACCTGTTTTTTCCAAACCATCAATTCTAATAGAATAAACATCCTTATATAAAGCACCTAGAGATTGAAAGGCCTCATTGGTATTAGAAACATAATCTTTTAAATATGAGCCATTTATTCCTCCCCACTCTTTTAGCTTATAATTAGAGCCAGTCCCAGTTTGTGTATTAGTAACTGTATATGTATCATCATTTGTATATCTTCTTACTTCTGCGGTAGTATATGAAGGGCCTGTAGTTCCAGAATTAGTAGACGTTTTTATCCTATTATATAATTTTTGCATGTCCATTGAACCACCCCATGCAGTTTGCTGTCCCATACCGCGATAATTAAAATGTGAGAAAGAGGTAGTAGCATTATATACCACAGTCTTTGAGTTTGCCACTGTAGTAGTGTAGTTTTCGGTCGCATAACCAACTACAGTATAGTCAGATACATTACTTCCATGCGTTGCCGAATGTGCAGTATTACCTAAATCCAATCCAGAACTAATTACACCAACATTTTCGATTTTTCCATCAACATATCCTGCAACAATACCTGCACAAGTAGCTGATGTAGCAGTTTTTACTGTAGTATTTTGTAAATAGAAATCATGAACCTGTGTTGAACCATTACCAGAAATGTTTCCAAAAAAACCTATAGATTTAGCATTTTTTAATTGATTAGTATTATCTACTATTTCATCACTAGAAATGCTATTAGGTTTTCTATCCATATCATCAAGATCATTTGAAGTGGTAAGGCGATATATAGTTTTACCATTACCATTAAATGTTCCTGTAAATGCTGCATTATCTTTACCAATTGGAGGTAAAGTCCAACCATACATATCTAAAGAGCCTTGTAAACTTGGGTCAATCTCATAATTTTTATTTGCGTAGTTTGCTGGATCTAAATAGCACAGCCACGCCAAGTTATACAAGTGTCTTGGGGTGTTAATACCATAAGGTTTTCCACCATTGTCAGTACTTCCACCATTTCCATATGCAAAATATGCTTCACCAGAATATCCTTGAGCAATAGGATCTACATTTTCATCATTTAAAAACCAAGCATAGGATACAACAATAGTAATACCAATGGCGCATAAAATTGTAATTAATGCCATATAAAATCTTTTTACCATATATTATACCTCCTAACTTAATAAATAAATTTTAAAATCTGTATTTGTGAATTCGGGTGTGCTGTTATTATACATTAAAGCATCCTGATTTGATAAATTGTTACCATAGAATTCATTTAAGTGATCCACGTTATAATCCATTAACAAATGAATATATACTGGAGCATTTGTTGAAGGAACATTAGCTGTTAATGCTTCTACTGTGGAAGATGAAATCACACCTGCTGATGAATAATCAAATGTCTTCCATGCAGCTTCTGCAGGATATGTAAATGTTGCTGTGTTCCCAGAAACAATTTCTGATTCAGTTGTTGTATAACCCAAACATGTAAACTTTATAACACTAGATAAAGATAAATACTTATTATCTATATCTAAAAGACCATCATGATCCCCTCTTGTAACTGTATTTAGATTACTATCACGATATGTTCTTGTGCTAAAACCAACGAAGTGACTTGCTGAAGAAATAAATCTTAAAGAACTAATAGATGTATTATTTTTTAGTTTGATACGAATTAAATATACTGTTGGTTTTGTTGCAGGGAAGGTATACTGCTGCATATTACACGTACCATTATCTGTAATATTAGTTTCAATAGTGTACCGTTTATTTGTACTATTTTGTATATCTGAAACCGCACTAAAATTGTAATAATCAACGTGATCAACTAAATCAGGTTGCGATGCAACACTACCAGCACCTGCAGTTACATTTGCAGTTTTGTTAACTGCATACCATGCTACTGTAATCATTACAAGTAAGCCAGTAGTTAAAGCTAATGTTATGAAATTAAAAACAATTTTAAGTTTTTTCATAGGCTTACCTCCATAAAATAAATTAAAGCCAGCTGTTGTTCCCTTCTAAAAGGTACTTTTGCAACTGGCTGTCTATTTAGACCCTATAGCTTTGCGTCACTAGATTACTCTAGTTTTGCCTTTTATAAAAATTATATTGTTAAGATTTATCTTAACATAATAAATATTTACTATATTATTCTTCAATATGACTATAACATATACGCATTTTTTTTGCAAATGCAATAATCTTTCAAGTAGACATTTATTTAATAATGTCTATATGTTTTTTAAAAAAAAATTCCTAATTTGCACAGGGTTGGTACTAAATGGCTTAGTATCAACCTTTTTTGACATTACATCCCTAAATCGCACTTTTTTAGGTGTCGAAATAGCCATTTTTAAGAATAGTTTTAATTTATCATACCTATTTTCAGGCTCATTAATAATGAATGAAATTAAGTTCATCCAATCTTGAATATCATCTCTTGAGAACCCTTCATGATTTCTCATAAACTTTTTCATGTAGGAATGTATTTTATTGATTGGGGTTAATGGATTTTCTTCTTCAGAAAGGAATTCTTGATAAGATGATTTACAAAATTCCTCTGTTAAATCTAATTCTTTAACTAATACTTGATGTGAATGTTCATCATCATGTATAAGTTTTGAACCTGGTTTTATATGACCTTTTAAAGTATTTAAAGTGCTCTTGCTGGAAGGCTTTGATACATTTTCAGATAGTATTATGGTTCTAAAACCATCATATGCTACAGCTATACATATCTTATCTCTTGATATTCCTCTTAATTTATTTCCATCTTTATAAGTTCTTTTAGATTCGACAACTGTAAAGAATGTTTCATCGAATACTATAGTTCCATCTAAAACAATATCATCTTGATAGTTCTTTAATATTTCAAAAACCTTTAAAAGCCAATATTTTCCCGTACTTGAGGCATTTTTATTGTCTCTGGCAGAAGATTTTATTGAGTGGAATTCAAATAAATGTATTAAATAATCGAACCATTCCGAGATTGGAATTTTATGAGAATCAAATATAGTATTAGTCAAATTATTAAATGTTCTTTTACAAGTTTTACATTGGAATCGATTAATGCCAGTCTTATACTTTCCATACTTTATAAATTCTTTTGAGCCACAATAATGACATCTAAGAGGTACTATGGAATTAATAAGACTAATCTCTTCGGGAATTTGAGATCTATGCTTTGCATTATATCTTTCATCCATAGTAAAAGAAATAAGCTCCTCAAGAGGAGTCTTATTCGTTTTACTATCCCAAGGTAATCTTTTTACAGAGGTTCCCCAGTGATTATCTTTATATTTAGTTTTCATGGCGGCGAGTGATGGAACTTCTGGGAGCTGGCTAATCATCAACCGCCAAGTATCACATATTAACCAGCTCTCAGAAATTCATGTGATTTTCCTTTCTATAAACTGGTTCTATTATATCACTTGATCTCTAATTTACCAACTCTGTGCAAATTAGGAATACTAAAAAATAGACAATAATTTCAATATTGTTTATTCTTAAACAATGCCATTTTTTATATGTTTTTAAGAGGCAATTTGTTTATTTTTGGTTTGTTTAATGTTATCTATAATCTTTAAAAGACTAACAATTAAAAATAATGTTCCACTAATAGAATCAAATACTATCATACTAATAATATGATGGTATATACCATAAGCTAACCAAGCATAATTACCTATCATTAATAAAAGCATTGTAAATAAGCTAACTCCACGAACACTTCTTTCCTTTATTATAACAATTATTTGAGGTACAGCACTTATAGCAAGTGATATACCAGCTATATAGCTAATAACTTCAAAGAATATATCCATTCATAAATCCTCCTTTTAAAACATTTTAGTGTAAGGATTTTATTATACTATAAATATAGGGATTGTAAAGGATTATTTTATTTAAACAAATCATCAAGAGTTCTCCCTCATTTTTCTTTTCCGTATCTAATTACTTCATCTATATTGTTAAATGAAATATTTTTAAATAATGCTTTGATCTCATTAGTACAATCTAGTGCAACACAAAGCTTTGTAAGTGAATGAAGCGATATTTCACCACTTGATTCAAATCTTTTAATCGTTCCATAAGACACATTACTCATTAAAGCCATTTGTTGACTTATTCTTTTTGTTTTTCTTAATCTCTTAAATCTTTTTGCAACATCCATTATAATCTCATCTGTAGTTTCATATATCATATAGTTCCTCCACGGATAATATATTATCTAATTTTGATATTTTAGTGTTCTTTTAGATAATATATTATCCGTTTTATCGTTGAAGGTGAATCATAATATAACATAATTTAGTTCAATTTAACTTTTTTATAGATAAATACATCAGTATTTATTACTTTAGCAATTCCATTACTAATCGCTTCATCGTAAGTGTATTTTTCATATAATAGTTTTTTAGTCACATAATTATAATCTTTTTCATAAAATCTATTTTTAATGATTTCCTTTAGCATATCATTAATATTGTACTCTAATTGTGCTGAAGGATTATTTTTGGATAGCATTCTATCATCTCTTACATCGTCAATTAATTTATCCAAATTTAAATCAAATTTTATTAACGGGAGCATTTTTGCTATATCGTATAAATGCCTTGAATCCCTATCTTCCATATTTTGGATTTTATAATCACATACAGCAAAAATCTTATCTATAAATGTTCTTTCAATTGATTGAACGTTCATTTCAAAATCCATAACAAAATGAATTGGTAATTCTATATTATTCTTCTTGCAAAAATTTCCAATATAACTATTAATAATATGCTTTGAAATTGGATATACCCTTTGATAATAACTTGTTTCAATAATTATTTCTAATTCATTAGAATCAAATAATGAATCATATTTAAAAACATATTTATTATAGTTATATCTTGTTTTTATCATATCAGGATTAGATAATTCTAAACCTAATTTTTCAGCAATATCCATTATTGTTTCATTAGATTTTCTTTTTTCACTATTTGTTGGTTTCTTATTCATAGATAAATCTATATCTTCAGAAAATCTGTCTATTAATCCATATGCTTTTGATAATGATGTGCCTCCTTTAAAAACAAAAGGTAGATTACTTTTAGATAGATCATAAAGAAATAATGATTAAATTAAATCTTTTTCTACAATTATGGTATTTCTTTTTTCTTCTAAAGAAACAGTTTCAATTATTTCTTTCCATTCATTCTTATAATTGTTATACCAGTTCATTCATTAATCCGCCTTCATAAATATTCTTATAAACAACTGCCGGAAATAAAGAAATATATTCTTTAACAATTGCGAAATTAATCTTAGTCTTATTAATGTATTCTCTCAATTTATTTTTATATTCTATCCCACTCAATTCAGAATACTTATCAATTATTGACATCAAGTTTAGGAATTCTAATTCCTTAATATTATCTTTAGTAATAATGGTTAATGGTTTATAAATAATAAGGGTATTACCATCTATATCTATTTTTCTTTGTTTGGTGGTTGCTTCGTTTGTGCATATTTCATAAACACTTGGATTTTGTGAGGTAAATCCATATTTATTCACTAAAGAAAGGCCTGTCATGAAACAAATACTTCTTTTCAATAAATCGATTAATTGACACTTTACCTTCGGTACCTAAAATTGTCTTATATGGAATATAATATACCCCGTTATATAAACGACATATTCTTTTCTCATCCGTTAATTTTTTCATTTCTTGCCTAACTACATCCTTAGATGAGCAAGGGATTTCATTTAAAAAAATAGGTTCTCCTTTTTTAAAACTTTTTATTATATATTCATAAATCATATTAATCACCTCACAAATTTGAAATTTCATTTTTCAACTTTATTATAAATCATATTAATTTATTTTTCAAGTAAATACAGTCATAATAACTTGCATATCAAAAAAGCCATATACAACACCAAAAGGGGCTGTAAAAAAACCTAGGTTTTGAGTTTTAAGTCATTACCTAGGTTTACAGCCTTTTTAATTTGCATATTTATACTTATCTTTGGCTTCTTGATTAACTGATTTAGTTTTAATCTTAGAAGCTTTTTTTGATAGTCGCTTTGCACTGGGCTTTTTAAATATTTCTGGCTGAATATTATCTGGAGCTTTCCAATAATTGAATTTTATGTCACCGCTGTAATGTTTAAAAAGTTTTCTTACATTATATCCTAAGCACACTAACATAAATTCAGCCGAAGCTTTATTAATACTACGTCTTCTAAATCGCTCGTATTGAAAATCCTGTTTTATAACCCCGAATGCTCCTTCAACTTGAGATGATCTATTTACTCTCATTTCAATTCCTTCTATAGAAAGTAAATTTCTTTCTGCTTGTTGAATATATTTTTGAAGTTCAATGGTCACTTCAAAAATTTTAAAATCTTCATTCTTTTCCTTCATAAATTTTTTACAGTAAGTTGAGAATTGGCAGTTATTACATCCTTCAACTTTGTAGAAAGTAGACCCTGCTTTTCTATGGTGCCAGTTAAGATTTATTTTATATCCTATGTTGCCACTTAAACATGTAATGGTTTCATCATCATTCAAACGATATTGACTTGGGTTTCTTCCTGATACATTTCCTTCCCACGTAAAGTATTTAACGAAGTTTTTAATCTTGTGCTCATCTAAATATTTATAGTTTGTAAGTGAACCATATCCAGAGTCTGCACATAATCTTTTGGGATATTCATTATAAAAACTATAATGAACATCTAATAGTGGTACGAAATCATTAAGATCCGATCTGGATTGTGTTACTAAATATGCAGTAACTAAACCATTTGCCACTGATATTTGCGTATTATATGCAGCGTGCATATTACTTCCAAGACCAGAATAATAATCTTCTTTTAAACACATAGCTGTCGCGTCTTTATCAGTTTTGTAATAAGAGTTTCTATTTGGTCCACACACACTCTCTTTCTCCTCATATTCTAAACTCTTTTGTAAATATTCAACTAATAAACTATAACTTTTTATATGTTTTTTATTTTCTTTTAATGTCAAATCATATTGTTGTAATACTTCATTTAATTCAACAATTTTTTCTGCTATAACTTTTGATTCAATTATTCCAGTTTTATTAATTCCTCTTAATAAATTGTATTCTGATAATAACAGTCTAATTTTATCACTTAATTTGTTATGGAATGTAGTAGGCTTCCATACGAATTTATATTTATTTGCATTTGCTGGTTATTCCCAATTTTTTGAGCCACTAATTTTATTTTAGTGCGCCAGCAATATTCTTTATTTGAGCCATCTATATTTATGAATTGAGCCAGTGTATTTTGCCACACTGGCTCATAATATTTTATAGATGAAATCCTATATTAAAATGTGTAGCTGAATATTTCGCCTGAATAGCGCCAGCAATTCGCAGTTTAAGAGCCACCTATTCACGGGAATAGAGCCATCGGTACATACGTTAAGAGCCACCCGTATAATACGGATGGCTCCTTTTGTTTTATAGCGAATTAATATGAGCTAGGTGGTTTTATCTTTTATGTGTTCTTTCTCTCATATTAGTATTACCTGATTCAATAGTAATTGAATTATGTACAATACGATCCATAATAGCATCAGCATGTAAGCTTCCACCTAAACGAGAATGCCAGTCTTCAGTTTTATACTGACTTACAAATATAGTAGAGGCTCTACCATATCTCATTTCAAATAATTCATATAGGAATTTGATATCATCATCTGACAAACTAAAAATTAGCCATTCATCGATAACTAACAAATCAAATGAAGCAAGCTTTTTAAATAAAACTGATAGAGAGAAATGTTATATGTTTGTATATACTACTACCTTCTTTGATAACCCTATATATATTTATGAATTCTCTGAATCTAGAAAGACAGATAAGACTGAAGAATTATTTAAAGATTATAATGGATATTTAGTGTGTGACAAATATGCTGGATATGATAAATTCAAAGATAAGCTATTAGGTATTCAAAGATGTATGGCACACGCTAGACGTTATTTCTTTGATGTAATAAAAGGATTATCACCAAAAGAAGCAAAATCCTCTAAAGCAAGATTAGTAGTTGAAAGATTTGATAAGCTATTCAATCAGGAAAAGCAATTTAAAGAAAAGAAATATACAATATCTGAAATCAAAGATAAAAGAAATACCAGTGAATACCAAGCATTAGTTGATTCATTACATGATGAGATATGGAATATTGAAGCTCAACCAGGTTCTCTTTTAGAAAAGGCCGTTAATTATGCAAAGAATTCATGGGATGAATTATTCACATATAGAGAATATGGATATTTAGAAATATCAAATAATATAGCAGAAAGATCTGTTAAGCCATTCGTAATAGCAAGAAAGAATTTCTTATTCTCTAAAACTGAAAATGGTGCCCAAGCCTCTGGACTACTATTTTCAATAATTCAAACAGCAAAAGCAAATGGCTTATGTATAGAAAGGTATTTAGAATACGCCTTAAGCAACATCAACAAATTACAAATTGATGATATTTTACCATGGAGTAAGAATCTACCTAAAGAATTAAAATTAAATCTAAAATAATAAAACAGAGACAAACTCACATGAAATGCGAGAATGTCTCTGTTTTGTTTTATATAAAGTGATTATTTCTCACATTAGTGTGCGAGAACTTCTAA
>NZ_QXEV01000031.1:0-15241 GCF_003550015.1 Anaeroplasma bactoclasticum
ACCTCAGCTGACTCCCTAACTATTCGCTTTTTATCGCACGTATATAATACGCGTTAGGGCCTCCCGGGGTAATTCACTAATCTTTCATCCCACAACCTCTTGATTTACTGTTTTGGTTTTACGTTTACCATTAGGACTTCAGTTTGATTTGCAACCTTATCCACTTACCATTTAGCCTCATCAAGTTTCTGTTCGTAGGCTCAAGGATTTTGCTACACCTCTTCCTTCACCCATAGGATTACTCCTAACGGCTTGAGGTTCGCTACACTTGGCGGTAAATACCCGTGACTGGACTTTCACCAGTAAGATTAGTGCCATGCCCGGCACACAAATAAAAGAGACTTTATTTCAAGTCTCTTTTTGCTTCTTCATCAGGCATTCTTCTTCCTTTATAATCCTCTAAGAAGGTATGCTTTTCACCATCTTTTTTATATCCAATGATCTTATTTAGATTAACATTAGAAGCAGCTGCAAAGATATTCTTTTCAACAAGCTCATTATAATCCTTCTTTAATGTTTGAATTAATCTTTTTGTAGTTAATCGTTGGCTCATATTAATTTCATTATCTACAGAACAAGCCTCTGTAAAACGGCATGCACACATAATGAATTTTAAATCGTTATATTTTGCCCATGCCTTAATATCCTTTTCTCTAATTAAATATAATGGACGAATAAGCTCCATTCCTTCATAATTATCACTATGAAGCTTTGGAAGCATTGTTTGAAAGGAACCAGCGTTAAGCATATTCATTAAAGTTGTTTCAATGACATCATCATAATGATGTCCTAATGCAATCTTATTACAACCCATATCCTTAGCTATTCTATATAATGCACCTCTTCTCATTTTTGCACATAAATAGCAAGGATTCTTATCTTGAGAATTTGCAATTTCAAAAATATCTGTATTTACAATAGTAGCTGGTATATTTAAAATTTCTAAATTCTTTTTAACATATTCTAAGTTAAATTCATTATATCCAGGATTCATTACTAAATATTTTACATCAAATTCAAAATCAGAATGTCTTTTTAATTCTTGAAATAGCTTTGCTAAAAGCATAGAATCCTTACCACCAGAAATGCATACACAAACACTATCATTAGGTACAATTAATTCATATTCTTTTAATGCCCTTACAAAAGGAGCCCAAAGTTTGCCTCTATATGTTTTTATAATTGATCTTTCAATTTCTTGATATTTTTCCATATATCCTCCTTATGCACCTGGATTATCATTTCTAATTCCAGTTAAATCCTTTATAACCTCAGATGCTATCAAAAGTCCCATAGCTGCAGGTACAAAGCATATTGAGCCAGGTACATTCTTTTTAGGGTTTTCATTATCAATAATAGGCTTTATTGGCTTTAATGGTTTTTCTTTAGAATAAACAACCTTTAATTTGTTTATTCTTCTTTTCTTTAATTCAGCTCTCATTACCTTAGCTAGTGGATCTACACTAGTCTTATAGATATCAGAAACCATAAGCATAGAGGGGTTAATTTTATTTCCTGCACCCATTGCAGAAATGACAGGAACTTTAGCTTCCTTTGCACACATAATTATAGCAATTTTGGCTGTAACTGTGTCTACAGCATCAATTACATAATCATAGCTTGAAAAGTCAAAATTATCCTTATTTTCAGGCAAAAAGAAGCAATTATGAACCTCTACATTCGCATTCGGATTAATCGATAGGATTCTATCCTTCATTACTTTAGTTTTATCCATACCTACAGTATCTAAGGATGCAATGATTTGTCTATTGATATTAGTAATAGATACATTATCCTTATCAATTAAAACGAAGGATCCAACACCGCTTCTTGCGAGTGCCTCACAGACATATCCACCTACTCCACCAATACCAAAGATGGCAACCTTTTTTTCTTTTAATACATCTATGACACTACTACCAAGTAGTGATTCGATTCTATCAAATTGGCCCTGCATAAAATCACCCCTTTTTGACTTGCATATTTTAACATAACTTTAAATTCATTTCCATTATTTTATATAAAATATGATAAGAAAATGCCTAAAGCTTTAAGCCTTAGGCACAATCCTTAAAAGTTATTATATTTTTTCTTTTTCTTTACAAAAGGCTTTGCAAGGCAATACCAAGGCTCAACGATATCATATTGAATATCCTCTTTTACCTCTTCAACCTTTGGAGATTCCTCAAGCTCTCCTTGTTCCTTTAGGAAGGCTTGAATCTTTTCCTGCTGACGTCTTTTTTCATCAGGATCAATTGTATTTCCCTTTAAGGAGGATGCAGTAATAACTACACCCTCTCTTGGAATTGGAATTACTACATTTTTGTTATGCTCATATTCTTCAGTGGCTTCTTCTACAGAAACGCTTAAATCCTCATCCATTGGCTCGTCAAAAGAAAGTACAGTATCCTCACCTGTAGGCTCACCCTCATTTAGAGTTACACCCTCTTTAACTGGAATAGAATTCCAGAATTCATCAAATGAGGTATCCTCTTCTATAGCATTAGGATTTTCTTCTTCTACTACCTCTTCATATTCCTCTTCAGGCTTAGCCTCTAAGGAATCTAAATCTCTTCTTAGGCTTATTCTTTTTTCCAAAAGCTCGATATATTCCTTTTGTTCCTTATTCATTCTTCTTAAATATTCAAGCTCTGATAATCCTAAATTCGAATAATTCTCCTCTGGATTATCTAAAGAAATAGACTTTTGGGCAGCTTCTCTTTTTCTTGCTTCCTCTTCTTCCTTTTCCTTCTTTATCGCTTTTATTCTTGAACGAATAATATCTACAATCAAGAATCCACCTAATCCCATCATTATAATTGCTTCAATGATGATCATTGCTAGGACATAGCCTGGAATTGATGATAATATTATTAAATTCATAATATCCCTCCTATGCTTTAACTTTCTTTCTATAAACAATGACAACGACAAGCATCACAATTGACATTGACTGAATAACGAATACTGCCCATAGCCAATTGAATCCATCATTTGCAAATCCAATTGCACCTACAGTACCCATTTCGAATATAACATAACCATTTTCAATTCGATAATTTAATTCTTGAACCTTTCCATCCTCATTGAAATAGAATAGCTTAGTGCTTGAATCTAAATTATCAATTCTATCTGCCTTAATCTTAATAGTGATTGAGACATCATCTGCTAAGCTTACAGTTTTTCCATCCTTTTCAAATACAATACGGAATGCAGATTGTAAATCAAAATCAGAATAGTCATCAATATTTGTTAATCTTTCGATTCTAGAATTGATTGTATTCTCATTTGTTTCCTTCTCTACTAATATTCTATAGCTTGTATCGATTGTTAGATTTTCTGGGATTTCAATTACTGCATCATTATAAATTACAGCTGCAATAATAAACTTAGCATAGAACTTCATATCCTCATGAAGTTCACTTGGGATTTCCTTATCCCATCCATTAAAGTAATATACATAACCATTTACTACATATGAATCTAAATCAGAAGGTACTTCTAAAGAATCTCCATCATATCCATGATATGTGGCAACCAACATATTGTTCTTATAATATGAATAATAGAATCCATATGCAGGAATTACCTCTTCTACTCTAACTTCTACACCATTGAATACTTGATAGTATTCTGCATTACCATCTATTGCTCCAGTTGCTTCTGTTAAAATACTATAAGCATAATCGATATCATTTAATTTTGGAACTTCATAATATTCCTTATGATTAGAATCGTTCTTACATACTCTACAAATTAAACCAGTTTCACTCTTTGTAGGTAAATCAACTAAATACCAAGAATCATAATCATGACCTAAGGCATTCATAGATACATTAAATACCTGAGTAGCAAATGCAGGATTTGTAAATTTAGCTGTATAAGTCATAACTCCTGTTGCCTCACATGTAGGAGCAACCTTTACCTTACTTGTAGTATAGGATACTTCTTCTTCAATATGAGATTCATCATGAGAGCATACTCTTATAGCAACTACACTCTTATAATCATTACTCCATGTATAGGATACATCTCCATAGGAATGACCAAATGCATGAATAATACTATGGATTCTAGATAATTCTTCACCACAAACTGAGCAATAAATTACAGAATCATATGAACCATCCACCTCACATGTAGCATCCATATGGTTTTCAATAACGATATCGCTATTAGAGTGACCAAGTGCAGGTATTACTACCTTCTTAATAATTGTATCAAATGCTTTATTTTCAAATACTACTGTATAAGTTACTAAGCCAGTATTTGTGCATGTAGGATCAACAGTTACATATGAAGAATAGGATACCTCTTCTTCAATATGATTTTGATCATGGCTACATACTCTTACTGCCTTACAGGATAGATAATCACTACTCCATGTATAAGTTACATCTCCATATAAGTGTCCAAATGCTTCTAGAATGAAATCATCCATAGTTGCAGTATTCTTATTCTTATCGAAGATTTCACCACATCGATTACATGTATAATAGGAATCTATTCCATCCATTTCACATGTAGCAAGTACAATATCATGATAGCAATAATCATGACCAAGTGCAGGTATTACTACCTTTTGAACTTGAGTTTCAAATTCTCTACTTTCAAATTTAGCATTATATGTAATTAATCCATCATTTAAGCATGTTGGTAATACCTTAATATTTGTAGATGTAGAAATTTCTTCATCAATGTGATTATCGTCATACTGACATACTCTTATAGCATGACACTTTGAATAATCATTATTCCATTCATATACTACATCTCCATATAAATGGCCATGATGTGGAATTACTACTTCCTTAGTTTGTGCTTCATACGCAGGATCATTAAATACTGCAGTATAAATAATTAAACCATCTTCTTCACAAGTTTCAGCAATTGTTTGGCTTGTAGTATGAGATACTAAGGTATCTATATGATTACATACCTCGCATAATCTTGATGCAGTTACTATAGAATTATATTCATTCCAAGTATATTCTGCCTCTAAATAGCTATGACCTAATGCTGGAATTACTACATTCTTATTTTGATCTTCAAAACGAATGTTCGTGAAGTTTGCTGTATAAATCTTTAAGCCATCTTCCTCACATGTAGAATTAGACATTATTACATAGGATGAATAAGTTTCTTCCTTGATTACATGATTATGATCATGAGAGCAATATGCATATGCTACGCAATATGTATTATCACTATTCCATTCATATTCAATATTGGAATAATCATGACCAAGAGGAAGAATATTATTATCCTCATAATATTTACCACATCTACTACAAGTATGAGCTGTATAGCCTGGTGTTGTACATGTTGCCATAATTGTCTCATCAATATAATTATGACCTAGTTTTTCATCAATAACGATTACTCTATTTAGCTCCTCATGACAAACTGTACAATATGTAACATCATAATGAGCACCTGTACCAAGACATGTTGCTTCTTCTATAACAACCTTAACAACTTCAAGCTCCTTATGACCTAATGCAGGAATTTCTTTATATGTAGAATATCCACAAACACTACAAATATCATAATCATAATAACCAGATTCTTTGCATGTTGCATCAACTCCATCGTGATGAACTAGGCTATGACCTAGTGCAGGATCTAATACACTAATTCTATTTAATTCTTCGCTACAAACAGTACAATAATATACTAAATCATGGGAACCATCAGTTGTACATGTAGCTGCTACTACATTTTCAATTGCAGCTTCACCTTCCTTATGACCAAGCTTAGCTACTTTTATAATTTTAGCCTGAGCTTCAAATAAGGCATTTTCGAATACTGCACTATATTTAATAGAACCATCACTATCGCATGTTGCAAGAGTAATTGTACTAGACTTAGTATTTACAACCTCTATGATGATATGAGAATCATCATGATGACATATAGCCTTAGCAGTAATACTAGAGTAATCACTTTCCCAAGTATATGTAATTTGATAATCATGACCTAATGCAGATTCATAAGTATCAATAAAGGATTCATTACAATTACTACATGTATGTAATGTATAACCAGATTCTGTACATGTAGGAGCAATAACCTGAGTAATAAAATTGTGGCCTAATGCAGGAATTTCATGATATGTTGAATAATCACATCTAGAGCATGTCTGATATGCATCATATCCAGCCTCTGTACAAGTTGCTGCCTTAGCCTTATGAGAAATATAATCATGGCCTAATGGCGCTAATATAGTTTCTTCATAAGTGATTTCATTCTTAAGCTCTGCATCGCTATAATACTTATCACAGCTTTCGCAGTAATAATATGTGATATTACCACTATTCTCGCATGTAGGTAATACACCATAAACAATTGTAATTGTATGATCTGTTGTAGGAATAACCTCAGTTAAGCTATCTGTATAAGTAATACCTAAAATAATAACCTTAGCAGTATATACTCTTAAACCAGTCTCTAAATCTGTTGGAGCCTTAGTAAGGGTAGATTCAATTTCAGCTGTATAGATTTCCTTTTCACTATGATTATGCTTACAGTAAATGATATATTTAGCTGAATCATAATTATTCCAGCTCCATACACCATTTGCGTAATCAAAGTCATGACCAAGCGCAGGAATTGTATGAGGCTCTCTAGATAATTCTTCGCCACATACTGTACAGTAAATGACAGAATCATATGAACCATCAACTTCACAAGTAGCTTCAATTCTATTTTCTTCAACTAAATCTCCATAAGTATGATTAATCTTAGGAATTACTATATTTTTAGATAGATTATCAAATAACTTGAAATTAGAAGTATAACACTGAATACCAGTATCTGTACATGTTGCATCCTTAACGATTGTAACTAAAGTATCAGATACTTCTTTTACTACTTTACCACATCTTAGACAAGTCTTAGTTGCAGTAATAGTAAGATAATCATCACTCCATTCATATACTACTTCGCCATAGGAATGACCAAGTGCAGAAATGTGATTATCAATATATATATGATTACAAATGCTACATGTATGAGTTGTATAGCCCTCTGTTTCACATGTAGGAAGTGTAACTATAGATGTATAGGAATGACCAGTTGCAAGAATTGTCATCTTTGTTCTAGATAATTCTTCACCACATACTGAGCAGTATACGACTAAATCATAAGAACCAGCAGTATCACAGGTTGCTTCAATTCTATTTTCTTCTACTGCACTAGAAGCATTATGACCTAATGCATTAATCTTTTCAAATGTAGAATAATCACATCTAGAGCATGTATGATATGCATTATGACCAGGATTCTCGCATGTAGGTAAAAGCTCATCATGGAATACTAAATCATGTCCTAAGCTATCTAAGATAATTTCCTTTTCTAATGAGCTAAATAAGCTATTAGTAAAGTTAACAATGTATTTACCTAATCCTTCATTTGTACATGTAGGATCTAGTATTAATGTATATGATGTAGATGCTTCTTCTGTAATTTCATCACCACATACCAAACATAATGCCTTAGCTATAACCTTAGAGTTATCGCTAGACCATTCATAAGAAATTTGATATGTATGACCTAAGGCATCTGTATAATCAGATACATAAGAATGTCCACATCTATCACATGTATATGTTGTATAACCTTGATTCTCACATGTAGGGTTAGTTACAACTGCTGTATAGCTATGACCTAATGCATCAGTATAGTCAGATACATAAGTTTCTCCACATCTATCACAGATATATGTTGTATAACCTTGCGTATCACATGTAGGCTCAGTAATAAAGCTAATTGTATTATGACCAAGTGCAGGAATTACTAAATCAGAAAGATTTACCTCATCCATATTTAAGTCAAATACCTTACCACATCTAGAGCATGTGTAATATGCAAGTAAGCCAGTCTCCTCACATGTAGGAGTAACCTCCTCATGGAATACTAAGTTATGACCTAATGCATTAATTACTACTTCTTTAGATTGTGATTCAAATAATGGATTACTAAATGTAGCTAAATAAGTAATCTTACCAGCCTCATCACATGTAGCATCAATCGTTTTACTTGATGTTGTAACAGTCTCTGTAATTATATGTAAATTATTATGCTTACATACTGCAGTTGCAGTTACCTTAGAATTTCCATTCCAAGTATAAGTAATTTCATAATCATGACCTAAGGCAGCTACTAAATCTGCTACAAAAGAATGTCCACATCTTTCACATGTATATGTTGTATAGCCTTGTACTTCACATGTAGGATCAGTTACAACACTTGTATAAGAATGACCTAATGCATCAACAAAATCAGAAACATAGGAATCTCCACATCTTTCACATGTGTATGTTGTAAAGCCTTGTGAATCACAAGTTGGATTAGTTACAACACTTGTATAAGAATGATCTACCTTATCTACGGTTATATTATGTCTATGTAATTCCTCATGACATACTGTACAGTAAACAACGGAATCATAGCTTCCTTCCTCACTACAAGTTGAAGATACTAAGTTTTCAATAACTGCATCTCCTTCTGTATGAGAAAGCTTATCTAATACTTCTTCTTTAATTTGAGTATCAAAGATTGAATTTGTAAATTCTGCCTTATATGTAACTAAGCCTTCTTGCTTACAAGTTGGATTCTTAATAGTAGAAACTACGATAGCCTCTTCATAAATGGAATCTCCACAAGTATTACATAATGCATATGCAAATACCTTACTATTATCGCTATTCCAAATATAAGAAATCTCATAATCGTGACCTAATGCATTGACTAAATCCGATACATAAGAATCACCACAAATACTACAAGTATATGTAGTGTAACCATCAGCCTCACAAGTTGGGTTAGTTACTACGGCAATGTAATTGTGACCTAAAGCACTTATTACTAAATCCTCTAAATTAGTTTCAACCTTATTTAAATCAAAGACCTTACCACATCTAGAGCATGTATAATGTTCATCTAATCCATCGTTAACGCAAGTTGCATCAACTTTTGCATGATGAATATAATCATGACCAAGTGCAGGAATAATAGTATCCTCTAATTCAATTTCAATTGTCATGTGGGAATCCTTAAAGTTCTTTCCACATTCAACGCAATGATAATATCTAATATTACCATCCTCATCACATGTAGCTTCCTTTTCAGCTACAGTGATGGATGTTTCATGGTGTAGCTTAGGTAATACTACTTCAATAGATGTTTCATAAGTATTATCTAAGATTGTAACAGATGCATGATATTCGATTGTACCATTAGCCTCATGAGTAGGCTCTAAAAGAACCTCACCTGTAGATGTTACTGTATATGTATAAGTATGATTATTATCATGCTTACATGTAACAATGTAGCAACAAGTTAAATGATCTGATGCCCAATCCCAAACGCCATTTTGATAATCATAATCATGACCTAAGGCTGGAATTTCATGATGTTCTCTATCTAATTCCTCACCACATTCACTGCAGTAGATTACTAAATCATAAGAACCTGTAGCCTCACAAGTTGCATCAATTCTATTTTCTTCTACTGGAGTGCCATCTCCATGTTCTAATGCATCTAAGGAAACTACCTTTGTATCCTTATATGTATTACCTTCAAATTCAATAGTTACAGTGTATGTAATTGAACCTGTAGCTTCACAAGTTGGATTAACAGTTACGGATGTTGAATTAATAGAAATTACTTCTTTATGATTATTATCATGGCTACAAGTAAATGTAATTGTTGCAGCTAGATAATCATCATCCCAAGTCCATGAATAAGAATTATAATCATGACCTAAAGCATCTCTATAATTATCAATATATGTATCATTACATCTTTCACAAATATGAATTGTATATCCCTTATCCTCACATGTTGGACTAACAACAGTTGACTTATAGGAATGACCTAAGGCAGGAATAATTACTTCCTTAGTTTGAGTTTCAAATGCATTATATTCAAATTCTGCAGTATATAAAATACTACCAGAAGCTTCACAAGTTGATGAAGCTGTAATTGAAGTTGTAGCTACAGTCTCTTCTTCCTCATGTCCACAAATAGTACAAATTCTTGTTGCAGTAACGGATAAGTTATCTATGCTCCAAGTATATGTAATATCACCATAAGTATGACCTAAGGCTTCAATTGTCTTAGATTCTCTAGATAATTCCTCATGGCAAACTGTACAGTAGATTACTAAATCATAGGAACCTGCATCCTCACAAGTAGCATCAATTCTATTCTCTTCTACTGGAGTACCATCTCTATGACCTAAAGATGCAATTACTAGATCAGCAAGTGTTGTTACATTCTTATCACTATCAAATACCATATGGCAATCTTCACATGTGTAATATTCATAATTACCAGAATGTGTACATGTAGCAGCATTTGCATCATGATGAATATATGTATGACCTAAGGCATCGATTGTCTTAGTCTCTCTAAATAATTCTTCACCACAGATAGTACAGTAGATTACTAAGTCATAGGAACCTGACATCTCACAAGTAGCTTCAATTCTATTTTCCTCTACTGGAGTGCCTTCTATATGGCCTTCTGCCTTAACTTCTATTGTTTCTCTATGTAATTCTTCACCACAAACTGTACAGTAAGTAACTAAATCATAAGAACCAGTCTCAGTACAAGTTGGATTAACTACGTTTTCTTCTACTGGAGTGCCAAGAGTATGACCTAATGCCTGAAGCTCTAATACCTTAGTTTGAGTTTCAAATGTATCATCAGTAAATAATGCAGTATATGTAATAGAACCATTAGCTTCGCAAGTTGCAGCTACTGTTATGCTTGTTGTTGCAACAGTTTCTGTAATTCTATGATTAGAATCATGAGTACAAACTGCAGTTGCAGTTAATGTCTTATTATCATTACTCCATGTATATGTAATTTGATAATCATGGCCTAATGCATTGATTACCCCTGTATATGTTTGAGTTGCAAACTCTGGATTAGTAAATGTTGCTGTATATTTGATAGAGCCATTACTAATACAAGTTGCATTTATAACGATTGTTGTAATTGTTGCTACTTCAGAATCAATAGAACCACAAACTAAACATGTTCTTTCTGCAGTACATGCAGTATGATCTAAATTCCATGAATAAGTAGTTAAACCATAAGTATGGCCTAATGCTGGAATTGCATGAGGCTCTCTAGATAATTCTTCACCACATACTGTACAGTAAGTAACTAAATCATAGGAACCTGCAACCTCACAAGTTGCATCAATTCTATTTTCTTCTACTGGAGTTGCATGAGTATGACCTAATGCATTGATTACTAAGCCAGCAAGTGTTGTTTCATTCTTATTAGAATCAAATACCTTATCACAATTCTCACAAGTATAATATTCATTCATGCCTGCAGTTGTACATGTTGCATCTACCTTATCATGATGAATATATGTATGTCCTAATGCTGGAATTACTTGAGGTTCTCTAGATAATTCCTCACCACATACTGTACAGTAGATTACTAAATCATAGGAACCTGTAGCTTCACAAGTTGGATTAACTCTATTTTCTTCTACTGGGCTACCTTCTGTATGTCCTAAAGCATCAATTGTATGAGGCTCTCTAGATAATTCTTCACCACATACTGTACAGTAGATTACTGAATCATAAGAACCTGTAGCTGTACATGTTGGATTTACTACGTTTTCCTCTACTGGAGTTGCATGAGTATGTCCTAAAGCATTGATTACTAAATCAGTAAGTATTGTTTCATTCTTATTAGAATCAAATACCTTATCACAATTCTCACAAGTATAATATTCATTCATGCCAAGAGTTGTGCATGTAGCATCAACCTTATCATGATGAACATATGCATGACCTAAGGCAGGAATTACTTGAGGTTCTCTAGATAATTCCTCACCACAAACTGTACAGTAGATTACTAAATCATAAGAACCTGCAGCTTCACAAGTTGGATTAACTCTATTTTCTTCTACTGGGCTACCTTCTGTATGGCCTAATGCTTTAATCACTAGATCAGTAAGTGTTGTTTCATTCTTATTAGAATCAAATACCTTATCACAGTTTTCACATGTATAATAATCATTCATGCCAGGAGTTGTGCATGTAGCATCGACCTTATCATGATGAACATATGCATGACCTAATGCTGGAATAATTGTATCTGAATAAGAAATTTCATTTTCCATTGCAGGATCGCTATAGTAAGTATTACAATCCTCACAATAATAATATAAGATATTACCATTTGCTTCACATGTAGGCTCTTTAGCTAAAACCTTTGTAGAAACTGTATGGTGTAATCTTGGAGTATCTTCATACGCAATATTTGTATAAGTAACTCCATTAACCTCTACTGTTGCAGTAAGCTCTAATTTACCTGTTTCGGTATGAGTAGCTAGTGCAATAGTCTTAGAAGTAATTGTTGCAGTATAGGATAATGTATGAGCATTATCGTTTGTACAAGATACATAATATGTAGCATTAGAATAATCTACTGCCCAAATCCATGTACCATTTGCATAATCATAATTATGACCAAGTGCAGGAATAATTAATGAATCATAGGATACTAAATTATATTCAGAATCGAAATATTCTCCACAAGCAGTACATAAATAATGCTCATGAATACCACTATCCTCACATGTAGCATCAATGGAATCAACATGGCTATATGTATGAGGAACCATATCTATTTCTTTAGTCTTAGTATCTGTATAAACTACGCCATTTAATGTAACCTTAGCTGTATAAGTCTTAACACCCTTAGCGGTACAAGTTGGATTAACTGTAATGCTAGATGAAATGGTTGCATTATATGTATCCTTATGTGAATTATCATTTGTACAAGCAAAGGAAATAGTTGCAGATGTATAATCTATAGACCAAGTCCATTCACCAACACTATAATCAAATTCATGACCTAATGCAGGAATAGATACTTCTCTTGTAGATGTATATGTATTACCTTCTACTGTAACTATAGCTGTATAAGTTCTAATACCTGTAGCTGTACAAGCAGGATTTAATGTAATTTCATCTGTAATTGTTGCATTAAAGCTTAATGTATGAGCTGAATTATTTAAGCATGTTACCTTATATGTAGCATTCTTATAATCATTAGACCAAGTCCATGTACCATTTGCATAATCATAGCTATGACCTAATGCTTCAATAACTAATGCATCAAGTGTTGTTTCATTGTAATTCTTATCAAAATACTTATTACAATTTTCACAATAATAATATTCTTCCATTCCAGATAGCGTACAGCTTGTTGGAACTAATTCATAATGAGTGAAATTATGACCTAAGGCTGGAATTTCAACTTCTTTTGTCTGTGCTTCAAAATATGTGCTAGTAAATACTGCTGTATATTTCTTAACGCCTGAAGTCTCACATGTAGCTTCAGTTAATACCTGACTGGTAGTCTTTACAGATTCAGTAATTACATGAGTAGAATCATGGCTACATACAACTCTTGCAGTTACAGTTGTATTATCACTTGACCAAGTGTAGGAAGCCACTCCATATTCATGGCCTAATGCTGGAATTGTAACCTGAGTAGTTTGTGCATCAAATACTGGATTTGTAAATTCAGCGGTATAAGTGATTGTACCTGCTGTAGTACATGTTGCGTTAACTGTTACTGATGTTGTAGCTACTGTTTCAGTATCTTCATCTGCGCAAATACTACATACTCTAGTTGCTGTTACGCTTGAGTAGTCATCGCTCCAAGTATATGTAGCATCGCCATAGGAATGACCTAGGGCAAAAATTTCTTCTTCCTTAGTTTGAACTTCAAACGCAGGATTTGTAAATGTAGCAGTATATGTAATCTTACCTGCAAATGTACAAGTAGGATTTACAGTTACACTAGTTGTAGATACAGTTTCAGCTTCAATATGAGTAGCATCATGTGCGCATACTCTTGTTGCTGTTACCTTACTATTATCACTATTCCAAATATATGTAACAGAACCATATTCATGGCCTAATGCTGGAATCTCAATTTCCTTAGTTTGAACTACAAATACAGGGTTTGTAAATGTAGCGGTGTATGTTGTTTTACCTGCTAATAAGCAAGTAGGGTTAGTTGTTACGCTAGTTGTTGCTACTGTTTCAGTTTCAATATCACCACAAACGCTACATACTCTTGTTGCTGTTACACTTGAATTATCACTACTCCAAGTGTATGTTACTTCACCAAATGTATGACCTAATGCATCAACAGTAATAGTATCTCTTGATAATTCTTCTCCACAAACTGAGCAGTATACTACTACATCATAAGAACCATCTGTAGTACATGTAGCATCTACTTCATTTTCAAATACGGAATTACCACCCTTATGTCCTAATGCAGCTACTGTTTCATTCTTAGTTTGTGTAGCAAATGCAGGATTTGTAAATACTGCTGTATATGTACGAATACCTGTTTCAGTACATGTTGGATTTGTTGTAATCTTATAAGATGTGGTAACTGTTTCAGTTTCAACATGATTATTGTCATGTGCGCAAACTCTAGTTGCAGTTACTTCACTATTTTCGCTATTCCAAATATATGTAACCTCGCCATAAGCGTGTCCTAATGCTGGAATAGTATGATGTTCTCTTGAAATCTCACCATCACATACAGAGCAGTATACTACAGTATCATATGAACCTGCAGTTTCGCATGTTGCATCAATTCTATTTTCTTCTACAGCTTCGCCATCTGTATGGCCTAGCGCAGGAATTGTTGTTGTAATTCTAGATAGCTCTTCGCCACAAACTGTACAATATACTACTGTGTCATAAGAACCAGCAGTTGTACATGTTGCTGCTACTTCATTTTCAATTACTGCTTCACCATTCGTATGGCCAAGAGATGGAATTTCTACTTCCTCAGTTTGAGTTTCAAATGCAGCATTTGTAAATACAGCTGTATATGTTGTTTTACCCTTTAATGTACAAGTAGGGTTAACTGTCACTGAAGTTGTATCTACAGTTTCAGTATCAATATCACCACAAACGCTACATACTCTTGTTGCGGTTACCTTACTATTATCACTATTCCATGTATATGTAACCTCACCATAAGCGTGTCCTAATGCAGGAATAGTATGATGTTCTCTTGATGTTTCTTCGCCACAAACTGTACAATATACCACTGTGTCATAAGAACCAGCAGTTGTACATGTAGCTTCAATTCTATTTTCTTCTACTGCATCTGATGGAGTGTGACCAAGTGCATCAATTGTATGATGAACTCTATCTAATTCTTCACCACA
>NZ_QXEV01000031.1:16051-21024 GCF_003550015.1 Anaeroplasma bactoclasticum
TACTGTACAGTAGATTACTGAATCATATGAACCAGCAGTTGTACATGTTGCTGCCACTTCATTTTCAATTACTGCTTCAGCTTCAGTATGACCTAGCTTTGTTAATGTTACAATTAATTCTTGTGCTTCAAATAAATCATTTTCAAATACTACTGTATAAGTAATAGATCCATCTAATGTACAAGTAGGGTTAACTGTTACACTTGTTGCATTCTTTGTCTCTGTTACTACATGAGTATTATCATGCTTACAAACTGCAGTTGCAGTTACACTATCATATCCATCCCATACATAGCTTACTTCATAATCATGACCTAATGCAGGAATTACGGAATAAACTACCTGTGTATAGAAATAAGTAGTATTTGTAAATGTTGCAGTAAATAAGCCTCTACCATCTTCTAGGCATGTAGGTTCTTTATCAACATCAGATACAGAATTAACTGTTTCTGTAATAATATGTGTTGAATCATGGCTACATACTACTGTTGCAGTACATGTTTTATTATCACTACTCCATACAAACGTTGGAGTTCCATAAGAATGACCTATTGGTGCAATTTCTTCTTCATAAGTATCTGTATATGTAACACCATCGATTGTTATAGATGCTGTATATAGGCGAATACCTGCTTCTTCACAAGTTGCAGCCTTTGTAACCTCATTTTCTACTGTTGCTTGTTTTGTAGTTGTATGAGTAGAATCATTTTTACAAGTAAATGTAATTGTTACATAATAAACGCTATCCCAATTCCATACGCCATTTTGATAATCATAATCATGGCCTAAGGCTGAAACTACTTCTGTTTTCGTTTGAGTAGTAAAGTAAGTTCCATTTGTAAATGTAGCTGTATATGTCTTTACACCTGTATTTGTACAAGTTGGATTTGTTGTAATCTCACTTGTTGTTGATACAGTTTCTGTAATTACATGGTTTGCATCATTTTGGCAAACTACAGTTGCTGTACAAGTGCTATTATCACTTGCCCATACATATGTAGGATAACCATAGCTATGACCTATTGGGGCAATTGCCTCTTCATGAATATCTGTATAATCCACGCCATCAATAGTTACAGTTGCAGTATATGTATGAACTCCTGCTTCTTCACAAGTGGCCTCTTTTGTAATGCCATTAGACATAGTTGCAGTATATGTAACTGTATGAGATGAATCATGAGTACATGTAAATACTACAGTGACATAATAATTATTGTGCCATGTCCATTCTCCATTAGAATAATCATAATCATGACCTAATGCTAGAATAGATTCAGTCTTAGATTGAGCTACAAAATATGTTGTATCTGTAAATGTAGCTGTATATGTCTTTACACCAGCTTCAGTACAAGTTGGATTTGTTGTAATTTCACTTGTTGATGTAACAGTTTCTCTAATTACATGATTTGAATCATTTTGGCAAACTACAGTTGCTGTACAAGTACTATTATCACTTGCCCATTCATATGTAGCTACTCCGTAGGAGTGTCCTGTTGGCAAAATAGTTAAAGCTTCAAGTGTAGTTTCGTTCTTGTTTGAGTCAAAAACCTTACTACAGTCATCACAAAGATAATACTCATAATTACCAGATTCTTCGCATGTTGCAGCCTTTGCTGCTACATTCACATATTTATGACTAATATTTAAAGCTAAAGTTGTTGTTGAAAATTCACCTAGACTAACAGTAATCTTTTGGCCATTATCACTACAGCCTAATACAGTACCGTTTTCTAAAGATACGGTAATAATTCCACTTTCCCTTTGATATACACTTGAATCTAATGATGCAAAGCTACTAAATGGAACATCAATAGTTGTATTGTCATTATAGATAATTGTTACAACCATACCAGATAAATCTAGTAAATCTTTTGCTGTGTAATTTAATGTTGGAGATGTCTTAATTACGAAATTTGTAATCTTCTTAGGTAATACTTCTACTGTTACTGCTTTAGATGCAAAGGTCAAAGAAGTCTCCTTATATCTAAAGAAATACTTACCAACAGGCACATTTGTCATTTCTGTTCCTGTACATGATGTCCAATTTACACCATCAGTAGAATACTCCATTAAAGTACTAACACCACTAATCGTACCAGAATCTTCACCTAAAATAGACTGCATAGATGCAGTTACTGTTGTAGGTGCAGCTTTGGTTGTTTTTTCTTTAAAGAAATATACATATGTAGCAGTAGTACTTCTATCTGGAGCAGTTCCATCTAAAGATAAATAGCGATTATTACCATGAATTGTTGCAGAACCATCCTCGTTAAAGGTTACAGTCATATTTGCTGATCTAGTATATAGAATACGATCATCTCTAGATAAAGAAACGTAACGAGTTCCAGATTGTAATCTCCAATTGTTATAATTTTTCGTTGCTGTCCATAGCATAGTTGCTTCAGCGCTGGTTTTAATATATGTAAAGCCACCACTTGATTCGCTAATAGTTACATTTGTAAATGAACCCGCGTTAGATCCAGAAGTTAATGCCTTTGCGCTACCAACACTATTCGCACTTACTATTAAATATTTTTCTCCTGCCTCTAATGATGTCGCAAGACCATATGTCTTTGTATTTCCAATTGGAGTTGCAGCCACATATCCTACAATCTCATCATCAATAGTTTCTTCTTCGCCCTTTGGTACTACAAAGAAATAATATGTCGTTTCATTTTCTAATCCTGTAACTATAGCCTGAGTAGTTTCACCATCTACAGAGCCATACTTAGTAGTTGCAGGAGAGTTAAAATCATTTACGATAGAATAATAAATATCAAAGCCTGCATCGGAATTTGAAATTGAATAATTTTTACAGAATGTATTATTCCAATTTAATGACCAATTTAATGTAACTTGGCTATCTCCTGCTGTTGCAGCTAAGGATAAAGTAATTGGCTGTAATACTATATCATAAGAATTCTTACTAGAATCCCAAGAATGCTGCATTACAACGCTATTTAAAGATGTATCAATTGTATATGGGTTATTTCCTGAAACAATCTCTAATGTTTCATTTTCTTGATCCACTAATGCCCACGCAACAGATACACTTTCATCTCCTGTTCTAGATGTTGCTTCTAATGTTATATTTGATGTTTCATTTGTATTTACAATATAAGAATCACCATAGATAGTACCACCATCAATGATAAAATCTTCATTGACAAATACTGTAACTGTTACTACTTTTTCATTCGCGGAAAGTGCGCTACCTCCACCAATTGTAGTTGGTGCTACGGTAGATGATTGACACTCATTTCCTGTATGATATGTAATATTAGATAAATCAGAATAATCAAATTCAACTTTAACTGGAGTAATACTAGAATTACCAATTAGTGCCATAGAATCACTAGAAAGTGGTGCATAAGTTACACCAAACTCGTCCTCTACTAAAGCAACCTGGTTATATGTAATAGTTCCTTGACTACCATTATCATTAATCAAAGAACCTGTCTTTGTTGCTGCAAATACAGAATCAGAATCATTTACCTTATAGCATGTATCTTCTACATCAATTGCATTTGCTAAAGCTTGAGTTTTACCTGTTACAGCACCATATACACATCCATCTAAAGTAACAGAACCAGTAGAGTAAGAATATGCATCCTGTTCTACTTCTGTATTATCCGACAAATACACATTATCTAATAAAATACTATTTACACAGGATAAAGTTGCATCATTATTACCTACACCTGCACCAGACTCTGAACCATTGGTTGTTGCATTTCCTGCGATAGTAGAGTTAATAATATATAAATTAGCCTTCTTACAGTTATTTATACCTCCACCAATTTCCTTAGATGTATTGTTTGCAATAGTGGAATTATAAATATACATATAAGCATTATCTTCATTTCTTCCGTTGTTACCAGTGTTTTCTCCACCGCCACCACCATAAGATAAGCTTCTATTTTCTGAAATAGAACAATTGTCAATAATGAATGTTCCTTGCTGATTTTGGAAACCTGCACCATATTCGGCAACATTACGTGTTAAAGATGAGTTTGTAAGAACAATCTTAGAACCCACTGTATTTCTAATTCCTCCACCATGAATATCTTCTGAGCCTGAATTAGAAATCTGACACTTATCGATATATAGTGTACTATTGTTGCTTGTTGAAGAATTAGAAGCACCATTAACAATGGCACTATTTCCTCCACCCTTGATAATACAATTATTGATATGAACTGTTGCACCAGAAGCAACATAGAACAATGAATAATTAGAGGCATTACTATTTATTACACCTTGATCTGTTGTACCAGTAACAGATGCACGAATAATTTTTCTAGATCCATTATCATCTAAATCGCCATCCAAAGTAGTTCCATTAGTTAATGTGATAGCGTTAGTTAAAACAATTTCATCATATTCTGAAGAAGATAATGCAGTTAATAATTCTTCTAATGTAGATACTTCTTTTGATAAACCATATACTCTATTTGATTCATTTGGAGCAATTATAGAAAAAATAAGCACAAAAAGGGCAACCACTGCTGATATTCCAGCAACGAATCTGGTTACCCATTTTCTAGTTGTCCTTTCTCTCATACTCATAAAACTTCCTCCTAATGTTTTTATAAAAACAAAAAAAGCCAGTCTCCCCTATTTAAGTGGCAACTGGCTGACCTTCTCCCTTGGTCCCTATAGCTTTGCGTCACTAGATTTCTCTAGCTTTGCCTTTAAAACACCATTAAAAGCATTATAATAACGCTTTTAAAATATATTATATATATTTTTTATCATAACTTATATTAGTTTTCAATAGGTAAAAGGCTGAAAATGATAGTGAAACTATCTTTCTTTCTTTCTGTTTGTTACATAAAGACACAATAACCCTATTATTGCTACTTTTCAATGAAAAAAGGATTATATTTAAAATATAATTCCTTCTTACTTAATTTCTTATAATTTCAATCGAATCTTTTAGCTTTTCTATTTCGGCATGACTTGTAACATAC
>NZ_QXEV01000032.1 GCF_003550015.1 Anaeroplasma bactoclasticum
ATTATAATATCACAACATCTCCATACATTCAAGCATAAACCTATAAAGATTATTTATGGAAGCGTTTGTTATTTCAATAATTCTTCAAGTGTATCAAGTAGGCTATCCATTCTTCTAACTACAGCTAAAAAAGCATCTGGCTTAGTTAAATCACATCCAGCATTCTTTAATAATGTAACTGGATAATCAGCACCACCACTCTTAAGTAGATTAATATATCTATCAAAAGCACCATCCTTTTTATTTTTAACATCATCATATAATGCCATAGATGCACTAAAGGATGTTGCATATTGATATACATAGAAAGGATAATTAAAGAAATGAGGAATATATGCCCATACTAAGCATTTATATTCTTCTTCATTTAAATCAATATCATAATAATCCTTATATAAGGATCTCATAATATCAGATAATGCATCCTCATCAATAGGCTTACCCTCTTCTAATAGCTTATGTGCCTCATATTCAAATGTAGCAAATAAGGTTTGACGATAATAAGTTGCACAAATATTATCAATAGCCTGCTGTAAAAGTACTATTTTCTCATCCTTATCAGATACAGTATTCATTAAATAATCTAAAAATCTCTGTTCATTAAATGTAGATGCAACCTCTGCAACAAATAGTGAATAATTGGAATTGATATATTCTTGGTTCATATTTGTATATGTTGTATGGATAGAGTGTCCACATTCATGAGCTAGTGTAAATGCATCAGATAAATCCCCATTATGATTTAATAGGATAAATGCTCCCTCTTCATATGTAGATGTAGAATATGCACCATTTCTTTTTCCTTCTTTAATATCTACATCAACAACTCCATTTGCTAAGCATTTTTCTGCCTTAGCCTTATAGTCACTACCCATAAAATCCATAGCCTCTAAAACCATTTTTTTAGCTTCAGAGTAAGAATAATTCTTACTAGATTCTCTAAACTTTAAGAATCTATCATATGTTCTTAATTTATCTAGCTTAAAATAATCTTTTCTAATCTTATAATATCTTTTTAAAGGAAGAGTATTTTCTCTTGTTGTATGAATCAAAGATTCATAAACAGATACTGGAATATTTTCATAATCTAGCTTAGCACTAACCATACTCTTATAGCCTCTATTTTTCATATTGGCATATTCTGATTTTAAAATTCCAGCATAAATAGAAGCTAGTGTATTCTTATGTAAATCATAGAACTCATAAACAGCATTAAATACCTTACGTCTATCCTCTTGGCTCTTACAAATACTTAAATAATAAGTCATATTCGCTTTATTAATTTCTACTTCTTCACCACTAGATAATAAAACCTTAACACCCTTATTATCTACAATAGTTAATTTACTATATAACTGATTAAATGTAGATGAAGCATCACTAAAGGATGCAAGTATTCCCTCACTCTTTGAATCTAGGATATGCTCATTTCTTCTAAATAGATTTTCCATTGTATGATAGAATGCAGGAGCAAATTCCTTACAATAAGATAAAATCTTATCCTTACCTATAGATAATATTTCAGGGTCAGCAAAGCTTGACTTTTCTACATATTCTGAATATTTAGATCCAATTCTTGCGATTAATCTTGAGGATTCCTTATCCTTTTGATTTAAATCATTTTTCATAGAAGCATATACATATAGCTTTGTTAATAAAATACCTGAGTCATTTACCCATTTTGTATATGCTTTAAAGCCTTCCTTAGTTCCTAAATTTCCTTTTAGATTTTCTAAATCTAAAATATAGGAATCTAATTTTTTAAAATCCTCTTCCCATAAATTTTCATTTTTATAAATTCTTGTTAAATCCCAATTCATATTTATACCTCACAAACAAGAAAAGTATATCACATTTTTTAAGTTTTAAAAACATAAATCTTGTAATATAATACTAATTGGTGAGAATATGAAAATAAGCGGTGTTATTGCAGAATATAATCCACTTCATAATGGTCACATGTATCATTTAGCGGAAATAAAAAAAGAAAACCCCGATTTAATTATTGGAGTTATTTCTTCTTCCTTAACTATGCGTGGAGATATATCTATATTAGACAAATTTATAAAAACAAAAGAGGCATTAGATGCAGGAATTGATTTAGTTATAGAGCTACCCTTAGCATATTCTATGCAAAGGGCAGATATATTTGCGAGTAATGCAGTTAAGCTTTTATCCTTAGCCAAGGTAGATAATATTATTATTGGTAGTGAAAATAATGATATAAAGCTTTATGAAGAAGCATATAATAAAGACACTTCTATAAATGATAATACAAAATCTATGAAGGATAATTCTATATCCTTAAAGGATTTTGATTCAAATGATACATTAGGCTATTTTTATTATAAATCTATTAAGGATAATAATTATCCAATTACATTAAAAACAATTAAAAGAATTGGAAATAATTATAAGGATACAAAATTAAAGGAGGAATATTCTTCTTCTACATCTATAAGAGCAAATATCTCTGAATTTGAAAATTATGTTCCATTTTTTGTTGCGAAGGATAAGAATTACTTATTAGATGAAAAAGATATATTTCCTATGGTGAAATATAAAATTATATCTACAAAGCCTGAAGATTTAAAAGAAATATTCTTTGTAGATGAAGGAATTGAATATAAGCTAAAGGATATTAGAGATTATAATAATTTAGATGAATTTATTACATATCTATCTGGTAAAAAATATACAAAGACAAGAATGAAAAGAATGTTAATGTATATACTATTTAATATAAAAAAGGATGAAATGAATCAAATTACATCTCCTGAATTCTTAAGAGTATTAGGATATTCTAATAAGGGTAAGGAATATTTAAATCATTTAAAAAAGGATATCCCTATTTATACCAATATTAAAGAAGGAATAAATCCTGCCCTTGATATTGAGATAAGGGCATCTAAAGTATTAGATTCTATATTTGGTTTAAATCTATTAAAATTAGAACAAAAAGGCCCCATTACAAAATAAAGGACTCAACACAAGGTTGAGTCCATTTTCATTTTAGAAATATTTATTTAAGAATTCTCCTGCTTCCTCATAGCCTTCATCATGAAGCTTCTTTGCAAGCTCAAAGGAGTAATCCTTATCTTGTACTACACCCTTACCTAGGTAATAGTATTCTGCAACCTTTAATGTTGCCATCTTAAATCCATGAATGTGAGCATCCTCAAAATATTCGAAGGACTTCTCTTCATCCATCTCAGCACCTTCAGCATAATATTCACCAAGTGCATATTCTGCCATAGAATCACCAAAATCAGCACCTTCAATATAGTTTTCCTTTGCAAGCTGAATAGACTTTTTAACGCCTTGGCCATTTTCATAGCAACGACCAATCATATAATATGCTTGACCATTTTCTTGTTTTGCAGCCTTACGGTACCATTTTAATGCCTCAAGATAGTTTTGGTTGAAGCCTGTACCATAGTAATAACAATTACCAAGTAATACTTGGGATTCAGCATCACCCTTTTGAGCTGCCTGCATATACCACTTTACAGCTTCTGAATAATCCTTTGTTACACCATTACCGAAATAATAGCATTTACCTACATTTGTCATTGCAAGTAAATTCTTGCCCTTAGCAGCCTTCATATAAGCCTCAAAGCCAAGCTTTTCATCTGCTTCTGTACCATCGGCATTCATATAGCAATCACCTAATGCATTTAATGCATCAATATTTCCTGCCTCAGCCGCAATCTTATACCAACGGAAGGCATTCGCTGAATTTTGAGCAACACCCTTACCATTGTGGTAAGCAACAGCTAGGGCATATTGTCCTTCTGGGCAACCACCCTTTGCAGATTCCTTATACCAATAGAAGGCATCCATATCACTCTTCTTTGTACCTTGTCCAAAGTAGAAGCAATTACCTACCTCATATTGTGCTGCAGCATGACCAAGCTCAGATGCTTGCAAGAAATGCTGGAAGGATTTATCATAGGATAATTCAATATCATCACCCTGTTCATACATTAATCCTAAAATATAGATTGCATCTGCACAGCCTAAGGATGCACCCTTTTTATAATTTTGAACAGCCTTTACCTTATCTTGCTTATAGCCTACACCAAAATAATAGCAGTCACCTAAATTCTTATATGCAGCACCACGTCCTGCCTTTGCAGCTTTTGTAAACCAATCAATGGCAATTTTAATATTTTGGTCAATATATAAGCCATAACGATATAGTGTACCTAAATCATTCATGGCCTTAGGATGACCTGTAGCAGCTGCCTTTTGTAATAAATAATATGCATTTTTATAAGAAACCTTACATCCTCTACCTAAGAAATACATACATCCTGCATGGTAGCATGCTTCAATATTATCTTCATCGGCAAGTGTTTGATAAATCTCTAATGCTTTTCTATAATTTTGTACTTCGCCCTTACCATAATAATAGCAATTAGCTAAATGGAATAATGCATCATTATCACCTAATGCTGCTGCACTCTTATAATACTTAGCTGCAGCTAAATCATCTTTTGCAACACCAAGTCCATAATAATACGCATCACCTAAAGCTGTATATGCTTTATCACAGCCATCATCAATACTCTTTTGATAATATTCTATAGCTAATTCTTCATCTTTTTCTGTACCAAGACCATTTGCATACTGATATCCTAAATAATATTCAGCAAGTGGAAGATCCTTAGTTTCTAAGAATAGCTTAAAGGAATCTAAATAATTTTCTTTTGCATATTCCTTAATAGCCTCATTGAAGGCATCCATATTGATAACCTTTGGTCTTTCTGGCTCTACAGGAGCTTCGAAAGCTTCTTCTTCAGGTTCTTCAACCTCTTCTTCAACCTCTTCAGGCTCTTCAACAGATTCTTCCTCAGGTTCTGCCTCTTCAACTGGTGCTTCCTCAGTAGCTTCCTCAACTTCAGCCTCTTCAGTTACTTCCTCAGGTTCAGCCTCTTCGAAAGACTCTTCGGCTATAGGTTCTTCAGGATTTTCTTCTTCAGCTTTCTCTTCTTGAGCTTTTGGTTCTTCTACCTCATGTTCGGCCTCTTTTAAGCCTTTTAGCTTTTCAACAATATCGTCGATTAGCTTTGGACCTTGGCAAATTACATTCTTGTTTTCAAGCTCCATTCTATAATCATCTGCACGAAGTAATACATCATCAGAATATTCCTCATGCTTATAAATATCTAAGAATAAATCATCAATACTCTTATTTAATGCAACATAAAGCTCTGGCTTTATTGTTCTTTGATTTTCCTGAACAATACCATGAAGCTCATAATACTTATCCGATGCAAGTACTTGACTACTAATAACATAAATTACAGCATCACAGCGAAGTAGGCTCGCTCTAATTTTGGTATCAAAATCAAAGGAATCTGGGAATTCCATACGAACTGTAAAATTCTTCTTTGATAGGTCTGCCGCAATTTTATTTGCTTTAAAATAGTCATCTACATAAGCTAAAATTAGTACAGTATTTATATCCATAATACCCCTCCATTTTAGAAACAGTGTTTTATCTTAATAATTTTACCACAAAAGGCACTAGATTTGGTAATACTTTTTATAAATTATTTTATAAAAATACATTAATTTGTAAAATGTTTTTATTTCCCATAACGGAAAAGATAAGTTGCTAGAGCACAAATAGTTTTAGCATCCTTAATTTTTCCATCATCAATCATTTTCTTTACCTCTTCTAGTGGAATAAATTCTGTTTCAATTATTTCATCTTCATCAAAATGAGTTTCTGTTTTTACATAATCCTTTGCAAGATAAAGATAAATAATTTCTGATGAATATCCACATGTAGGATAAATATCTGTTAAATGCTCTAAAGTACTTGCTTTATTTCCTGTTTCTTCTTCAAATTCTCTTAATGCTGCCATATATGGGTCTTCACCCTTTTCAAGCTTTCCAGCTGGAATCTCATAAATCACCTCATCATAAGGATATCTAAATTGTCTTTCTAGTAATACCTTATTATCCTTTGTGATACATAATATTGCAGCACCACCATTATGTCTTACAACCTCACGAAATGCTTCTTTACCATTAGGACATAAAACAGTATCCCTTTCTACTCTTATGATTTTGCCATCATAAAGTACCTCACCGTCAATTTTCTTTTCAATCATATTCATAAACCATCACCGTACCTTATTAATATTCTACAAAAAAGAAAGGCAAAAATAAAGATATGTATTATTTCTTATATCGAAAGCGTTTTAAAATATTTATTTTAATTTTTAGTGATACAATTAGATTTGTATCACAAATAAACAAATAGAAAAGAGTTGAAGAAAAATGAGTTTTGATGCATCTACTGTATTTGAAATTCTACTTCCACTTGGCGCAATTATCTTTCTTTCGAAGCTATTATCTATAGGAGCTAGAAAGATTGGATTACCTCAGGTTATTGGAATGCTTCTAACTGGCGTTTTACTTGGTGCAATTGTATTCATACCAAATCATGAATATGTTATGACAAACAATTCGATGATTGGAATACAAATTGTAGCTGAAATAGGTGTAATCCTAATTATGTTTAGTGCCGGTATGGAAACCGATTTAAAGCAAATAAAGCAAACCGGTGTTGCATCCCTAGTCATTACAATACTAGGAGTCATCGTTCCAATGGGATTAGGATTTTTAGCCGCATTACTTTTAGGAACTGATTTATCAAACACAAAGACATTATTCCAGAATTTATTTTATGGTGTTGTATTAACAGCAACCTCAGTATCCGTTACTGTTGCAACATTAAAGGAGCTTGGAAAATTAAATTCTAAGATTGGTACAGCCATTATGTCTGCAGCAATATTAGATGATATCATTGGTGTCATTATATTATCTGTTATCCTATCCTTAGATAAGGCTATGACCGCAGCATCCCCAGATACAAATGTTACCTTAGAGATTGTTATGGTAATAGTTAAGACCATTTTATTCTTTATCTTTGCTATTGGACTTGGATTATTGGTTCGTTTTATATTCCAAAAGCTTGCGAAAAAATATGATCATCATAGACGTATTCCAATATTCGCCATGGCACTTGCTTTCTTCTATGCATTCGCAGCTGAAAAGTGGTTTGGTATCGCAGATATTACTGGTGCCTTCTTTGCTGGATTAGTATTATCCGATTTCAAGGAAACACAGTATATTGAACGAAGAACCGATATTACATCCTATCTATTATTTACACCTGTATTCTTTGCTAAGGTAGGAATAACCTCTATGCAAAGCTTTACAAATCAAACCTCAAATCCATTTGCCACATGGCAATTCCCAGTCTTTGGTATATTATTCTTGCTTGCAGGAATTTCAGGAAAGCTCATTGGCTGTGGTGTTGGAGCTAAGATTTGTAAATACTCCTGGAAGGATTCCCTAAGATGCGGTGTTGGTATGATGTGTAGAGCTGAGGTGTGCTTAATTTGTGCACAAAAGGGTATTGATGCAAAAATTATTTCACCATCCATTCAGCCATTCATTTTAATCCTAATTCTTCTTACTTCCTTTGTAACACCTGTTATATTAAAGGCAACCTATAAAAATGAAATAAGAGATGAAAATGAAGGATTAGATTCTATCCCAATGGTAGAAAGCTCAACCCCAATAGCTGATTCTCATATAGATAATACAAACTATCAAGGTCCATTTATGGATCAACAATAATAGAAAAAATGAAGATGCGAAATCTTCATTTTTTATTATCGGTTCTTTTATCTGTTAAAAAATCCTTAAAGTGAGCAAGTGCGATATCTTGCTCCTTTCTTTTAAAGCCATGACCAGCCTTTTTAATGAAATATACAAAGGAATCTGGGGATAAATTCTCTAAGGTCTTTCTTAGATGTGTAGCCGATACAATCTTATCCTTACCTCCATGTACAATACATACAGGGCATAAGACTTCTTTTATAATTTTATCTGTATCTAATCTTATACATTCCTCTGCAAAGGATGGATTAAATTTAAATCCAAATTTACATTTCCAGGTTTCTCTTATATGATTAGGGTTAAAGGAAATGAAAACCATTTTACCGCGTCTTGCATCATCCGGAATAGATAGAGCAGGGTAAATCGCTAATACTCTTGCTACAACTGCAGGATTTCTTGCTGCATATAATAAGGATATAAATCCACCTAAGGATTCACCAAATAGCATAAGCTCATTCTTGCTTTCCTCTACACTATTAATTACCGTTTGAAGGTCGTTTAATTCATTTTCTATGGTTAAATATTCTCTTGGTCCTTCACTTTTACCAAATAAATGTCCACCACAAAAATCATAAGCGTAAACGGTATATCCCATTCCTGCTAAAAACATGGCATATCTTTTTAATTTTTTTGAATTCGATAAAAAGCCATGAGACATAATAATTGGTATATTCTTTGGATTATCTGGAATATATTTCATTCCATGAATCATATATTTTCCATTGTTTAATTGAAATTCTACTTTATTCATCGACATCACCTAAAATAATTGTACACTGATTAAAAAGAAAAGGGAAGAAAATCTTCCCTAATTTTTATAGACACGATGTGTTATTTGTCTACTTCATTAATAAAGCATTTAAATCCTCTGCGAAGGCCTTTGGATCATCAGGTAGGATACCTTCTTGTAATAATGCTTCTGTATATAATAGCTTAGTCATTCTATCTGCAGCTTCCTTATCTGCCTTATATAATGCCTCAAGCTTTGTAAACATTGGATGATTTGGATTAAGCTCAAATACTCTATCTGCCTTAACCTCTTGATTTTGAGCTTTCAATACTCTTTCCATTTCAAAGGAAAGCTCACCAGATGCAGATACACAGCAAGGTGCATCAACAAGCTTTTTAGAAATAATTACTTCCTTTACAGAAGGTAAGGATTCCTTAACAGAACCTAAGAATTCCTTCTTTTCTTCTTTTAGTTCATCAAGCTTTTTCTTTTCCTCTTCATCAATTAAATCAAGCTCATCCTTGTTAATTGACTTAAATGGCTTTTCATTATAGCTCTTTAATACAGTAATCATGAATTCATCAATATCTTCTGATAAAATGAATACATCATATCCCTTAGATTTAACTAAATCCATCTGTGGAAGCTTGGAAACAGATTCCTTATCTGCACCAATTGCATAATAGATTTCCTTTTGTCCTTCAGGCATCTTTTCTACATATTCACTAAATGTAACAAGCTTATCCTCATTAAAGCTTCTAAGTAAGATTAAATCCTTTAAGGAATCCTTTCTTTCACCATAGTTTTCATATAGACCAAATTTTAAATGTCTACCCCAATCCTTGTAGAATTCCTCATATTTTTCTCTATCGTTTTTAACCATTCTAGATAATTCAGCTAAAATCTTCTTTTCTACATTCGCTGCAATCTTTTTGATTGCACGATCCTCTTGTAATGTTTCACGAGAAATATTAAGTGGTAAATCTGCACTATCTACTAAGCCCTTTACAAATCTTAAATAATCTGGAATTAAATCCTTGCACTTATCTAAAATAAAGACACCCTTTGTATAAAGCTGTAAGCCCTTATCATTTTTATCTGTATACATATCATAGAAAGGCTTCTTAGGAATAAATAATAAAGCATTGTATGTTAACATACCTTCTACATTAACATGAATTGATGTGATTGGGTCCTGCCAATCCATAAATTTAGCCTTATAGAAATTATTTAATTCATCATCAGTTACTTCACTCTTATTCTTTTTCCAAATAGGAAGCATAGAGTTAATAGTTTCTAGTTCCTTATGAGTTTTAGGCTTAAAATTAGGATCCTTTCTTTCTTCTTCTGTAGATGGATCAAGCTTAGTAACCCAAGTCTTAATTGGATATCTTACATAATCAGAATACTTCTTAATTAATTCTTTAATCTTATATTCCTCTAAATAATCAGTAAACTTTTCATCTTCTGTATCATCCTTTAGATATAAAGTGATGATAGTACCATAATCTTCCTTATCTCCATCTTCAATAGTATAGGATTCAATACCTTCAGATGTAAATAAATGAGATGTATTATCCTTTACAGATTTAGTTAATACAGTTACCTTGTTTGCAACCATAAATGCACTATAGAAGCCTACACCAAACTGACCAATAATATCAACCTCTGGTGTATTTTCCTTTTCTACTGCCTCTAAGAACTCCTTAGAACCACTCTTCGCAATAGTACCTAAGTTATTCTCAAGCTCTTCTACAGTCATACCAACACCATTATCACTAATAGTGATAGTCTTCTTTTCCTCATCTGCTTCAACTACAATTTGGTAATCACTAGATGCAATATTTGTATCTGTTAAAGATAGATAATGTCTTTTATCAATCGCATCAGACGCATTTGATATTAATTCCCTTAAGAAGATTTCCTTATGTGTGTAAATGGAATTAATCATCATGTCTAATAATCGTTTTGTTTCTGTTTTAAATTTCTTTGTTGTTTTCATTTTACTGCCTCCAAAAACTAATTACAAAACAATTATAGTTCTCTATTTTGGCATTGTCAAGCGTAGAGTGCCAAAATTTATACAATGTTTTAAAATTTAGTATTATTACTCCCATTTAAATCCTCTTTATAGTATAATGAATGAAAGGTGATTTATATGGTAGAAAGCTTTAAAATAACCGCTAGGGAATTAAGAAGAAATTTAAAAATTCATGTTCAAATGCCTGATGATTATAATCAAAACGAAAAGGCATATCCTTTAGTAATTTCCTTTGATGGTGAACTATTTTATAACTTTATAGGTGAAGATTTCAAAGTATTTAATACAGAAGAAATAACTAAGGATATTAAGGATGATGTATTATTAGTATTCTTACATTCTCCATCTATTCCTGCCTGGAGAATGAGTGAATTAAATCCTTATTATAATGGACCAGATAAGGATGTAGATACCGTGCTTTCTTTCATATTCTTTGAATATATAACCAATACCGTTTTACCTTTATTAAAGCAAAGATTTAGAGTTATAGATAATCAGGTTTATCTTTTAGGATTTAATGAGGGGGCAATATGTGCACTAGATATGCTATATAAATATAAAGAATATCATGGAGCCGCATTATTTAATCCAACATTAAGATTATGTAGCGATAAAATCAATGAAGATTTAAAGAATAATTTTACTTGTAAAAAAAGTATTTATTTATATAGAGGAGGAAAAGATACTAACCCTAAGGAAGATGATCTATTCTACCATCTATGTACAAGATTTGATTCATTAAAAACTGAAATTTTAAAATATGAATTTGATTCGAATGGAGATAATTCCTATTTTGATTTAGGCAATCATTTTAGTGAAGGAATTAAGCATATTCTTCTTAATAAATAGAAAAAATGGACTAGTTATTAGTCCAATTTTTTCTTTCCTTTATCTTCCCTTGGTACAATTACTACTTTTGGTTCTTCTTCTTTATGAATCTTAGGTCTTTTCACCTTAAACATTGCATATCCAATGGGCATTAATATAATTCCTAAAAAGAATAAAGCGAAGCTCCACCAAGGAATAGATATTTTATTATTTGCATCATATATTGCAAAATATGCCCCACTTATAGCAAGTAATGTGCCTATCGATAGCAAAGTAATAGCTTGTTTTTTCATTTATTTCTCCAAATATTCTATGACATTTTTTATGTCATCATGAATTGCAATAGTTGCATAAGAATCATAAGGAGTTTCACTCTTATTTAATAAAATAAGATTTTCACCTCTAAAATATCTTAAGAAGCCTGCGGCAGGGTATACTGTTAAAGATGTACCTGTAACTATGATTGTATCTGCTTCACTAATCGCATGTAATGCGCCAGATACTGTATCATCATCCAGACCTTCCTCATATAATACAACATCAGGCTTAATTAAACCTCCACAGTCACATCTTGGTACTCTACCTTCTTCATTAAATATATCACTCAGTGAATAGAATTTATGGCATCTCATACAATAATTTCTCATAACAGAGCCATGAAGCTCATATACAACCTTAGAGCCTGCCTCTTGATGTAGGTTATCAATATTTTGTGTAACAACTGCAGATACCTTACCCATCTGTTCTAATTTAGCAAAATATTTATGAGCTAAATTTGGTTTAGCATTTAAATAAACCATTTTTGAAAAATAGAATTTGTAAAACTCTTCTGGATTTCTCATAAAGAAGGAATGAGAAATTATTTCTTCTGGTGGAATATTCATCTTTGTTTTTTGATTATATAATCCATCTGCACTTCTAAAATCAGGAATACCTGAATTTGTAGATAAACCAGCACCAGAAAAAATTACAATTCTTTTACTTTTATCTATAACTTGTTTTAATTCTTCTAGCTTATTCATAATAGCACCACCTTATAACTATTATATATTAAAAAGGATGGCATAGCCATCCAATTTCTATTTATTAAATATTTTTTACAGCAGCAATAATTCTTTCTACTGCTTCTTGATAAGTAACTTCTTCCTTTGCTAGAGTTTGTCTATCCTTTAATTCAACAATACCCTCTAGAGCTCTTTTTCCAACAATAATCTGGAATGGAACACCAATTAATTCCCAGTCTTTAGCCTTAAAGCCTAAGCCTTGGTTTCTATCATCTAATACAACCTCAACACCGTTTGACTCAAGCATTTCATGGATCTTATCAGATAGCTCCATTTGTTCTGGAAGTGAATATTTAACTGGTAATACTACTGCATGATATGGAGCAACATTTAATGGCCACTTAATACCAAATTCATCATGATATTGTTCTACAATAGATTGGAATGTTCTAGTTACACCAATACCATAACAGCCCATTACCATTGGTACGTTTTCGCCCTTCTCATTAACATAAGTACAGTTCATTGCCTTAGAATACTTTGTTTGAAGCTTGAATACCTGACCAACCTCGATACCTCTTGCACTCTTAAGTGGCTTACCACAAATAGGGCACATTAATCCTTCTTTAGCTAAGCGTAAATCACAAACCTTACCAGTGAAGTCTCTACCAAACTTAACATTCTTTAAATGATAATCCTTTTCATTTGCGCCAACATAGAAGCCATCCATTGCTTCTAATTCCTCATCTACATAAATATCAAGCTTTGCTTGTAGATTAACTGGTCCAATGAAGCCTTTTACAATACCTAAGGATGCAATTTCTTCATCTGTTGCAAGTCTTAAATAATTTTCATTAGAACCAGACTCATTAACTAATTTAATTTCATTAATATCCTTATCTGCTCTTACCATTGCGACAATGAATTTTTCGTTCATGAAATCATGATAAATCATTGTCTTAGCCATATTTTTACTATCCTCACCCAAGAATTCAACTAATTCTTCAATTGTTGCATGATTTGGAGTTGCAACCTTTTCGATTGGGGCTTCCTTTAATCCCTTATAGCCATCTAGCATTGTAGATGCCTTTTCTTGGTCAGCTGCGTAATGGTTATCCTCACAATAAATAATTGTTGATTCACCAATATCCGATAATGCCATAAACTGGTGAGATCCATTACCACCGATATTTCCTGTATCTGCAAGTACTGGTACAAACTTTAAATTGAATCTTGTGAAGATTTTAGAATATGTATCATACATAAGCTTATAAGATTCTTCTAGACCAGCCTCATCCTTATCAAAGGAATATGCATCCTTCATAATGAATTCTCTTGAACGGATTAAACCAAATCTTGGACGGAATTCATCTCTATACTTTGTTTGAATTTGATATAAGATAATAGGTAATTGCTTTGGAGATTTAATTAAATCTCTTGCGATAGATGTGAAGATTTCCTCATGAGTAGGTCCTAAACAGAATTCTCTATCATGACGATCCTTAAGTCTCATTAATTCTGGACCATACTTCATCCATCTACCAGATTCAACCCATAATTCCTTTGGCTGTAGTGCACTACATAAAATCTCTTGGCTACCAGCCTTATCCATTTCATCCTTGATGATTGCTTGAATCTTATTTAATACTCTAAGTCCCATAGGTAGGTAGTTATAAACACCTGCTACCTCGTTTTTAATCATACCTGCACGAAGTAATAAAACGTGGGAATCTATTTTAGCCTCATTTGGGGCTTCCTTTAGTGTGGAAATTAACATTCTACTTGCTTTCATAATTTCTCATTCCTCTTTTCAAAATACTTTTGAATTATAGCATATATTTTATAAATTATCTATGAAAATGCTTTATATTCATAAATATTATGAAATAACTTTGAAAGTCTAATCCAATAGGGTATAATATATGTAGACTTTTTTCGAATTCGAATTTCATAGGAGGTTTATATGGACAAGTTATACAACCGCAAGGAGATAGCTATTTTTGCGCTTGGTGGTTTAGGCGAAGTCGGAAAAAACATGTATGTCATCGACTATTTAGAACAGCTATTTATTGTAGACTCTGGTATATTATTCCCAGATTCACACCTATTAGGTGTTGATTATGTAATTCCAGATTATACATACCTTGTACAAAATCAACAAAGAATCGTAGGTTTATTTATCACCCATGGTCATGAAGACCATATTGGTGGTATTCCATTCCTACTTAAAAAAGTTAAAATACCAAAAATATTTGCTGCAGGTGTTACAGTAGATTTAATCGAAAATAAATTAGAAGATTATCCTGAGCTATTAGGCTCAACACAAATCGTAGAATTCAAAAGTCATTTCGTTTATGAATTTAAGGGAATTTCTGTATCCTTTATAAGATTAAATCATTCTATTCCTGATTCTTTTGCAATATGCTTTAAAACAGAGCTTGGAACTATCGTACATACTGGTGACTTTAAGATTGATTTAACTCCAGTAGGTCCTGCTGCAGAATATGAAAAGCTAGCCCTTTTAGGTCAAGAAGGGGTATTATGCTTATTATCCGATTCAACAAATGCCTTAAGAGGCGGAGTTACAGAATCCGAAAAGAAAATTGGTTCTTCTATTAAAGAATTATTTAAGCAGGTAACGGATAGAATTATTGTTGCAACCTTCGCATCGAATATGTTCCGCGTTCAGCAAATTATTGAAGCCTGTGTATTAACAAATCGTAAGGTTGCTGTATTTGGTAGATCTATGGAAAAAACAATTGAAGTAGGTCAGCAGGTTGGTTATATTAAAGCACCTAAGGGTACAATAATTGCACCGGAAGAAATTGATAATTATAAGGCATCAGAAATTTGCTTATTATGTACTGGATCTCAGGGTGAGCCTTTAGCTGCATTATCTAGAATTGCAAATGGCTCCCATAGAGTTATTAAATTAATGCCAAATGATACAATCATCTTCTCTTCTAACCCAATTCCAGGTAACCAAGAGGGCGTTAATAAAACAATTAACCAATTATTCCGTAAGGGTGCAAATGTAATTACACATTCTATTATTACAGATACCCATACTACAGGACACGCATCTCAGGTGGAATTAAAGCTAATGCTTAATTTATTAAAGCCTAAATACTTTATGCCTATTCATGGCGAATATAGAATGCAAAGAGTACATGCCGATTTAGCTATTGAGTGTGGTGTAGACCCTAATAATACATACATTTTAGAAAATGGTGATGTACTAGCAATTAATGACCATTCTGCAAGAAATGCAGGACATGTCGCATCAGGAGATGTATATATTGATGGTGAAGGTATTGGTGATATTTCAAAGGATATCATTAGAGAGCGTCGTATGCTATCCGAAGATGGTATGTTCTCTTTAGTTATTACTATTGATACAAAGAAAAAGATTATTCCAATTGAACCACAGGTGGTTTCAAGAGGATTTATCTACATGAAGGATTCTGAAGCTTTAACAAAGGCTTTTGTTGATGCTTCAAAGAAATTCTTGCTAGATGAAATGGCTAATTCCAATGTTGTCATTTTAGGTATCTTAAAACAAAAATTAACAGAATTCCTAGAAAAGGAAATCTATTCTAAAACAGACCGTAAACCTATAGTAATTCCAGTGTTTATGGATTTAGCACCACAAACTCCACAAGAATAAGAAATGGACCGATTCGCCGGTCCATTATCTTTTATCCTTATAATATTTTCTTTTATCGATATACATATTCTCATCTGCTTCTTTTAATGCATGAAGTATATTTTTTTTAGAATTCATTATGGAATAGCCTATCGCAAATGAGATATTATTCTTTAAGGATTCTTTTCTTATTCTTTCGATATAATCTAAAATCAGCTTTTCTTCTGCATCTTCTAAAATAATAATAAATTCATCTCCACCAGATCTAAAAATAGGTATAGACTTAAATATAGATTTTAATGTATTTGCTGCATTTTTAATTAAGGCATCACCCATTAAATGTCCATCTATATCATTCACTTGCTTTAAACCATTAATATCTAAAAATAATAAACCTATTTTTGAATCATTTTCACTCATTAAAAGACGGTTCATATAATTATTCATTTCATTTCTATTATATAAACCAGTTAATACATCGATAGAGCTTAATTCCTTTAACTGCTTTAAAAGTAAATAATTTGATATTTCACTTTCTAGAATAAATGTAGTTATTTCTAGAGTTTCTTTTATTTTTACAGTATCTATATCACTAAAATTATTTACCCACATATAGCCCATAAGCTTATTGGATGATTTTAGTGGAACTAATACTAAGGAATCTACATCCGATGCCATTAAAGATTCATACCATTTTAAATTTCTATCTCGTAAAAATTCCATACCCTTTTCATCAGAAATTATTACACAATTGTTGTCACCAAGGGTATCATACCAAGATAGTGCTAATTCATAAAAATCATCATTGATATAAGATGACATTTTTCCTCTTTTACTTCTAATATCTCTATTTTCAGCTAAAGGAATAACTTCTCTTTTCGCTTCATCAATAATAAGAATACAACAGAACTGGGCATTACACATTTCTCTTATATCTCTTACAACATTATTTAAAGATTCAATAAAATCTAAAGAATTACTTAATTGAAGAGTGGTTTTTAATACATTATTAGCAATTTCATTAGAAGCATTCGACAAGATATTAGAATCAAAGTCTGAATGTACATCCATGATATATAAGCAATATGCTAGCTCACTCGTTTCATATTCTAGTGGAATATATAGCATATGAAACCATACACCTAAGCTTTTAGGATAGGCATAGGAATGAAGTAGCTCTTTTTTAATTGCAGACTTATAACAGTATTCCTCAAAACTTAAATTCTTTTCTATGTAATCCGTATAAATACTATTAGGAATGAATTCTTTTAAAACGTGAGGGCTTCCAGCTTGTTTAACGGAGAATGTACTTTTGTATTTTTCATTTCCTTCTACTAATCTGATTTCTCCATAGCCATCGTCCTTCTTTTCTAGTGATACAACACAAGCCATATTTTTAATGCCATTGCATAATTCCTTAAAATTCATATAACCACCACTTTCAAGAAAAATATGATACCCCTATTTATTTAATCTTATCATAGGAATGAATTCAAAGGAACAATCTAGGGATAGAAATATAAATAATAACATCATTTAATAATATTATTTCTTTACACAATTGGAGCACATGCCACAATTTCCATTATGCTTAACCCCAAAATAAGAGCATACCCTTTTATGGATACATCCGCTTCCCATACAAAGCTTAACCATTTCATCTAGCTTATTATATCTATCCATCTTTATTCTTCTTATTTCTTTATCGCTTTTTTCTTTATTATCAATATGGTCTATAAAATACTCTATAGTCTTTATATCATTTAAATTAAATAAAATGACACTTTCAGCATATTTACCATCTCTTGAGCATCTACCTGATTGTTGGGAAAAATCCTCAATAGAGGATGGAATATCATATTCTATTACATATCTTATATCTTTAATATCTATGCCCATGCCAAAGGCATTGGTACATACAATAATATCTATTTCATGATTGGTATATTTATTTTGAATATCCTTTTTTAAACTAGATTCCATTGCCCCGTGGTAATATCCAACATTTAATCCTTTTTCTTTTAAAAATTCATATACATGCATTACATTTTTAATAGTTAAGCAATATATAATTCCATGAATATTTTTATGATTATTTATATATAAATATAAATCCTTATCTTTATTTTTTGTTTTAACAATCTTATAAAATATATTCTTTCTATCACAATCCCCTATAATTATTTTGGGATTATTTAAATTTAATAATTCTGTAATTTTCTTTACAGTTTCTTTGGTTGCGGTAGCAGTTAGGGCCATCATTTTTGGCCTTTTATTTAAGCTTTCAATAAATTTAGGAATATGTCCTAAGGCAATTCTAAAATCCTCACTCCAAAGTAATGTATGGGCCTCATCTGCAACAATCATAGATATTTCTAGGTTCTTAATTTCTTCTTTAAACTTTTTACTTTCTAATCTTTCTGCAGAAACATATAATATCTTTATTTTCCCTAATTTTAGCTTTCTATATACATTTTCTTGTTCTTCCTTTGAAAGTAAGGAATTTATGAATTCTGCAGGAATCATCTTATCATTCAAGTTTCTTACTTGATCTTGCATAAGGGCAATTAATGGGGTAATTACAATAGTAATACCATCTAATATTAATGCAGGTATTTGAAATGTTATCGATTTACCATAGCCTGTAGGAAGTAAGCCAATGATATCATTATCGCTTAAAACTTGATCTATGATTTCTTCTTGTTCCTTCTTTAATTTTCCATAACCAAAATAATATTTTAATACTTCTATTTTATCCATAAAATAAGAATAACATAGAAATATAATGAAAGCATTAATCATTATTTGAGAAAAAGGAGTGACCTTATACTCACATAGAATAATCACTCCTTATATTTTGTAGTTGTAGTTACACTCCCTATAATTTAAAGTCCATACTACGTATAGTTTAGATTTTTAACACATGGTTGTTAAAGGTATAATGAAGATTCCTAATCCTTCATTTTTGTAAATGTGAATAATAATTTCATCATTTGGATTACTTTTATTTTACACATAGAGTTGGTTATTATTATAAGATACTATTTTGGATAAATTATCATAACTATAATTATTAATAATTAAAATCATATAACTGCTTAATAGATATTTTTGAAGAACGTATTATCTGCGTCTTAGTAAATAGATCTATTTTTAACAAAAATGGAAGTTTTGTTTTATAATTATTAACTATTACTCTATCTATCTTCTTACCATTCATTAATACAAAAGACAATATCAAATTTTCGTGCGTGACATATATACTTTTATATATTAGTTTTCTATTTCCTCTTGTATAAAAGATCTGTAATTCAGAAAGAATCAACCATGTTATGTATGTGATTCTTTTT
>NZ_QXEV01000033.1 GCF_003550015.1 Anaeroplasma bactoclasticum
TGTGATGCGAATTTAATTCGTAATGCATACAAAAAATAGATTTATAAAAACGTATTTATTCGTAAAATACGTTTTTTTATATACATATAAAGAATGTTTATGATATAATATTCAATAATTAAAGAGAGGAAGGGGAAAAGTTATGTATAAGATTGTTCGTAAAGAGAAGCTTAATCCTTCAATTTATTTGATGGATATTTTAGCTCCGTTAGTTGCAAAAAGTGCACTACCTGGACAGTTTATTATTGTTAGAAATACAGAGTTTGGTGAAAGAATTCCACTTACTGTTGCAGATACTAATCCAGAGGCTGGAACAGTTACTATTGTATTTCAGCCAGTAGGAGCATCAACCTTAGAGCTTGCGCAATTTGAAGAAGGGGAAGAGGTTGCGTCCTTTGTAGGACCTTTAGGTCGTCCATCTGATTTAGTTACAGATGATAAGGAAGAAGTAGCAAAGAAAAAGGTTGTATTTATTGCAGGCGGTGTAGGTACAGCACCAGTATATCCACAGGTTAAGTGGATGCATGAGCATGGCTTTGATTGTGATGTAATCATTGGAGCTAGAAATAAAGATTTAATTATTATGGAAGATATGATGAGGGCAGTTGCTAAAAACCTATATGTATGTACAGATGATGGTTCATATGGTTTTAAAGGAAATGTTACTCAATTATTAGCTGATTTAATTGAAAATCAGCATAAGGAATATAATCATGCAGTTGTCATCGGACCTATGATTATGATGAAGTTTGCTTGTCTTGCAACAAAGAAATATGATATTCCAACAATTGTATCTTTAAACCCAATTATGGTCGATGGTACAGGTATGTGTGGAGCATGTCGTGTTGTTGTCGATGGTAAAGTAAAATTTGCATGTGTTGATGGTCCAGAGTTCGATGGCCATTTAGTTGATTTTGATCAGGCTATGCGTCGTCAGGCAATTTATAAAACAGAGGAAGGCCGTCGTAAGCTTGCCTTCCAAGAAGGTCGCACTCATCACGGTGGATGTGGCAATTGCAAGGAGGATAAGTAATATGGCATTTAATCCAGTAAGAGTACCTATTTCTGAACAAGATCCTAAGGTAAGAGCACATAACTTCGATGAGGTATGCTTAGGATATACTGAGGAAGAGGCTGTTTTAGAAGCAGGAAGATGCTTAACATGTAAGGCTCCTCAGTGCGTTTTAGGTTGCCCAGTTAATATTAATATTCCGGGCTTTATCGCTCATTTAAAAACAAAAAATTTTGAAGAAGCTGCAAAGGAAATTGCAAAATTCTCTGCATTACCTGCAGTTTGTGGTAGAGTATGTCCACAGGAAAAGCAGTGTGAGGCAAGGTGTGTTGTAGGCAAAAAGGGTGATGCCATTTCCATTGGTAAGCTTGAAAGATTTACTGCCGATTATGCAGCATCTCACGGCTTTAAGGTTGCAGAACCTGGTAAGCCAAACGGCAAGAAGGTTGCAGTTATTGGTGCAGGTCCTGCAGGTCTAACAACTGCTGGAGAGCTTGCAAAGAAGGGCTATGCCGTAACTATTTTTGAAGCACTTCATAAAGCTGGTGGTGTATTAGTATATGGAATTCCTGAATTCCGTTTACCTAAGGAAAAGGTTGTTGCTCATGAAGTTGAAAATGTTAAAGCCTTAGGTGTAGAAATTATTACAGATGTTATCATTGGTAAAACATTAACAATTGATCAGTTATTTAATGAATATAAGTTTGATGCAGTATTTATTGGTTCTGGTGCTGGATTACCAAAGTTTATGGGTATACCAGGTGAAACTGCAAATCAATGCTTATCTGCAAATGAGTTCTTAACAAGAGTTAATCTAATGAGAGCTTTTGATCCTGAATATGATACTCCAGTTCATGTTGGTAAGAAGGTTGCTGTAGTTGGTGGTGGTAATGTAGCAATGGATGCTGTAAGAACTGCCTTAAGACTTGGTGCTGATGCTTCTATAGTTTATCGTAGAAGTGAAGAAGAATTACCAGCAAGAGTTGAAGAGGTTCATCATGCAAAAGAAGAAGGCGTTAAGTTTGAATTGTTAACAAACCCAACAGAAATCTTAACAGATGAACAAGGCAATGTTACAGGTATGAAGTGTGTACGTATGGAACTTGGTGAACCAGATGCATCCGGAAGAAGAAGACCTCAGGTTATTCCTAATTCTGAATTCGTTATGGATGTAGATATGGTTATTATGTCTTTAGGTACATCTCCTAATCCATTAATTTCTTCAACAACTAAGGGTCTAGATACAAATAGCCATGGCTGCTTAATTGCAAATGAAGAAACGGGTAAAACAACTCATGATTTAGTTTGGGCTGGTGGAGATGCTGTAACTGGTGCTGCTACAGTAATTTTGGCAATGGGTGCTGGAAAGAAGGCTGCAGCTGCAATTGATGAGGCATTATCTAATTTAAATTTAAAACAGAATTAAAAAAAATTCCGCTACATTGTAGCGGATATTTTTATTTATAGAAAATATCATCAAAACAGATAAAGTTTATGAAATCAAGAATATGATTTCCCCATGTTTCTTCATTATGAACACCAGAGGGGTCAATTACTAATCTGGTTCTAATTTTATTTTCTTTAAGCCAATGATATAATTTCATAGAACTATCGTAATATATTGTTTTATCGTAAATATCATCCGATTGCTCTTGCTTTCCTACATATAAGAAGACTTCAACGTCTTCTTTTTTGTTATTTGTTAAAAACTTATAATACTCTTCTTCATATAAGAAAGAAGGAGTAGAAAAGGAACCTACATATTTAAAGGAATCTTTATAATTATAAGCTAAATAAATTGCAGTAATAGCTGCTAAGGATGAACCATAAATTGCTCTATGCTCAAAAGACTTATATGTATTATATTTCTTTTCTATAAATGGAATAATTGTATGAATAAAATCTTCACAGAAATTTTTACATACCTTTATATCTTGTTTTTTCCATTCTTCAAAAGCACATTTTTTTATTTTAAAAGGGGAATATTCATTAATTCTTCCTAATTCTGTTTCGCTATTATATATAGCGACTCCTAATATTCTTTTTTCCATTTCTTTTGCAGCAAGCCCTAAAGCCTTAGCTGCTCTAATTGATCTTCCAAAGGAAGCATGAGAATCTTTAAATGCATTTTGTCCATCTAAAAAATAGATGGTATCAAAGGTGATACCATTTCTAAATCTAGGAACAGATACCTCTATTTTAACTTCTCGCTTAGATTTTGGAAGATATAATTTATAGTATTCTAGCATTATACATCACCACTTCAATTATATTAGATTAAAGATAGAAAAACAATTTGAAAGGCATAAATTTTTGGTATAATTGACTTGGAGTGTGATAGTATGATAGAAGCTATTGTATATAATAGTCATACAGATTTTTCAAAACAATATGCTTATAACTTAGCTGTAAGATGTAAGCTTCCAATATATTCCTTAAATGAATCTAAAAAATTAAAGGAAGGGACAGAAATCATTTATTTTTCTTGGATTAAAAATGGAAGAGTAATGGATTTAGATAGAGCAAAAAAGAAATTTAATATTCAATATGTATGTTCTGTTGGATTATATCCATATAGTGAAGAGAGAATACAAGAATTAAAAATGACAAATAAAATAGATAATTTGTTTTATTTAAGAGGTGGATTAAGATATTATAAGCTTAATTTAATGGAAAGAAATGTATTTAATGATATTAGAAAGAATTTAGAAAGAAAAGCAAAAAGGGTAAGGCTTTCTAATGAAGAAAATGACATTCTATTCATCGTTACTAATGGATTAGAGAGAATTGATTTAGATGCATTAAATCCTCTTATTGAGTGGATAAATGACGAAAAAGAGAATTTCGTTATGTAGTGAAACCTTTTCATAGAATATTTATATATTTTTTTATAAGAAATAAAATTTTTTATGTTAAAATGAAAAGTAGTAAATCTTTAAGAAAAGGAGGTCTGTATGAATCTAACCTTTTTTGCGGTTGAATCCTTTTACAATATTTATACTCAAATATGTGGAATTATTATTTCATTTATTATTCTAGTTTTATACATATCACAGAAGAAGCTGAATATTAAAAGAGAAAAGCATTTCTTGCGTGTAATTATTGTATCGATTCTAGTATTAGTATTAGATGTTTGGGCAACCATTGCAAATACAAGGGATCCGCATTTTGACAATCCAGTATCTGATTATGTGAATCGAGCATATCTAATTGCGACAGTCGTTTCTGTTTTAGGTACAGGATTATATATTGCAGGTGAGGCATTATCTAGAAAAGCATATAATATAACATTCTGGTCAACGACAATCGTAGGCTTACTTATTTGTATATTTATTGGGAGTCCTTTTTTATCTACATTAGTTGCAAATGATGCAACAGATAACGGTAGAAATGTATATACTACAGGTTCATCCGTTATTGCTTGTTTCGGTACAGGCTTCGTTTCTATTGTGGCTATTTTGATATTATCCATTTTATTTGAAAAGAGAATTGGACGTAAACAAGTAATTGCAATTCGCTTTTGGATGATATTATGGACAGTATTTTCCATTACCCAATATTTTATTAAGCAATTATTGATTGTCAGCTTTGCATTATCCTTAGGTGTATTAATTATGTATATATCCTTAGAAGCATTAGATGGTACACTGGATTTACAAACAGGTCTATTTAACTGGAATGGTTATGTAAAATATGTATCCGAAAGAAAAAAGGATAAGAAGGAATGTGAAGTAATTTATCTTAAGGCTCGGGATGCAATTAAGATTATTGATGAAAAAACTGTTAGTCAGGGTTTGACAAAGTTTAATCAATACTTACTTAAAAGAAAGGATATATTACCATTTAGAGTTCGTGGAGAATATATATTAGCTTTAAAGAGTAATGTTACTTTTAATGATATAGTGGATGAATTCATAAAGGATTTAGATGATTATCCTGTAATTTCTACTTATTATTTCCCATTCTATTTAGATGATGCAACTAAGCTAGATAATGATGATAACTTAGCTTCATTAATTGATCTTGCCGCAAATAATATCAACAAAACGGAGGATAATTATATAGTCATTGATACAACAATATTACAAGACTATTATGCAAATATCCAAGTGGAATCCATAATTGAAAAAGCAATTAAGGATGATAGAGTAGTTGTATATTATCAGCCAATATATGATTTGAAGGAAAGAAAGTTTACTTGTGCTGAAGCTTTAGTCCGCATTGAAACTGATGATGGAAAATTGCTTCCTCCTGGTATGTTCATTCCTATTGCGGAAAAGAATGGTATGATTCACCGTTTAGATGAAATTGTATTTGATAAGGTATGCAAATTCATTGTTTCTAATGATATGGAAGCCTTAGGCTTACATTATATTGAAAGTAATTTATCTGTAGCACAGTTATGTGATAAGGAGCTTTCTAAGAAGTATATTGATATTATGAAATTAAACAAGGTTAATACAAAATATATTAATCTTGAAATTACAGAATCTGCTGAATTAGATAAGAAGAATACATTATCTATGAATCTTAAGAAGCTAGGCACTAAGGGTGTTACATTCTCTTTAGATGATTATGGTACTGGTTATTCTAATCTAAATTATGTAGTAGAAATGCCTGCAGATATTATTAAATTTGATAAGCAAATGATTGATGCATATTTTAGTGCATATCAAAATCCTTTAGATACTAAGGCACAAAGATGTATGAGAGTCATGGAAACATCTATCCAAATGTTTAAATCTTTAAATATAAAGGTTGTTTGTGAGGGTGTTGAAAGACAAATGCAAGAGGATGTTTTAGAAAAGATGGGTGTAGATTATATCCAAGGATACTTACATTCAAAACCACTTTCATCTGATTTATTTAAAGCTTTTGTTTATGAACAAAATAATGATATTGTTAGGGTAGAAGAAGTAAAACAAAAGAAGAATATAAGAAAAAGCAAGTAGAAACAAAACTACTTGCTTTTTTAAATGCGAAATAAAAACCAGAAGGCTTGATCTTCTGGTCTTATTTTTAAAATTATGCTCTGTTGTAGAACTCGACAATCTGCTGTTCATTGATTGTAGGTAAGAATTCATTTCTTTCAGGAATTCTTACTAATGTACCAGCCATCTTGTCCTCATCGTAAGATAAGTATTCAGCTCTAGCTAACTTAGCCTCTAATGCTGCCTTAACTACTACTAAGTTCTTAGAAGTTTCCTTTACGGAAATAACCTGACCTGGCTTTACTCTGTAAGAAGCAATATCAACCTTCTTGCCATCTACAGTGATATGACCATGGTTAACTAGCTGTCTTGCCTGAGGTCTTGTAGAAGCAAAACCTAAACGATAAACTAAGTTATCAAGACGGCACTCTAATAACTTTAAGAAGTTAACACCTGTCTTACCTTCCATCTTTGCAGCTTCGTTGAAAGTCTTAACGAACTGCTTTTCAGATACACCATAAGTGAATCTAACTTTCTGCTTTTCATGTAACTGTAGTGCGTATTCCTTTTCCTTTGCACGCTTAGCACCATGCTGGCCTGGAGCATACTTTCTCTTGATTAATTCCTTTTCTGTTTCAGAAATAGAATAACCTAAACGACGAGAAACCTTCCAGCTTGAACCTGTGAATCTTGACATTTTAATGTCCTCCTAAATATATTTTTATTTTTTGGAGGGTAACGTCTTGGCCCATAACTTTAGGATATCTTAAATAGAATGTTCACCATCAAGCAGCGAAGGTTACTAATGAAACCATATTGGCTTTAAGATATTTACTAAGGTATTTGGACTGCTGCCTTTTACCCACGCTATCACATTATATCATTTGAGTATATTGATGTCAAACATTTTTTTAAAAATATCATTCTTATAGAATGAGGGCTACTTTATAATCTTAGATAGCTCCTTTTCTATGATAGCTGCTACCTTCTCTAGATTTTCTTTATCCACACTAGAAAATCTATTTTCGATAGGAGAATCAATATCTAATAATCCATAGAATGTATTATTTATCATAATCGGTACACATATTTCAGATTTTGATCTAGAATCACATGCGATATGTCCTTTGAATTCGTGGACATCCTTTACAACAATAGTTTCTTTATTTGTCGCGCAAGCACCACATACTCCCTTATTTAATGGGATTACCATACATGCTACTTTACCTTGAAATGGTCCAAGCTTTAATGTGTTATCCTTGAATAAATAGAAGCCTACCCAATTAATATCATCTAAATATTCATTAAGTATAGCAGAAGCATTACTTAAAATAGTAATATCATAATCAATTCCATAAATAAGAGATTCTAATCCTTCTAATAATTCTTTATAATTTGTTTCCATATTTTTACCTCAAGCCCCATTATATAAAAAAAGAAGTATTTATAAAAGCACAAAGGTATTATAATTCGTAAACTCTACTATATTTTCTTTTAATTTGTAAATTAATTGTGGTATAATCACCTGGTAAATAGTCTAAGGAGGCATAAAATGATTTACAATCAGATTTTAGTAAGATTTGGAGATCTTACATTAAAGGGTAAAAACCAAAAAGTATTTTTAAAAACTTTATATAAATTAATGGATGAAAAAATGGAAGGCTTGAATGTGTATGTTGAACGCACTCATGACCGTATTTTCATTCATTTGAATGATGAGGATGTAAATAAGGTAATTGAAAGATTGAATTTAGTGTCTGGTATTTCATCCTATTCATTAGTAGTAAAATGTAGTGATGATTTAAATGATATTAAGGAAACTGCATTAAAGCTAATGCAGGAGGTTGTTAAAAAGAAGACAACATTCAAGGTGAATACAAAGCGTGCGGATAAGAATTATCCAATGCATTCTTTAGAAATCACAAAGCATGTTTCAGGTTATGTTTTATCTCATAATAGTGATTTAGTTGTTGATGTACATAACCCTGAAGTAGAATTGAACTTAGAAATTCGTGGCGGGGCTTGTTATTTATTTAATACAAATATTAGAGCAATGGGAGGATTCCCAGTAGGAGTTGCAGGTAAAGGCTTATTAATGCTATCTGGTGGAATTGATTCTCCAGTTGCAGGATATTTAGCTATGAAGCAGGGTATTGAAATTGAATGTATTCATTTTGAATCCACTCCATTAACTTCCATTGAATCTGCTCAAAAGGTTGTCGATTTAGTTAAGAAAATGGCAAAATATGCACCAGGAAATAAGATTAATGTTCATTTCATTCCTTTTAAGGAATTACATATGGCATTATTAGATAATGTACCAGAATCCTATAATATAACTATTATGAGAAGAATGATGTATCGTATTGCAACTAAGCTTGCGATAAAGCAAAATTGTCTTGCGATTATTAATGGTGAATCGGTTGGTCAGGTTGCAAGCCAAACCCTAGGCTCAATGAATACAATTAATTCTGTCACAAATTATCCTATCCTACGTCCACTTTGTACATATGATAAGATAGATATTATGAATATTTCTAGAAAGATAGATTGTTATGATTTATCTATTAAGCCATTTGAGGATTGCTGTACTGTATATGTGCCAAAGGCTCCTGCAACATCTCCAAAGAAGGAAAAGGCAGAATTATTTGAAAAGTCCTTTGATTATGAAACTATGGTAGATATGGCTGTAGAAAATGTTAATAGTATTACAATTAGTGCAGATTCTAATTTAGATTTATCTATGCTAGGTCTTGAGGTTCGTGAAGTATTAAACGAAATAAAACAAAAATAGTATAAATGTAAAAATATCCCTTAATTAAGGGATTTTTTCATATTTTGTGCCTTTTGAAATATAGACTTAAATCATATCTTTTGATATAATACTTATTATAAAGTGTACGATATAGTGAAATCAGGTGAAAAAGTGAAGGTATTACTAATAAAAAATGATTTTGAAGATCCTGAAATTATATTGGAAGTATTTAAATCCCTATTTAAGAATATGAAATCTGAAATTAAGGGTGGCTATATTGCAATTTACTTTACATATGATAATAATTCAGATATTATTCATATTTTAAATGCATTAGAAACAGAGCTTGTAGGAAGCATACATGCATATATTTCTGATGAAAGAAGTGAGGATAGGCTTTCTAAGGAAGTGGATATTGCAATAAGATTGATGGAAGAACTTCCTATAGGAGTATATGGCTTTAAAGAAGCCCTTCTTAAAATTAAAAATATAGAGAATAAGAAGGAAATTCTAAATTATATACTACAAGGCTCTGGAATCAATGAAACATTCATCCTTGAGTTTGCGGAAAATGATTTAAATGTAAGCCAAGCATCAAAGGCTATGTTTATTCATAGAAATACTATGATATATAAATTGAATAAACTAAAGGCAAATTCACAATTTGATATGACAAATTTTAAAGATGCCTATATCTTATATTCACTATTAGAAAACAAGTAATAACAAAAGTTTATTTTAGTTATAAAATGCTGTTTTGTGCAAATTGCACATAGGAAAACGCTTTATTTTACGATATAATTATAATGATAATTTTAGGAGGAATTTTTAGTATGGCAACATTAGATTTAATTAACATTAACAAAATTTATCCAAATGGTGTCCAGGCAGTATTTGATTTCAACTTACACATCGAGGATGAGGAATTTGTAGTATTCGTAGGTCCTTCTGGATGTGGTAAATCAACTACATTAAGAATGATTGCTGGACTTGAAGACATTACATCTGGTGATTTAATCATCGATGGAGAAAGAATGAATGACGTTAACCCTAGAGATAGAGATATTGCTATGGTATTCCAGTCCTACGCGTTATACCCACATATGACCGTTTATAACAATATGGCATTCGGCTTACAGCTTCGTCATATGCCAAGAAAGGAAATCGATCAGCTTGTTGGTAAGGCAGCAGAGACTTTAGGATTAGTTCCATTCCTAAATCGTTACCCAAGACAGCTTTCTGGTGGTCAGTGCCAAAGAGTTGCTTTAGGTAGAGCTATCGTAAGAAATGCTAAGGTATTCTTAATGGATGAGCCATTATCTAACCTTGATGCAAAACTACGTATTTCCATGCGTGGTGAATTAATCAAATTACATAAGAGATTAGGTTGTACTACAATTTATGTAACACATGACCAGACAGAAGCTATGACAATGGGTACAAAGATTGTTGTAATGAAGGATGGTAGAATTCAGCAGGTAGGTACACCAAGAGAAGTATATGAAAAGCCAGCAAACGTATTCGTTGCAGGCTTCATTGGCCAGCCACCTATGAACTTTATTCATGGTATGCTACATGATAATGGTACATTTACTACAACAAAGAATAAGTTCACATTCCGTATTCCTGAATCAAAGTTAGAAATTCCAAGAGAATTAGGTTATGAAAACCGTGAAGTAATTTTAGGTATTCGTCCAGAAGATGTATATGATAATCAAAATAAGGAAATGATGGCTAAGTGGGATGCCTTCTCTAGATTAGACATTACAGCTGAAATTTCTGAATTACTTGGTGGTGAAACTAATGTTTACACTACTATTGATGGAGACCAGGTAGTTGCATCTGTACCTTGTCGTGATGATATTGCTCCAGGTCAGCCATTTAAGCTATGGTTAGACTTTGATCATATTCATCTATTTGACCCAGATACAGAAGAGGTTATCAACGAAAACTCTAAGCATGCATTTATCGAAGACGACGATCTTGATATCTAAGAGTTTGAAAACCGTTTCATTGAGACGGTTTTTTTATTTTTTGCAAATCAATTAGTTAACCCCGTTGACTAATTTTGATTTATGTATATAATATACTTGCATTAGTTAACGGGGTTAACTATTAAAAGGAGTGGTTTTGATGACAAAGGAAGAAAAAGCATTAGATTACCTAAATCAGTTCAAAGCCTGTAAGTTTCAAGACCTTGGTAAGCCATTTACTGGACAAGATTCCGGTATGGGATTCATATTAGTATATATGTACCATAATGTAAAAGAGGTAACTCAAAAGGAGCTTGCGGAAAAGATGAATGTTTCTAAGGCTAGAATCACAAGCTTAGTTCAAAAGATGATAGAAAAGGGACTTGTTACAAGAAAGACAAGTAAGGAAGATGAAAGAGTAAATATTATTAGCTTAACCGATAAAGGAAATGTTGAAGGCGAAAAGCTACTACAGTACTCTTTAAAAATTGTTTTACAATTAATTGATGAAATAGGTACCGATGAAATCGACCGCTTCATCAATGTATTATTAAAAATCAAGGATGTATTACTTAATGTTACTCCTTGCCTTAGTGAGGAGGAATAATTATGCTAAGATTAGAAAACATTAGAAAAAATTATTATGTTGCTGATTTAACAGTAGAAGCCCTAAAGGGTGTTAATTTAAACTTTAGAAAGAATGAATTTGTATCTATTTTAGGTCCATCTGGCTGTGGTAAGACAACCCTATTAAATATTATTGGTGGATTAGACCAATATACCTCTGGTGATTTAATTATTAATGGTAGAAGTACAAAGGAATTTGAAGGACATGATTGGGATGTATATAGAAACCATCGTATTGGCTTTATTTTTCAAAGCTATAATTTAATTCCTCACCAGACTGTACTTGGCAATGTTGAGCTTGCTCTAACTATTGCAGGTATTTCTAAAAATGAAAGAGTGGCTAGAGCTAAGAAGGCTCTAGATAGAGTAGGCCTAAAGGGACAGTACTACAAAAAGCCAAACCAGATGAGCGGTGGACAGTGCCAAAGAGTTGCGATTGCGCGTGCCTTAGTTAATGAACCTGAAATATTGCTTGCTGATGAGCCAACTGGCGCACTAGATACTGAAACCTCTATCCAGATTATGGATTTAATTAAGGAAATTGCAGAAGAAAGATTAGTAATCATGGTTACACATAACCCTGATTTAGCTTATAAGTATTCTACAAGAATTGTTAAATTCCTAGATGGTGAGGTTGTTGAGGATTCTAATCCTTTTGCAAAGGAAGATGAAATTAAGGAAGTAGAAGAGGCTAAAGCGGCTGAGGCCAATGAAGCCTATGATGAGGCAAAGATTAAGAAGGAGAGAGCCAAGATGAGTCTTTGGACTGCATTTAAGCTTTCCGCAAGAAACTTGCATTCTAAGTTTAAAAGAACCTTCATGGTAGCCTTAGCTGGCTGTATTGGTATTGTTGGTGTTTCAACTGTACTTGCAGTATCTAATGGTGTACAGGGCTATATTAATGATTTGGAAAATGATATGCTTGCAGGATATCCTGTTGCGATAACATCTTCTAGCTTAGATTATACGAATCTACTTGGCGGTGGATTAATGTCAAATACAGACGATGTAAATAGCGAAGGAGATAGATCAAAACTATTTATCGCATCCTTAGTTCGTACACTATACAATATGAATGGTGTAACATCTACAAATGAAATCACCCAAGGATATATGGATTTCTTAGCTGATATGCCAAAGGATTATACCGAATTAATTCAGTATAAATATGGTTATCAGATTGCACCAAACATTTATACAGATTTCAAAACTGCAGATGGCGTTACTCATCAAATGAGTGTTGCAGCAATTCAAGCAACCTATGCATCTGTATTAAATAATGTAGAAGAATTCAAGGATTATTCATCTATGATTTCTTCTGTAACTGTAATGACAGAAGCTCCATCTAATGCATCTTATATTGGCGATATGTATGAAGTATTATATTTGGAAAATGGTATGACTTTAGAAGAGGTATTCCAGGATAAATCTTCTTTAATTGCAGTAGCTTCTAAGAATTCCAATACATTAAATGACCTAGAGCTTGCAGAATATGGATATTTCTCCCAGGAGCAATTCTTAAATTATTGCTATAGAGTTGGTAATTCAGATTTATATGTAGATAATCCAATTTTAGATATTCCTGAGACAATTTCTTATGAGGATTTAGCAACTAAGAAGTTTACATGGTATCCAAATGATACAGTATATACTAAGGGTAGTACGGATGATGATTTTGGTGATAAGTATTATGCATCTGCATATTCTGATGGTACTCTAGCGAATGAAACAGAAGCTAAATATGATAATTATAGAAGAAATGCATTTTCTGATACAGGATCAGTAGAATTAAACGTTAAATGTGTATTAAGATTAAAGGATGATCATTCCTATGGCGCAATGTCTTCTGGTGGCTTATATTATACAGAGGCATTAACAAAATATATGAGAGAGCAGAATCTAAATTCTACAATTTGTAATTCTGCTAAGGACCAAGAGAATACATTATATAATGTTGAGGTTGGCTATAATTTCCGTTTTGATGGAAATTCATCTAAGTCACTAGAGACTTATTATTTAACCTCCTCTGGTTCATCCATTATGTCTTATATTTCTCAATTTTTAGGTGCAACCTCAGGTTCTAAGCAGGTATCTACATATTCACTATCTGCCTTAGGTGGAGCTAAGTTCCCTACATCTATTTCATTCTATACATCTACCTTCGAACAGAAGGATAAGCTATGTGCTTATTTAGATAAGTGGAATGAGGATAATGCCATTAACCTATATAAGCAGAATAAGGAAGGATATTATGAGGCAGTATCTAAAAATGATAAGGGAGAAGAAATTATTTCTTATTATTACTATGATAAATCATCAGATAGCTTCTATTTAGTAGCTTTATCTAGTGATAAATATGCACTAGATTATAATGGTAACCAATATAAGCTAGTTGTAAGTGAGGATAACAAGGATGCCTCCTTCTATAAGAAGCTTGCAGATAAGGTTGGAGATGCCTTCTTTATTGATGGACAAGTAGAGGTTACAAATAATTATTCAATCAATGCATATTCCTTAGGCTCCTATATTCTATTTGGAGATCAATTTGAATCTTCAAATATCTATTATGATTCCCTAGAGGTAGTAAAGGATAAGGATAATAATCCAAGATTTGGTGGATACCTATATAGCTATTTAAATAGCGAGGGGGAAGCAAAATATGTAATGAAGGTACAAAACCAAAGCTATTACAAGCTTGCCTTAGATAAGGATGGTAATGTAATGAGCGTACGTAATGGATATGATAAATATCGTTATGTAGAAGCTGAAAATGCCTTCTATAAGGATGAATATGTATTAGTTACTAGTGGTGGAGTACCAGTATTAGATGCTGATGGAAATAAGCAATATACTATCAAGTCTACAAAAGTTGATAGTGAAGACTTAAAGGATATATATGCAGAGGATAAGGTATATTCCTATGCAAATGTAGTAAAGAATCCTACATATACTATTGCAGGTAATGAATATACATTAGATACCTTAGGCTTATATATTGATATGACTAATCTAGGTGATTTAGATTTTAGTAAGGTTAAGGTAGATACAATTAATAAGGTAATTACTCTAGAGGATTATTCTATTGTTGATTTCTATTATAAGGATGAAACAGATACAGGATTTAAGTATTATTATGTAGATTATTCTGAAGAAGAAAAGAATGGTACAGTAGTATCCTATATTCACGCAAATGATATTTCTAAATATTTAGATACTACAAATTTAGGTAATACAGATGTATCTGGCTTCATTTCGGATTTATATATCTTAAATGAGGATGGATCCTTATCTGCAGTATCTGCTGACTTTAGTACTGATCCTTTAACTATCGCTCAAATGCTTGAGCTTAAGGTAGTAAGAGAAAAGCTAGAAGATAAATCTATTTTAACTATAGATGATTCCTTAAAGATTGAATATACCGATATGATTGGTATTATCATTACTATGGTTAATACCCTAATTCAGATTATTACTTATGCATTGATCGCATTTACAGCATTATCCTTAGTTGTATCTACAGTAATGATTGGTATTATTACTTACGTATCTGTAGTAGAACGAGTAAAGGAAATTGGTGTAATTCGTGCCCTTGGTGGACGCAAGAAGGATGTATCTCATCTGTTCAATGCAGAAACATTAATTATTGGCTTTAGTGCAGGTGTATTAGGTATTGTTATTACATATCTATTAAGCTTACTAATCAATATCGTACTTGGCGCAATGGTTGGTGTATATACAATTGCAGCATTGCCATGGTATCAGGCAATTATTATGATTGCAATTTCCGTATTCTTAACAATGATTGCTGGTTTAATTCCTGCATCAAGCGCAGCAAAGAAGGACCCAGTAGTAGCCTTAAGAACAGAATAAGATTATTCAATGAGCTCATTTTTAATGGGCTCTTTTCTTATTTCTTAGGAAATTTTAAAACGTTTTTACCTTCGAAAGATTTTCGTAAATTCATTGAAAAAGTGTAAAATTGTGATAGAATGGTAATTGAGGTGGAGAACATGAAAACAATTTTACTTGCCGGAGGTGCCGGATATATTGGCTCTCATACAGCCGTTGAATTATTAAATTCTGGATATGCAGTTGTTGTTGTAGATAATTATAGTAATAGCTGTCCTGAATCATTAAAAAGAGTTGAACAAATTACTGGTAAGAAGGTTAAAGCTTATGAAGCAGATGTTGCAGATAAGAAAGCTTTAGAGAAGGTATTTGAAGAAAATAAGATTGATGCAGTTATTCATTTTGCAGGCTTAAAGGCTGTAGGTGAATCTGTAGCTAAGCCAGTAGAGTATTATAGAAATAATATTGATACTACATTAACACTACTAGAAACTATGAAAAAGTTTGGAGTAGAAAATATTATTTTCTCATCTAGTGCAACTGTATATGGTGAGGATAATAAGGTTCCTTATACAGAAGAGATGAAAAGAGGAACTTGTACAAATCCATATGGCTGGACCAAGGTTATGATGGAGCAGATCTTAGAAGATACTGCAAAGGCTAATAAGGAAATGGGTGTTGTATTATTAAGATACTTTAACCCTATTGGAGCTCATGAATCTGGTTTAATTGGTGAAGACCCTCAGGGTATTCCTAATAATTTAATGCCATATGTAGCTCAGGTAGCAGTTGGAAGAAGGGACCATTTAACAATCTTTGGACAAAATTATCCAACACCAGATGGTACTTGTAGAAGAGACTATATTCATGTTGTAGATTTAGCTAAGGGACATGTAAAGGCAATTGATTATGTATTTGGTATGAAGGGTGTTGAAATCTTTAACCTAGGTACTGGTACACCTTATTCTGTAACTGAAATTGTTACAACATTTGAACGTGTTAATAATTTAAAGCTTAAGTATGAATATGGTCCAGCACGTGCAGGTGATTTACCTGAATCCTATGCAAATGCAGATAAAGCATTTAAGGTTTTAGGCTGGAAGGCTGAAAAGACTTTAGATGATATGTGCCGTGATTTATGGAAATGGCAGTCTATGAATCCTAATGGATTTAAGAAATAATAATGAATTAGCTCACAATTTGTGAGCTTTTTTTCTTGACTAATGATTTTTTTAGGTATAAACTATTCTAATAGTTAGTTATGACTAACTTAAAAAGGAGTGATTTATATATGGAAATTGCAATTGGTATTGTTATTCCTTTCTTAGGAACTTCTTTAGGAGCAGTTTTAGTGTTCTTTATGAGGGGAAAAATGAATGAAAAAGTAGAAAAGGTACTCTTGGGCTTTGCAGGTGGTGTAATGGTTGCAGCATCAATATTTAGTTTAATTAATCCTGCCCTTGAATTATCTAGTGATATGGGTAAGTTTGCATTTGTACCTGCAACAGTAGGATTCATTATTGGTATAATATTTATTTTGTTATTAGATACCTTCGTTCCTCATATTCATGAAGGTAGCGAGGAATCAGAAGGATTAAAATCAAATTTCAGAAAAACAACTAAGATGATGCTTGCAGTAACTATTCATAATATACCTGAGGGAATGGCAGTTGGTGTAGTGCTTGCAGGGGCTGTATATGGAAATAGTGTAGTAAGTATTTCAGGAGCCTTGGTATTAGCTATTGGTATTGCGATACAAAATTTCCCAGAAGGTGCGATTATTTCTATGCCACTATATGCAGAAGGAATGAGCAAGAAAAAATCATTTTTACTTGGGGTATTAAGCGGAGGTGTTGAACCTATTGCGGCAGCATTAACTATATTATGTGTACAGTTTATTACGCCTATTCTTCCATATATTTTAGCTTTTGCTGCAGGTGCAATGATTTATGTTGTAGTAGAAGAATTAATTCCTGAATCTCAAATGCATTCTCATACAAATTTATCTACAATTGCCTTTGCACTAGGCTTTGTTATTATGATGGTTTTGGATGTTGCGTTAAGCTAAATAATAGTCCTTATATATAATATATAGTGACTTTTATATTGGTTTTTGGTAAAATTCAAATTACCGGAAGGATAGTGATACTATGATGAGACTTGATAAAATGCTTGCTCATTCTGGTTATGGAACTAGAAAAGAAGTAAAGGAATATATTCGAAAAGGATATGTAATGATTAATGGATTAGTTGTTACAGATGATGATTATAAGGTGGATGAGGAAAATGATGAAATCACCATTTTAGATGAATCTGTAAATTATGAGAAGCTAATATACATAATGCTAAATAAACCGGACGGTTATATTTCTGCAACTTATGATAATCATGATCCAATTGTTTTAGATTTAATAGAGGGCTACGAGAATAGAGGTTTATTTCCTGTAGGTAGATTAGATAAAGATACTGTGGGATTATTATTAATCACAAATGATGGTAAGCTAGCTCATAAGCTATTGGCTCCAAAGAGTCATGTAGATAAGGTATATTATTTAAAATTCGATGGAATCTTTAAACCATTTGCTTATAAAGAATTTCAAGATGGTGTAGTCTTAGATGATGGATATAAATGTATGCCAGCAGTATTTGAAGAACTTGGTGTCGGTGAAGGCAAAATTACAATTCGAGAGGGAAAATTCCATCAGGTTAAAAGAATGATGGAAGCAGTAGGCTGTAAGGTTACTTATTTAAAGCGAATTTCCTTTGGACCAATTGTTTTAGATGAGACTTTAGAAGAAGGAATGTATAGGCATTTAAGAGAAGATGAAATTGAACTTTTACAAAAGTAAAATAGTCATAAAAAAATCTTTGAAAAAATATAAAATAGTTTGTGTTTCCCCATTTTTTAATAAAGGGTAAAAATGATAAAAAAAATCCAGGTGAAAAATACCTGGATTTTGTGCTTTATATAAGGAAAAAGTGACCTCAAAATGGTATAATATAAGTGCGACCAAACATCATAGATTCGAGGACTTTTTCCATGAAAAATTATAGCACTTTAAACGATATTTTAAAAGATGAAATTGTTAATTATATAAAGGATATTACAAAAGGATTAGGTAAGGTAGATACTCATTTTATATCAGATATATTTACTGGCATTTTAAAACACAATACAGTAATACTATCTGATATCGTAAGACAAACAGGTAATCTAAATATAAAGAAAGGCGTAGAAAGATTAGAAAGGCATCTAGATTCATTTGATGATATCAAAAATATTTTACTAAGCAATTATAT
>NZ_QXEV01000034.1 GCF_003550015.1 Anaeroplasma bactoclasticum
GAAGCTCAAATGAAAAAGATTCCATATCAGCTAGTTATTGGTGATAATGAGGTTAAGGATGGTACTATCACATATAGACAGTATGGAAAGAAGGAACAGGTAACTGTTTCTAAAGAAGAATTCTTAAATATGATGGTAGCATTTAACGAAGAAAGAAAGTAATATTATAGGCCTAAGAATTTCTTAGGCCTTTATTTAAAAAAGCCTACTATAAATAAATCAAGAGAGATTTGAAAAAATAATTAAGATTTATTTATATCAAGCATAAAAATCCTCGATTTTGAGATTTTTAAAAACGAGGATATGAATTATCTAGCTCTTTGAAAATTATATATGGTTATTTTTGTGGAATAAAAGATTGCTTATTCTTTAAAAGCGAGAAAATAACTCTTACTAGTTTTTTGTCAATATGACCAATTGCTACATAATGATGTTTACCTTCGTTAATCTTTTTAGAATAATAATCACCAAATGTTTTATCCCATCTCCAAATACCTGATGAGACTTGGTGAATAGACCATCTTAAGTATTTAGAACCACGTTTAGATATTTTAGTGTGTGATGCTTCAAATTCACCAGATTGGTAGACACTTGGATCTAAACCAGCGAAAGCTAATAATTGATCTGGTGATTTAAAATTGTTTATATCTCCTATTTCAGATATAATCATTGCACCTGTAATGGTACCAACACCTGGAATAGAAGTAATAATTTTGCCATATTCAGTTTCATTTAGTTCAATTTCAATTTGATTATTATATATTTCAACTTGTTTTTGATAAAAACGAATCATATCAATTGTATGTTGAAGCTCAAATCCAAGATAATTTTCAGATTGGCCAATTGATGATTTGGCAGTTTCAATTATTTTAGAAGCGGTAGTTTTACAAGTGTGATGTAATAGCTTATCAATGCTTGATTCATGTGCTCTAGCCATCTTTTTAGGCGTTGGATATGCGTATAAGATATTTAATACAGATTCAGTATAATCTGATGAAAATAGGCTTAAAAACTCAGGAAATATCACATTTACTAGCCTTTGAAAGATTAATTTTTGTTGAGTTTGTTGCTTAACAATTGTAAATCTTTGTCTTGTTAGTGATTTTAGAGCGTCAATGTGATATGATAATAATGTATAGGGTTTGAAGTCAAAACGATTCTTATCTAGGAATCTACAGATGGCTTCGGCATCTAATTTATCGTTTTTAGTTTTACGAACTGAAGATGCCTTAATATCCATACTGGTTAAAATGGGATTGATTAAAGAAACCTGGTAGCCTTCTTTAATCAAATATAGAAGAATAATCTTACAGTAATGTCCTGTTGATTCTAATCCTATACGCACATTTGAATCTTTAGTAGACTCCACAAAATCTTGAATAGAATTGTGGAGTTTTTTTAATCCATCAATATCATTTTTGATAGCGATTGCTTTCTTAGAGAATACTTCACCTGTATCTCTTTGAATGAAGAAATCGTGTTTTTGTGAGGCAGCGTCTATGCCTACATAGATCATAATATCTTGTCCTTTCATGATTAACACTGGTACTACCTACAATTTCTAATCCGCGTTACCTCGTTATTGATGAACCAATCACTTAATGTGTTGTAACCTACTCATAACCATATAGAATTAAAAACTGTAGCTATTTCCTTTCACAACCAGTCAAGCTGTAAGGAGGAAGAAAATAGTCTACAGTGTTATCAAAATAATATTAACATGTATTCAATAATAATTGGATATTAAATAGATGTTTATGTATTAACATCATTAAATAATTAATACAATTTATATTATACGAGGAGTGATTTTATGAAGAAGAAATATTTATTTGGTATACTTGGGCTAGCGCTAGTATCTCTAGCTTCCTGTGGAAGTAATGATATATCTAATTTAAACCCAAATACGACAACCAATATTGATATAGAAGAAAATAAGTCTCACGCTGTACCTTTAAATGCGAATGACTATTATAAAGATATTAAAGATGAATTCACCCTTTCTACTACGGATGGATTATTTGATTTTAGTATAGATTCTAATAATACTAAGGTTTATACCATCAAGGAATCTGGTACATATATTGTAAAGGGATTACTTGAAAATGGACAAATCATTGTTGAGGGTACTGATTTAGAAGTAGATATCGAATTCCATGGAGTTAGAATTACAAATTCATATAATTCTCCAGTATTTATTAAAAAGGGTACTACCTGTAAGATAAAGGTAATGGAGGATACCTATAATGAAATCTTAGATTTAAGAAATGGAAAAGAAAGTGATGTTGAAGCCTTAGGTGAGGCTGCAATATATTCTAAGTGCGATTTAAAGATTTCAGGTAGAGGTGCCTTAGTTATTAATGGTGGATACAATAATGGTATTGCATCTACGGATGATTTAACTATAAAAAATGTAATTTTAAATGCTACCGCAAGAAACAATACCCTAAAGGGTAATGATTCTTTAATTGTTGAATCTGGCCAATTAATTATTAATTCCTTAGCTGGGGATGGAATAAAATCAGATAATACAGATTTATCTGGTAGAGGTAACCAGCATGGCTCTATTCATATTTTAGGCGGAGTAATTGATATTTATTCTAAATGTGATGGAATTGATTCTGCATATGATTTAACAATCGCAACAGGCGTAAGCCTAAGAGTATTTACAGGTAAATATGTAAGCTCTAATGTTTCTTTAAAGGAATTAGATGAATTATATATTAAGAGTACTTTAGATAAGGATAAATATAGATATGCCTTGTATTTTTATAATGATGATCAAAATGATGGAGTATTAATGGATTGTGAATATACTCTTTCTATGAAGACTCCAGATTTAAAGAATGTATATTATTATAAGCTTGCTAATCCTAAATCCTATAAGAATGTAAAGCTATATGTATTTGAAATTGGTAAGGCATATTCTATAAATAATTATTATGCAGTAAGTGAAGGTGCCATAATCAATCCATATAAGGATTTATTTGATATAAAGGAAACTCTAGGAGATACAGTTATCTATGATTACAATACCTATGCATATTCTAATAATGAAATAAAGGAAGATACCATTAATTCTAAAAAGGGATTAAAGGCAAGAAATGAAATTATCTTTTATGGTGGTACAACCTATATAAAATCAGAAGATGATTCTATTCATGCAAATAGTGATGTCAATGTGGAATCTATAAGCCAGGGTGGTTATGGTAATGTTACCATCAATGGTGGATACTTAGATTTATATAGTGATGATGATGCCATTCATGGAGATAATATAGTAACAATTAATAATTGTTATTTAAATGTTATATCCTCCTATGAGGGTATTGAAGGTAATATCATAAACTTTAATGGTGGAGAAACTATAATAAGCTCACTTAATGATGGTGTTAACGCATCAAATGGTAAATATACTCCATATGTAAATGTTACTGGTGGTAAATTAGATATCACTGTAGGCTTAGGTGATACTGATGGAATTGATTCAAATGGTAATTATTTACAGTCTGGTGGAGAGGTAATTTCTAGATGTAGCTCTATATCAAAAAATATAATCGCATCCCCACTAGATATCGAAGGAGATATAAATACTACTGGTGGAACCTTAATTCTTTTAGGTAGTATCGATAAGCTTCCTAATGAATCTATTCCTTATGTATGGCTTAAGAATAAGGAATTTAACCCTGGAGATTATAAGGTAAAAGAATTAGATCTTAAATTTAATTTAAGTGATTCCTATAAGGGCTTATTTATTGCATCTAGCTTATTAGAAGCTGGTAAAACATATACCTTAGGTGACTATAGCTGGAGCCAAGAAAAAGAAACTGTCGTTAATTAGGAGTATTTATGATTCGTAGGGCAAAAGTAAAAGATATAAATAGACTTATCGAATTATTAAAAGAGGTATGTCTAGTTCATCATAATGGTAGAAGTGATATATTTAAAATTGGTACGAAATATACGAAAGAAGAATTAGAAGCAAAAATCAAGGATGACTTAAATCCTATCTTTGTATATACAAGCGATGAAGATATTACCTTAGGCTATATATTTTGTGAAACTATACAGCATACAAATGATAATATCCTAACCGATATTAAAACATTATATATTGATGATTTATGTGTTGATGAAGAATATAGAGGTAAGGGTATAGGTAAGAGCCTATATTATTATGCTAAGGATTATGCAAAAAAGAATGGATACTATAATATCACATTAAATGTGTGGGAATTAAATGATAGTGCGAAGAGGTTCTATTCAAGCTTAGGCTTATTACCACTGAAAACATATTTAGAGGAAAAGATTTAAAAAGAGGTTCCGCAGAACCTCTTTTTAAAAATAGAAATATAAGGATATAACCTTTTTATTGATGGATATTTGTTTTTCATCCTTTAGATTTGCAAGCTCTCTATACATTGCACAACGGTTTATTCCTAAATAATCTGCAAGCTCTGTATAGGTAAATGGTAAAGTGATATTTTTACTTTTTTGTTGTCTTGACATTAGTTTAAAATACTCAAGTAGTCTTTCTCTGATTGTTTTTTGAGATAATACTTGGATACGTTCATTTCTTTTTAAGATAATATCACTCATAATATGAATTAAATTCTCCTGAAGCTGCTTAAAGCTTGGGAGCTTTTTTATTCTTTCGGAATAGATTTCATTGAAATCAATGAATGTTATTTTACATGGAGATACGGATACTACCTCGTAGTCATTGGAGGTAATAGATGAAATACGAGCACCAAAGATTTGGTTTTTGGATAATTCCTCAACTAAAACTCTATCTCCGTTATAATCATTTCTTATAATTTGAACAATACCGGAATCTATGATTCCGATGGTGTTATTATTTTCGGCATTAAAAACAATAACTCCAGATGGGAAAGTCGATTGAATTGCTCTTAGGTTTAAAAGAAGAGTCTTTTTATCGGCTTCTGGAATCTTATAAAATAGTTCATTCATAACTAAAAACTCCCTTCAAAAATTATTATATCATTTTCATAACTTTGTTGTAAATACAACACTATATAAATTTTTTTAGGTATATAATACCTTTAGAATTTTAAAGAAGAGAGTGAAGTAAAAATGAAGGTTATTAAACGAGATGGTCATGTGGTAGATTTTTGCCCTGACAAAATCGAAAGAGCAATCGAAAAGGCAAATGCTTCTGTAGATGAAGACAAAAGAGTATCTCCGATTCAGATTAGAAACATTATTAAATATGTTGAATCTAGGGATAAGAAAAGAATTCTAGTTGAAGATATTCAAGATATTATTGAAATGAAGCTTATGACTATAGGTAAATATGAGGTAGCTAAAAAATATATTACCTATCGTTATAGAAGAGAGCTAGTTCGTAAGAGTAATACGACAGACCAAACAATTAGGGAACTTATTGATGGTCAAAATGAATATTGGAATACAGAGAATTCTAATAAGAATGCAAGAGTAGTTACAACCCAAAGAGATTATATTGCAGGTATTACATCTACCGATATCACAAAGAGATTTTTATTGCCTCAGGATATTGTAGATGCTCACGATGCAGGTATTATTCATTTCCATGATGCAGATTATTTTGCACAAAATGCACTTCATAATTGTAATTTAATTAATTTAGAGGATATGCTTCAAAATGGAACAAATATTAATGGAGTAATGATTGAAAAGCCTCATAGATTTTTAACTGCTATGACTATCGCAACTCAAATCATTACCTGTGTTGCATCTAGCCAGTATGGTGGTACAACAATTTCTTTAGCACATTTAGCTCCTTTTGTTCGTCAGTCTAAGGAATATTATTATAAAAGATATGAAAAAAGAGGATTAACTCCTGAACAGGTTAGTAAATTTGCAAGTGAGGATTTATCTAAAGAAATTACGGATGGTGTTCAAACATTCCAATACCAAATCAATTCGATGACGACTACAAATGGTCAAGCTCCATTCTTATCTGTTTGTATGTATTTAGGTGAAACAGAAGAATATAAAGAAGAGCTTGCGATGCTTATTGAAGAAACATTAAAACAAAGAATTGTAGGTATGAAAAATGAAAAGGGAGTATTTATTACTCCTGCCTTCCCTAAATTATTATATGTATTAGAGGAGGATAATATTCATAAGGATTCTAAATATTATTATTTAACAGAGCTTGCTTGTAAATGTACTGCCAAAAGAATGGTACCAGATTATATATCTGAAAAGATAATGAAAGAGTTAAAGATAGATAAAAATGGTAATGGTAATTGTTATCCTTGTATGGGATGTAGATCCTTCTTAACTCCATATGTAGATCAAAATGGTAAGCCAAAATATTATGGTAGATTTAATCAGGGTGTAGTTACTATTAATTTAGTTGATGCTGCCTTATCTTCAGATAAGGATATGGATAAATTCTTTAAAATCATGGATGAAAGATTAGAATTATGCCATAGAGCATTACAAATTCGTCACAAAAGATTATCCAAAGTTACTAGTGATGTTGCCCCAATTTTATGGCAATATGGTGCCCACGCAAGATTAAAGAAGGGTGAATCTATTGCTCCACTTTTACATGGTGGATATTCTACAATTTCTTTAGGCTATGCAGGCTTATATGAATGTGTAAAATATATGACGGGTCATTCTCATACCGATGGTGGAGTTGGTAAAGAGTTTGGCTTAAAGGTAATGCAATTATTAAATGATAAGTGCAAGGAGTGGAAATTAGCAGAGGATATTGATTATTCTGTTTATGGTACGCCAATTGAATCTACAACCTATAAGTTTGCAAAATGCTTAAAGGATAGATTTGGTGTAATTAAAGGAATTACAGATCGTGATTATATTACAAATTCTTATCATGTTCCTGTATTTGAAGAAATTGATGCTTATGAAAAGCTTACTATTGAAAGTGAATTCCAAAGATTATCTCCAGGTGGAGCTATTTCATATATTGAAACATCGAACTTATGTAATAACTTAGATGCTGTTATGAATGTTGTTCAGTTCATCTATAATAACATTATGTATGCAGAGCTAAATACTAAATCAGATTATTGTCAGGTATGTGGATATGATGGTGAGATTAAGCTTGATGAGAATTTAGAATGGTATTGTCCTAATTGCGGTAATAGAGATCATAAGACATTAAATGTCGCAAGAAGAACCTGTGGTTATATTGGCACAAACTTCTGGAATAAGGGTAGAACACAAGAAATAAAGGAAAGAGTTGTTCACCTAGATAATAAGGATAGTGATCTATAATGAGATTCAATAAGGTTCGTAAAATGGATATTTCTAACGGACCAGGGGTAAGAGTTGCAGTATTCTTTCAAGGCTGTCCATTTCATTGTCCTGGATGCTTTAACCAAGATACTTGGGATTTTGATGGTGGTAAGGATTATACTTGTGATATCGAAAACAAGATATTAGAGTTTTGTGGCAAGGAGTATATTAATGGACTTTCCATTTTAGGTGGAGAGCCCATGGCTCCAGCGAATATTGATTCCACCATTCACCTTGCAAAAAGGTTTAAAGAAATGTATCCAAATAAGTCCTTATGGTGCTGGAGTGGCTATAATTTTGATGAGATTTGTAATAAAGATATTTTAAAATATGCAGATGTCATTGTAGATGGTAGATTTGATAAATCAAAAAGAGATCCAAGATTAAAATACGCTGGGTCTACCAACCAAAGAGCCATAGATGTAAAGAGGACTATACAAAACGGAAAAATAACATTATATGAGGACTAATCTCCTCATATTTTTTATTTAATTTTTCATTTATATTTGATATAATAGTGTTACAAAAAAGGAGATTTTGTTTATGACATATCAACAAATTATATTGATTATTTATGTAGCATATTTAGTTTTCATGAGCTTAGTTACATTTTTCTTATTCTTAAAGGATAAGGGTATGGCAAAGAAGAATAATAGCGAAGTAAGAATAAAGGAAAAGACTTTATTATCTTCAGTTGTATTTGGTGGTGCAGTAGGAGGCTTCATAGGAAGAATTGTTGCTCATCACAAAACAAATAAGGGTTATTTCTCATTTACTATTTATATTTCTTTACTATTACAGGCTTGTGTATTAGTTTTATTCATTTTACTCGCATTTGGCGTTTTAAAGTAGGAGGATAATATGAAAGAGAAGAGTTCACTTGAAAAATCACATTCTAAAGCTAGTAATGCGAAATTAACATTCATTTGCTTTTTAGCTGCCCTTGCCACATCTGGTCTTTGGGTAGGCATTGGTCTTGTTGGCATTGAAGCATATAGAATACTTGGTATCATTCTAGCAGGTGTATTTGGCCTATTAACTATTGGTACATTATTTTTAATTAGTAAATTTACGAGGTAACAAATATGAAATTATTAAAATTTATATTAAAGCTTATTTTAATTATCGTATTAGTTGTTATAGTAGGTGCTGTAATATTCTTAATTGTTGTAAGTGATAATAGTACATCAGATTATACTCCATCTACTGAGGTTAAATCTGTAGAACAGGTTTTAGGTAAGAATATTTATGATTCCTTAGAATCCATTTCTTTAATTGATAAGAATGATAGATCTACAAGCGATAATAATAAGATTACTATTGATATTTCTTATCAAGAATTAAATGATTGTCTTACAGATATTATTCGTACAAACGGAAGTATAAATAATTCAACATACCTACTTCCTGATGGAACATCATCTATTACATCTGCAGGACCTGTATCCTTAGATAGTATTACTTTCCAAGAAATTGATGGTAAGTTTGGTGCCATCGCAAGAGGTAGTGCACTAGGATTTTATAAAACATCTATTTCTATGGTATTATCGGAAGACCCATCTATTGTAGATAATGTATTATATTTAAAGCTTGGTTCTGTAAAGCTTGGTCAAAAGCTAAATATTTCTGCGGGCTTTGTTAAGGATATATTTAATAGATTTAATCTATTTAAGGATCAATCGAATGAATATTTTGATATTCAAGAATTAACATTAAAGCTTGATTTAAATCAGCAGCTAGAAAAATTTACATCATCATCTAGATTTACAGATTTCTTTAAGGGAGCTACATTTAAATCTACTTATACACAAGGAGAAAATGCAAAGCTATCCTTAGAGGTAGATACAAAGAATATCTTTATTTCTTATGATGATATTCCAGTTACTCCAACAAGCTATGAATTTGATCCTGCAGTTATTTTAGCTCTTCCAGAAAGAACATTAGTAATCAGCGAAGAAAACTTCAATTATTTAATTCATGAGGAGTTTGATACTGCAAGCTATAATCTAGAGCCTATGGTAATTGGTGGATATAATTTCACCTTCGCATTAGATAATTTCTATTATGATTTAGATAGAACATCATCTAAATCTTCTATATTAGCAGAGGTTTCAATTAATAACCTAAAGACCTTAGTTGAAGCAAATATGACAGAAACTATTCATATGGAAAGTGGTAAGGTTAAAGAAGTAGTATTAACTGTAGATTCCTTAAAGCTTGGTAATGCAATCGTTCCAAATGATAATTTCTTCCAAGAAATTGTAATTACTGAAGATTCTTTAACTAATGGTCATTCAGATATTCTTTCTGTTGAAAGTGTAGTATTTGATAGAGTAAACGACCAAGTAAAGATTAAATATGCACCTGCAGTTTAAAATAAATCCCCATTCGGGGATTTTTTTGATACAGATTTTTAAGTTTTGTAATTACTTATTATAAACGTTGTTATAGTTAAATTGCTTCCTTTAAATGTAGTTCAAAATACGATATAATTTAAATGTACGAGTGAGGTATAAAATGAAAAGGTTAGAACAAGGCTTATTTGTAGGCGAAAGAGCATTATATAATTCAAGGGATTTAGAAATTATAGATTCCACATTTGAAGATGGAGAATCTCCACTTAAGGAATCTAAAAATTTAAAGCTGGATAATTGTATTTTTAAATGGAAATATCCTCTTTGGTATTGTAATAATGTAGAAGTAATAAATACTACATGGTTAGATACTGCAAGAAGTGGTATTTGGTATACTCATAATTTATTCATTAAGGATTCCTTTATAGAAGCCCCAAAGCAGTTTAGAAGATCTAGTGATATAACATTAATTAATGTTACTATTCCTAATGCGGAAGAAACATTCTGGACATGCGAAAATATTACTTTAAAAAATGTTTTCGCAAGAGGTAATTATTTTTGTATGAATTCTTCGAATATTAAAATTGAGGATTTTGTACTTGCTGGAAATTACGCTTTTGATGGAGCTAAAAATATTGAAATCCATAATGCGAAAATGAATTCAAAAGATTCATTTTGGAATTGTGAAAATGTAGTTGTGTATGATTCTACAATTATTGGAGAATACCTAGGATGGAATTCTAAAAATATTAAATTTGTTAATTGTACTATCGATTCCGAACAGGGTATGTGCTATATGGATGGCATTACCATGGAAAATTGTAAATTATTAAATACGAATTTATGCTTTGAATTTTGTAAGGATGTTGATGCTACCATTAATTCAAGAATTGATTCTGTTAAGAACCCCTATAATGGTAGAATTCAAGCGAAGGGAATTGATGAGTTGATTTTAGATGATGCTTTAGTTGATTCATCGAAAACAACAATCATTAAGGAATAGTATTATGTATGATTTTTCAAAGAAGATTAATCGAAAAAATTCAAATTCATACAAATGGGATAGCGTAGATGCCACTTTACCTATGTGGGTTGCAGATATGGATTTTGAGGCATGTCCAGATATTATAGATGCAATAAAAAAAAGAATGGAATGCCCTGTATTTGGATATTCTATTACTCCAAAGGAATATTTCTTAGCTTATCAGGCTTGGTGGGAAAGAAGACATCACATTAAGTTTGATTTAGATTGGATGATCTTTTCAACAGGAGTAGTACCTACCATTTCATCTACAGTAAGAAAGCTTACTACTGTAGGAGAAAAGGTATTGATTATGGCTCCTGTATATAATATTTTTTATAATTCCATTATCAATAATGGTAGATTTGTTTTATCTAGTGATTTAGTATATGAAAATAATGAATACCATATTGATTTTAATGATTTAGAAAAGAAGATGTCTGATCCTCAGGTTAGCCTAATGATTTTATGTAATCCTCATAATCCTGTTGGTAAGATTTGGAGCTTTGATGATTTAAAGAAAATAGGTAGCTTAAGTGTAAAATATAATGTTATCGTATTATCCGATGAGATTCATTGTGATATTGTAGAAAAAGGGTATGAATATATTCCATATATGAGCGTATCAGAAGAATGCAAGATGAATTCTGTTACAGCAATATCTGCCACAAAGTGCTTTGGAATTCCAGGACTTCAGTCAAGCGCTGTTGTAATACCTAATCCCATCTTAAGGCACAAGGTAAATAGAGGCTTAAATACAGATGAATGCGCAGAAGGAAATGTGTTTGCCTTTGACCCTATTATTGCTGCATTTAGTAAGGGTGAGGCATGGGTTAATGAAATGAATGATTATGTTACAAATAATAAGAAAGTATTTATGGAAGAATTAAAGGATACTAATCTTATATTTGTAGACGCTAATGCCTTATATTTACTATGGGTGGATGTATCTAAATATACCCTAGATTCAAAGAGATTAGTAAAGTTTATTAAAGATGAAACAGGCTTATATATTACAGAAGGTAGTGAATATGGAGAATCGGGTAAAAGCTTTGTAAGAATTAACCTTGCCACGACCTTAGATAATGTATTAGATTCTACAAGAAGAATGAAACAGGCATTACAATTATATAAAGAATAGTTTTGAGTGGGTACTATAATAGATAGTACCTATTTTTTAATTTTTATGGAAATCACCTAAAAATATGATATAATGATTTTATCGTTTAGGAGGTGATGATATGGAAAAGCATAGATGTAACAATACTTCTAAATGGGAAAAACTAGAACAATATATTCAAGAAAAATATATCCCAAGAGAGACCTTTGCACCTACGGATTTAACAATTCCCTCTACAAACCCTAATGTGGTTGGAAAACTTAAAACAATGCCTAGGGGAAGTATTTATCCAATGGAAATGGAACATCAAAAAAGGCCTTTACCTACAGTTCATAAAACTTATAAAGGGGATTCTAACCAGAGTTATTCAAGGGAAAATTTTTATGAAATGTTAGTTCGTATTATGAAGGAGAATAATTTGAATTTCGATGATTTATTTACGTCTACTGTAGATAAAGAGGAGATTTTAAAATTAAAAGAAGATATAGACTATCGCCCATCTAAACAAACAATAATGTTTCTTTGTTTTAAGTTAAAGTTAAATATTGATATTGCATTAGATTTTTTAAGCAAATTGGGATATGGTCTTTCTTATCAAAAAAAACAGGATGTAATTTTAAGATATTTTTTAGAAAATGAAGAATATGATATAGAAGAAGTAAATCAAGCCTTACTCGATTATGGATATTCTATATTATTTAAATAATGAAGGAGTAATTATTATGAAGTTAAAATTATTGAGTTCTATAGGCATTGCCCTATCATTTTTATCTCTTTGTTCTTGTAAGGATAATAATGTTTATTACGAAGAAAAAAATGGTATTGTCTATATTCTTATGGAGGATAACACCTATAGAGTTAAAATGATGAATGATTATAAAACAGATACTTTTGTTGTACCAACTACTTTTTTAAAGAAAGATGTTACTGCAATTGGTGATCAAGGTTGTTATAAGCATAAGGAATTAAAAAAAGTAGTTTTACACGATGGTATTAATAAAATTTTTAAAAATGCATTTTGGGGCTCTGGATTAGAAGAAATAGATATATTACCATCTGTAATTACTATTGGTGATTCTGCATTTTATGATTGTGATTCATTAACTGAGATTACAATTCCTGGGTCTGTATTATCTTTAGGTAAAGATTTGTTTCAAAATTGTGATAATTTAGTTTCTATTCATTTGTCTAACAACTTAACAAGTATTCCTTGGGGAATGTTTGATGGATGTACTTCCTTAGATTATACCATTGGTAGTAATATAGTAACAATTAGTGGTTATGCCTTTAGAAAAACAGCAGTAAAGAATCTTGTTATTCCATCTAATGTTAAAAATATTCAGGATTGTGCATATAAGCAATGTCCAAATTTAGAAACAATAGTAATAGAAGAAGGTCTTGAAAGCATTGGAAAGGAAGTTTTTTCGGGGTGTAGTAATCTAAAAAGTGTCACATTACCTTCAACATTAATGAGTGTTGCTCCAGGTGCATTTTATGGTAATGCGTTAACTATTACTTATAACGGAACTAAAGATAAGTTTAACACATTAAATGTTGATTTAACTATAGGTTCAACAATTACATGTACAGACGGAATAATTACAATTTAATTATGATAGGACGCTTTTAGCGTCCTTTTTTCTAATTTAACATTAGAAAAGAATTCTTTTAACAGTTATTTTTAGAATTCTAGTTTAAATTTCTATCAAAATGATAGAATTGTTTTCAAAATTGGAAATTGTTATTTTAAGCTAACTCAAATTATGTTAGAATATTTAATTGAGGTATGTAGTATGAAATTAGTTAGTTGGAATGTAAATGGCCTAAGAGCTTGTATGACAAAGGGATTTAAGGATTTCTTTGATTTGGCGAATGCTGATTTCTTTAGCATTCAAGAAACAAAGATGCAAGAAGGACAGGCTGACCTTGAAATTGATGGGTACTATCGTTTTATGAATTCAGCAGAAAAAAAAGGATATAGTGGTACTTTAATTTATGCAAAAGAAAAACCTATTTCTGTAGTTTATGGTTTATTTGGAAAATTATATAACGATGAGGGTAGAGTCATTACATTAGAATATGATAATTTCTATTTAGTAAATGCCTATGTACCAAATTCACAGGATGGTTTAAAAAGATTATCCTACCGAATGGAATATGAGGATCATTTAAGAGAATATTTATTATCTTTAAATAGTAAGAAGCCTGTAATTTATTGTGGAGATTTAAATGTCGCACACGAAAGAATAGATATTAAAAATCCTGATTCTAATACAAAAAATGCTGGTTTTACTATTGAAGAAAGAAATAAGATGACCAAGCTTTTAGAAAGTGGCTTTGTAGATACTTTTAGATATTTATATCCAGAAAAGGTATTATATTCTTGGTGGAGCTATCGCTTTAACGCAAGAGCGAATAACGCAGGATGGAGAATTGATTATTTTATAGTATCCGAATCTATTAAAAATTTAATAAAAGAGGCAGTAATTCATACAGAGGTAATGGGGTCTGACCATTGCCCAATAGAACTTGATATAGAAATATAGGTGATAATGTGCTAATTAACGAGATTCTTGGAATTAAATACCCAATCATTCAGGGGGCAATGACACTAATTACAGATGGTAAATTTGCAGCTAGCGTTTCTAATGCTGGCGGATTAGGGATTATTGCCGCTGGATTTTGGGATAAGAATAAGGTTAAAGAAGAAATTCATATTGCAAGAAGCATTACAGATAAGCCCTTTGGAGTGAACGTTTATATGATGAGCCCTTATGTAGAAGATATTATAGAGCTTATCATAGAAGAAAAAATACCTGTTGTCACAACAGGTGCACAATCTCCAGAAAAGTATATAAGAAGACTAAAGGAAGCTGGCTGTAAGGTATTTCCAGTTGTATCTAGTGTCACTTTAGCAAAAAGAATCGAACGTTATGGCATTGATGGAATTATTGCAGAGGGTATGGAGTCTGGAGGACACGTAGGTGAGGCAACAACGATGTCTTTGATACCTCAAATGGTAAAGGCACTAAATGTTCCTGTTGTTGCTGCAGGTGGTATTGCAACAGGAAGGCAAATGGCAGCATGCCTTTTAATGGGAGCATCTGGTATTCAAATTGGTACAGCTTTACTTGCAAGTCAAGAATGTCCTGTACATCCAAATTATAAGGATGCTATTATTAAAGCTCGTGATAATGATACTGTTGTCATTTTAAAATCTACTGGTGCCCCAGTAAGAGTTTTGAAAAACCGTCTTGCAAGACAATATATTGAGCTTGAAAGAAATAATTTAGTTACAGAAGAAGTATTGAAAGATGAAAAGGATGCCTTAAGAAGAGGAATCTTCTTAGGTGATTTAGATATGGGTACATTACCCTTAGGACAAATCGCAGGTATAATTGATGAGATAAAGCCTGTAAAACAAATTTTTGATGATATCATTTGTGAAGCTATAGAATCTAAGAATTCCATAAATGATAACATAAATAAACTAAAGGAGATTTAATAGTTATGCTTTCAGAGTTTTTGAAATCTAGAATTAAAGAAGCAAAAGAGCTTGTTCTAGAATTAAGAAAAACTTTCAAGTATGTTAGCGTACTTGGAACTGACGTTCGTGTTCAAAGCGTCGGAGCAAACCGTATGTCTACTACAATTGACGATGATGGATTAAGTGCAGAGTGTGGATTTGTTGTTAAAATGAAAAACGATAATTCCTTCTTTGAGTATTCATTAGATGATATTTTGGGAGATAAAAAGGTTTTAGCTAATAAAATCATCAATTCTTTGAAAATTGATTCTGATTTAGCAAAGAAGATGATAAAAACAGGGGAAATAGAGGATTTACCACTTGAACAGTCATTTGTTCGTGAATCTGATTTTGACAAATATACTGTTGAAGATAAGTTGCAATTTGTTGTTGATTTAAAGGATAAGGTTTTAGCTAAGTCTGAAAACATCTTAAACTGTATGATTGGTATTTCAACATTATCAGTTTCAAAAATATTTGTTACAGAAAATAGAACATTAGATCAAAACTATACATGGGTTAATGGATATATGGTAGTCGTATATCGTGAAAATGATAAGGTTATTCAGGCAAGAGAAGTAGCTTGGGATAAAACTATTTCTAAGACTATGGAAATCTTACCTACAAAAATTGATAGTCTATTAGATAAGGCACATCATTTAGCCTTTGCAAAGCCTATTGAACCAGGAATGTATGATATTATTACAGACCCATCCATTACAGGATTAATCGCTCATGAGGCATTTGGTCATGGTGTAGAGATGGATCAGTTTGTTAAGGATAGAGCTTTGGCTAAAGAATATGTAGGTAAATATGTAGCATCTCCAATCGTTAATATGAGAGATGGTGCAGCATCTGTATTATCTGCAGCTTCTTATTTCTTTGATGATGATGGTATTTTAGCTCAAGATACTTTAATCATTAAGGATGGTATTTTGGTTTCTGGTATTTCTGATATGGCATCTGCCTTACAGCTTGGCACAAAGCCAACTGGTAATGGTAGAAGAGAAGCATTTGACCATAAGGCATATACAAGAATGACAAATACATTCTTCCTACCAGGTAAGGATAAGCTTGAGGATATGATTAAATCAATCAAGCATGGATACTATATTTGCGAAACAAGTAATGGTATGGAAGACCCTAAAAACTGGGCTATTCAGTGTGTAGCAGAGTATGGTATTGAAATTGTTGATGGTAAGCTTACAGAAAACTGGGTATCTCCTGTAGTTATGAGTGGCTATGTTCCTGATTTATTAAAGTCTATTTCAATGGTTTCTGATGGACTTGAAATTGAAGGCGCTGGTGCTTGTGGTAAGGGCTACAAGGAATGGGTAAGAGTTACAGATGGTGGTCCATCATTGAAAGCGAAGGTGAAGCTAGGATGATGAATTTAGAAAAGCTAATCCTTTTGAATAAGGAAGTAACAGGTTATAAAATTAATGAAGTAAAATCAGAGTCTTTCCAATTATTCTTTGTACATAAGAGTCTAGAGACAATTCGTAATAATGATACAAAGACAGTAGAAGTAACTATTTATGTAAATCATGATGGTGCAATTGGAGATTCTAATTTTAAGGTTTATACAGCATATACGGATGAAGAAATTAAAGAAAAAATAGCTCAAGCTGTAGCTAAGGCTAAGCTTGTTTCTAATGAGCCATTTGAATTGCCTTCTAAAGAAGTTATAGATTATCCAAGTGATTCTAATTTTGAAAATTATTCCTTAGAGGAGCTTGCAAAACTAACCGAAGAAGCTGTATATAAGGCCGATTCTTATAAGGATGGCTCTATTAATGCACTTGAGATTTTTATTACTAAAAATATTAAAGCTGTTAAGAATTCTAATGGTTTAAATAAGAGTGAAGTTACTTACGATGCTATGATTGAAGCTATTCCTACATGGAATGGAGAAAGAGAATCTGTTGAGCTTTATGAGCAATATCATTTTAATGAGTTTGATGGTGATATGATCACTTCTGAAATTGATGATAAAATGAAAGCTGTTAAGGCTAGATATGAAGCTATAAAGCCAGAATCTTTACCTGAGGTAAATATATTATTAAGACCTGAAGAAATGGGAACACTTTTAAGCGATGTTTTAATGGATTTGAATTATAGAGTAGTGTATTTTAAAGCAAATAAGAATCCTGTAGGCACAAACCTACAAGAAGGCGCTAAGGGTGATTTATTAAATGTATCTGGAGTTGCAAGGGTTAAGGGCTCTGTTGAAAGTCGCTTCTTTGATTCTGATGGTACAAAGCTAAATGATACATTAATTATTGAGGATGGTATTGCAAAGAGATACTGGGGCGGTATGAGATATGCTCAGTATTTAAAGATGGAACCTACAGGTAATTTACCTATTTTTAAGCTTGCCTTAGGCAATAGAAGTGTAGATGAATTAAAGAAAGAACCATATCTAGAGGTAGTATCTATGTCTGGAATTCAAGTAGATTTACTTTCTGATTATATTGGTGGTGAGGTTCGTCTTGGCTATTATTTTGATGGCACTAAGGTAAAATCTGTAACAGGTATTTCTATTAGTGGTAGCCTAAGTAATGTGTTAAAGAATATGTATTTATCCAATGAAGAGGAAAAGCATGGAAGATATTCTGGCCCAAAGCTAACACTTTTCAAGGGCTTTAGCATCCAATAAATCATATCCTTAATATATAATATGAAAGAATTATGAAAGGCCGAATGAAAGAATTTTCGGCCTTTTATTATTTATATTAAAAAAATATAAAATAGTTGTTGACAGTAAAGTTTCCTAGTGATATAATGAGCAAGGCTTCACATTTTTTGAAGCTAAAACTTAGGTCTTTGAAAACTATATATGACGAACTAAAACGTGTAGAATAAACGAACAAGCAATTCTTTTTTTTTAGAAAAAGAAGAATGAGCAAAAAAGATTAAACATTAAAAAATAAATTTTTTGGAGAGTTTGATCCTGGCTCAGGATTAACGCTGGCGGCGTGCCTAATACATGCAAGTCGAATGGTAGCAATACCATGGCGAACGGGTGAGTAACACGTAGGTAACCTGTCTTTAAGACGAGGATAACCGATGGAAACGTCGGATAATACTCGATAGGTGATTTGAGGGCATCTTTGAATCATTAAAGATTTATCACTTAGAGAGGGGCCTGCGGCGCATTAGCTAGATGGCGGTGTAATGGACCACCATGGCGATGATGC
>NZ_QXEV01000035.1 GCF_003550015.1 Anaeroplasma bactoclasticum
AATCACACAGTATCAAATGTAAATCAGATTCATAGTGAACTATCAATTTTGATTTCAAAAAAGCATGGCATATCAACAAGACATCTTCAGGATTATTTAAACTGGCTTCTGTTCTTAAAGAAGATTAAATATAGAGTAAAGGCCGAGGCAAGAGTTTCATTTACTTATATGGAATCAATGAAACAAGTTCATACAATAGCGGTAAGAAATATAACTAAGCTTCCTATGCCTATTGATTTATATCAGGCCTATGGAGCATATCATTATGGAATTTTTTCTTAATTACCAACTTTTTGTTTGAACTTAGCAAATAATTTTTAAAATTAGCTCTTTTGTTTCTTTGCATGCCTATATCTTTTATTCTTATACATTTCCTCATCTGCCTTTATTGCAAGCTCCTCTAAGGAAATATCTGGATAATCCTCTTTTATTGCATAACCAACAGCTATAGATAATGTAGGATTATATAATCCCTTCCATATAGCAATATCATTATTTAATTCATTAATCTTATTGTATATTTCTTGTTTTGACATATGTACAATAGCACAGAATTCATCTCCACCAGTACGGAAAATATTAGCTCCTGTACCTTCGGATAAATGCTTTTTAATTATATTTGCAGTTGCAATTAATAATTCATCTCCAGCCTTATGGCCTAAGTTATCATTAGATTCTTTTAAATAATTGACATCGAATGCTACAATAGCTAAATGACGAATTCCAGAATATGCCTTTTCTTTTACAATGCTTTCTTCATAGGATCTTCTATTACCTATACCTGTTAAAGCATCAATATAAGCATATTTGATAGTTCTTTCCATCATTGCGTGGTGTCCCATTACCAGTACAAATTCTTTTAAAATAGTATATCCAAATACTGTAGCAAGCACTGTCATTGCAAGTAAGAAATATAAATTATAATCAAAGCCTATAGGACCAAACATATATCCTATAATACATATTCCAATTAATACTAAGAAAATTATAAATCCACAAATTAATAATATTACATCTTTAGATTTTTCTTTTATCATCGCAAGAATAACTATTACAATGGATGCGAATAATCCAGAGAATAATAATACCTGTGTAACTATCAGCATATTTGCAATATCTGCTATACCTGTAATAAAGAATAGGGTTTGTAATAATATATTTAGGCAATATATTCCTTCTAATATGATAAAGAAAGGCTTATATTTCTTTAATATATAATAAACGATATATACTAAGCCTATCGGCACTATGGATAATGAAAAATAAGATAATATATCATTTACAACTAAATGACCTGTCATTATAAATACTAAATGTAAGTCAGTTAATACCCAAAGGGCAGCACTATAAGAAAATACAAATAAACTTAAGAAATATTCTTCTTTTATGGATACTAATTTAACACCCTTTATTTTTATAACAACATAAATGATTAAATAAATTGTTCCTGTAATAAGTAGTAAGGATGCAAAGAATAATTGCATAGTATTTGATTTAAAAATACTAAATAAATAATCTCCTCTAGAACATAAATAAATATCTTCTATCATAAGCCTTTTGGATTGATTCTCTACCTGCATATGAATTCTTATTTCTTTATTCGAATAAGATTTTTGCATAGTGATAGATAATATATTGGTACCCATTGTTGTAGATACATTTCCAGACTTTGGGAAGGATACATGATAAATAAGCTCATTTCCAACATAAATATCTGTTATCTGATATTGATATTTAAACAAAATGATATCATTATCTGTAACATCACCCAAGGTGTTTTTTAGTTCACATTCCTTAATAGAATAATCCTTTGCAAAAGGAAATACTATTTCTTCTTCTTTACCATCGTAAACTAAAACCCAATTTGTCTCATACTTATCTAAAGTTGAATTTAAATTAGAGTCATAGTGGCTATTTAATACCTCAGCCACAATTAATATAATAAAAAAACAAACAATAGAAAGAATCGGTCCAGTGTATCTTATGAAATTTGTCTTAATATCATCACGTATTCTTTTCATAAACTCACCTATTTTATTTATTATAACTCAAATAAATTTGAGTTTCTATATAGATTGCTTAAATAATGGAAAACGTTTATAATATTTATAGTTTAGGAGGATGAATTATGTGTATTTTTTGTAAAATTATTAATGGTGAAATTCCATCTAAAAAGGTATATGAGGATGAGGATTGCCTTGCAATTTTAGATATTTCTCAAGCGACATTAGGTCATACTTTAGTAATGCCTAAAAAACATTATGATAATTTATTAACTATCGACAATAATGTATATTTAAAGGTAATGGAAAAAGCTAAAATGCTTGCAGAAAAAATAGTACCAAGCTTAGGCGCTAAAGGCGCAAATATTTTAAATAACTGCAATGAGGTTGCAGGACAAAGTGTTATGCATTTCCATGTACATATCTTACCAAGATATGATAAGGAAGAATTAAAAATCGAATTTATGGATCATTCTAAGGATTATAATTTAGATGGTATTTTAAACAAAATAAAACAGTAAAAGGAGGCAAATTGCCTCCTTTTATAACTTTTCTACTTCATCTAAATATAATTTAGAATATGTATCACTAGACATTCTTAAATCTCCTCTTGGTGATACAGCAACACTACCTACTTTAATACCATCTGGTACACAGTTTCTTTTAAACTGCTGTGTAAAGAATCTCTTTATAAATACCTTTAGGGTAGCTTTTATTTCATTTGGCTTGAAATCATCCTTAAATGTTTCTTTAGCTAAGAAATATATTTTCTTTACTGGTGCTCCATATCTTAAGAAATGATATAAGAAGAAATCATTTAAAATATATGGACCTACATTCTTTTCTGTTTCTTGAGATATATTACCATTTTCATCTAGTGGTAATAATTCTGGAGATATAGGAGTATTTAAAATATCTGTTAGAGTTTCTTTAATAACTCCTTCTTCTTCATCTCTAATATGACCAATTAAGGTAGTAACTAATGTTTTTGGAATAGAACAATTTACTCCATAATTAGACATATGATCTCCATTATATGTAGCCCAGCCTAACGCAAGCTCAGATAAATCTCCTGTACCAACTACAATACCACCCTCTTGATTTGCAACATCAAAAAGAATTTGAGTTCTTTCCCTTGCTTGAGTGTTTTCATAGGTTATATCATATACTCCATCTTTATGATTTATATCTTTAAAATGCTGAATACAAGCATCCTTAATAGAGATTTCACGGAAATCTGCACCATAGGATGTAATTAGGGTTTTCGAATTATTATATGTTCTTCCACTTGTACCAAAGCCTGGCATAGTAATTGCGATTACATTACTCTTTGGTAAATTTAAAATATTACATACTCTCATAGTGATTAAGAAGGCAAGTGTAGAATCAGCACCACCAGAAATACCAATAATCATTTTAGAATTACCTAAATATTTAACTCTTTTAGCTAATGCATAGGATTGAATATTTAGTATTTCTTCTAATCCTTCCTTTGTATGAGCTAAGAATGGCTTTTTATTGTATTTTCTTAATAATGTATTATTATGGATGGAAAGTTCAAAATAAGCCTCAGGATAAGTATAATCAAAGCTTACACCTGCATAGGAATTTGTTTTATTTCTATCATTTTTAATTCTTTGAATATCGACATCCTGAATTAATAAATTTGATTCAAATTTAAATCTTTCATTTTCAATAAATGTTCCATCTGGTTCAGCAATCATTGCGTGACCAGAAAATAAAATATCCGATGTAGATTCACTAATTCCACTAGAAGCATATACATATGCAGCTAAAGTTTTAGATGCTTGCATACGAACTAGATTTCTTCTATAGGAAACCTTACCAATCGTTTCATTAGAGCTAGATAAATTAAAAATTATGGTTGCACCATTTAATGTAGTGAAATTAGATGGGGTATTTGATACCCATAAATCCTCACAAATATCTATGGCATAAGTTAAATCATAATTCTTACATTTATAGCATAATTTATTAGAAATAAGTACATTTTCACCTAATAATTCAATAGAATTAACAGTTAAATTACTTCCACTTTTAAACCATCTAGCTTCATAGAATTCATTATAATTTGGAATAAATGTTTTTGGTGTTATACCAATAATGCTTCCATTATAGAAGGATAATGCACAATTATATAAAGAATTTTTAATACGAATTGGTGCACCAACTATGAATACTAAAGGAGTTGTTTTAGAATACTCCTTTAATTCTTTTAAAGCATTTAATACTCCAGTATATAAATCATCATTTAAAAACATATCCTGGGCAGTATAGCCTGTTAGGGAAAGCTCTGGTGTTGTAATAATATCAACACCCTTTTTTTCCGCTAAATCTAAATTTTTAATAATTTCTTTTACATTCCATGCTGGATCACATAAATGAATTTCATTTACTAAAGCTGCAACACGAATATAACCATATTCTTTTAACATTACCTATACCTCCATAAGATATTTTTTTAATTCATCAAAGTATTTATGAATTAATGGATTTGTATATTTTTCAAATTCTTCTCTTTTGTTCTTTTTGATATATCCTCTTAAGGTTGTACCATCAATTGGAATAAGCTTTCTATCAATACTAATATAAGATAATTCACTATAATTTTTATACCATGTATTTAATTTAGGTTCTTCTCCATAAATAATTAAATCTGGCTTTCCTAATACCTTAATTGCATTTTCTATTACATAATCTCCCCATTTAGGTACATTCCCAACACCTAAATCTGGAAGTGGATATATATGAATAGAATCTTTATATATATCATGTAGCATATTATATCTTAATTCATAAGGGAAGGGATTTTCCTTTGTACCGGATTTATCACTAGAACCAATAAATACTAATACCTCGTCGCATAACGCAAGCGCATGCTCAATAATAGATTCATGGCCAAAGTGAACTCCTTGAAACCTTCCTAATACTAAACCAATTTTATATTGCTTCATTTTAGACACCCTCTCATACTAAGTAAAAATCTAAAAATTATTTCTCCTTATTATAAAAACTTAATAGCTCTTTTTTCAATAAGTAAGTGTTTGTAATAATCTTTTTATTTTTCCAATGAGGTGGAAATAAGGATAAATAGGAAGAATAGCTAAATCTTTCATCCATTAATATTGCAATACCCTTATCAGAAGTATCTCTTATAACTCTTCCTACTGCTTGTATTACTTTAGTTAAGCCAGGATATTGGTATGCATATTCAAAGCCTTTACCATATTCTTGTTCAAAATGATCCTTTAATATATCATTTTCTTCACATACCATAGGTAGTCCAACTCCAACAATAATTACACCAGTTAATGCATCTCCAAGTAAATCAATCCCCTCAGAGAATGCTCCTCCCATAACAAAGAAACCAAATTTTGTATTTGTTGTATTTTTAAACTTCTTTATAATTTGATTCTTTTCCTTATCTGTCATATTGTTCTTTTGAATAATACATTCATAATTTGGATTATCTATTACATCTGTAACCATATTCATATATTGGTAGGAAGGAAAGAATACAATATAATTTCCAGGATGTGCATTACTAACAACATCAATAGTTTCTAATATTTCATCTACTGTATTAATTCTATTTTTATACTTTGTAGAGATTTTATTATTGATAATAATATCTAAATTATTCGGGTCAAATGGACTATTTAAGGATATATATTTACCTTCTCCATGAGTTAATAGATTCGAATGATATTCTATAGGATATAAAGTAGCACTAAAGAATACAATTCCATGAATAGATTCTTTAATTGTTTTTAATAAATAAAGGGAAGCATCTAGGCAGTAATATTCTATAGAAATAATATCATCCTTAAGCTTAATTAGAGTTTTATGATTTTCTCCATATATTTCTGATGCATTTATAAAGCTTAATATTTTATAATAAACATCCATTGCTTCATCTTTATCTTTTATTTTTTTATTCTCATGGAAGCATTCATCACATTTTTGACTTAAATTTCTTAAATATACATTAAAATCTAAATCCATAGTATTTTGACATAATAATGCATTTTCCGCTAAAGAATCCATATATTTTTCTAATGCTTCTATTGCTTTATTACATTCACTTCTAATACTAGGTTTTAAACCATTTAAGGCTTTTCTTATAATTCTTAAATCCTCTGTTGTAATTCTTGCAGAATACATTTCCTTTGATCTTTGAATTAAATTATGAGCCTCATCTACTAATACCTTTGGATTATAGGTATCATCATCAAAATAGCGAATTAAATGTGCATGAGGGTCAAAGCCATAATTATAATCTGCAATAATAATGTCACAGTAATAGGATAAATATAAGCTAAATTCAAATGCACAAATATTATGCTTATTCGCTACAGCTAATATAGTATCCATATCATAAATATCATAATCATTAAAGATTTCAAATGTTGCAGCCTTTAATCTATCAAAATAGCCTAAAGCAAAAGGACAATCCTCTGGATTACAATTTTTATTTCCTCTATTACATATTTTACTTTTCGCTGTTATATCAATAGTTTTAACCTTTAATCCCTTTTTAGATAATATTTTAATAGCATCAAGGGGTGCATTTTTTCCAGAGCCTTTCGCTGTTAAATAAAATAATTTATCATTTTTATTTAAAGATTTTAAACCAGAAAACATAGTAGCCATAGTTTTTCCTATACCTGTAGGCGCAATAGCGTATAGGATATCATTTTTTGTTAATGTCTCATATACAGCTCTCATTAATTCCTTTTGGCCAGGTCTTTTTTCTGTAAAAGGGAATTCAATTTCTTCTATTGTTTTATATTTATTAATTTCTGCTTCATCTATCATTTTTAAGAAGGTAATATATTCTTCTAAAACATTAAAGAAGAAATCCTCTAATTCCTCTTGAGGAATAATAGAATCAAAGCTTTTAGTTTCATAATCTATTGTAGATATATAGGTTAATCTTATATGCATTAAATCCATATCATTTTGAATGGAATACAAATATGCATATATTTTAAGTTGAGCCAAATGCTCCTTATGATATTCTTGGGTAATTAAATCTAATTCCTCTTCTGTAGATTTAATTTCTTCTATTATCTTTTCTCCATTAATATCTAATACTCCATCCATAAAACCATGAATTAAATATTCTTCACCCAAATAATTAATCTTCTCTTTAATATAAACCTCAGCTAAAGAATCCTGATTATATTTATTTTGTAAATAATCATGAGCCTTAGCTCCAGCCATTAAATCTTTATTGGAGAAATATTCATTTGTAAGATTACCACTAGCACAAATAAAATAAGCTAGCTCTTTAATTGCGATTTTATGCATGAATTTAAGCTCCTTAAGGTATTTCTATTATAATAGAAATTTATAAAGAATTCTATAATGTTTCATTATGTATAAGTATTTTCTTCTTAAACATAAAAACACCAAAACTTAAGTCTTGGTGTCATTATATTATTCAACTTCAAAATATTTTTCTATAAAGGCTTTTTCATTGTAAAAACTAAGATTACCAACCCATGAATCAATTTCATATGGAGCTATCGCGAAAGGAAAATAAGTTTTATTAAATAGTTGATTTTTACTCAATCCTAATTCTTCTCTATTATAAATAGTAAAATTACCGGTTAAACTAACAGGATCATTCAAAAGAGATTTTTCACTATAATAGAATCCATAATGTACGTTTTCTGATGCAGTAAAAGCTAAGCAATATTCATCTATTACTGTAAGCCAATTTCCACCATGATTTATATAATAATATCCATTTTCTTTATTTCCATAGATAGAATCAATTATAGTTAGCTGTTCCTTTAGAATGTCAGGATTTCTCCATCCTGCATATTTTTCAATATTGAATAATAGATTTTTGTTTATAGGAGCATTATTTTCTGCTGAAGCATTAATATATTCTCCCTCAGATTCATCATTTAAGACAATATCTTCTGCTGACATGGTTGTGTAAAATTTAACAGTTCCATTCGCAATACCATCTCCTATATTTACTATCTTTTTATCATATCTAAATGAATTCAAACTAATTTCTGTTATTATAGTGTATGTATCATCTTTCCTAATTGCATATGTGGATAAGGTTAATGTTTTTCCATAGAAAATATCAAAGCTTTCATAATAAAAGAATAGATTACCTGTTTCAAAATCCATTATAACTTTTTGTTTTTCATATATACTTCCTTGGTCTAATTGGTGTGTATATATCACAGCTTTATATTTATTAGCGATGTTCCATCTACCAACGCCATCTACCTTATTATCATAATAAAAATCTGTATTACAATAATCCTCTTTGGTTAATTTAGTGGCATCCTCTTTCATTTTTGGTGCTTTTCCAGTAAATTCTGATGATGTTGGATTAGATAATAATAATTCCTTTGAATCTAAATCATTTCTAATAATGTGAGAAACAAAATTTGTAGAAATATTATTTTTTATATTATGATATGTTAAACCAACTCCAACTGTTATAGTATAACCACTAAATTTCGTTAAATCATATAAAGTATGTACAGCATAATATGTATTTAACTCTTTAGGCTTACCATTTTCACCTAATACTTCATCATATACTGTTGTAGTAGTATATGTTGCAGATTTTTGGTCATGAATATCGTTTGGATTATATAAATAGAAATAAAAAGTAATTTCATTTATATCATTTAAATCTTCTAAATTACTTATTGTTGCAATATAACGAATTTTAGTTTCATTACCATTACTTGCATTTTCTTGTTGTTCTAATGTACAGTTAGGATGACTACTTGCAGAAGCATTAATTCCTTTTAAAGATATACAAGCAATAAATGCAATAATTACTAAACATAAACGAATTATAAATTTTTTCATTTTGTCCCCTCCCAAAGCTAAAAAAATTATATCAATTATATTCTATAAAAACAAGAGAAAACCTGCAAAAATAGCAGGTTTTTCATTTTATTCTTCAGTTGTTTCAATAGTTTCTGAAGTAGCCTCTAAAGTAGCTTCTACTTCTTCATTAGACTCATTTGTGATGTCATCAACTACTTCTTCATCCTCTTCCTTTTCTACAACGGCAATTGTAGAAATAGCTTGATTATCACGAATAGAAATTAGCTTAACTCCTTGAGTTGCACGCTTTGTTTGTGAAATAGTATTACAATGCATACGAATAACTACACCACGGTCTGTAGTAATAATTAAATCGTCTTCCTCTGTTACACCAGCAAGGCAAACTAAGTTACCATTCTTTTCTGTAACATTCATTGTCTTAACACCAGAGCCGCCTCTACCCTGTAATCTATATTCATCAGCAGCAGTTCTCTTACCATAGCCCTTAGAAGATACAACTAAAATAGAATCCTCTTCAGACTTAACAATTGCACAACCAACAATAGAATCTTCCTTATCTAAAAGCATACCACGTACACCAGCACCACTTCTACCGATAGATCTAATTTCTTCAGCAGCAAATCTTATTGCCTTACCATTAGATGCACCAAGTACAATAGATTCTGTTCCATTAATTAAATATACTCTAAATAATTCATCATCAGGGTCTAGAGTAATTGCAATAATACCTGTTGAACGAATATTTGCGAATTCCTTCATTTGAGTTCTCTTAACTGTACCATTCTTTGTAACGAAGAATAGATATAGGTCATCATTTAATTCATCAACATGAGTAATTGTTTGAACATGCTCATTTTCCTGTAAAGGTAATAAATTAACTAAAGGTGTACCCTTAGCTGTTCTAGAGCCTTCAGGAATGTTATAAGCCTTCATAGAATATACTCTACCCTTATTTGTAAAGAACATCAAATAATTATGAGTAAATGTAGGAATGATCATAGAAACATCATCATCGGCATGAGTTTTCATACCAGAAATACCTACACCACCACGAGATTGTGCACGGTATTCTGTTTGCTTCATTCTCTTTACATAACCCTTTGTAGTTAATGTAACAATAACATCTTCCTTTTCAATTAAATCCTCATTAGAGATATTTAATGCAGTATTAAGAGCAAGCTCACTCTTTCTAGTATCTGCATAACGAGATTTAATTTCTTCCATTTCAGTAATTAATACTTCATTCTTTCTTTCAGGAGATGCTAAAATTTCTCTATATACATCTGCAGCCTTTAATAAGCTATCACGCTCTTCAACAAGCTTTGTATAATTTAGACCTGAAATTCTTTGTAATCTCATATCCAAGATAGCTTGAGCCTGGGCATCATCTAAATTGAAGCGATTCATTAATTTTTCTTTTTCAGTACCATCCTTAGTATTTCTAATTAAATGAATAACCTCATCAATATTATCCTGAGCAATTAATAAACCATCTAAGATATGGATTCTATCTAATGCCTTATCTAAATCGAATTGTGTTCTTCTTGTAATAACATCTAGCTGATGCTTTAAATATACATCGATTGCATCATGTAATGTAATATTTACAGGTCTATTATCTACAATACAAACCATATTCATACCATAGGAGGATTGAAGTGGTGTGTATTTATATAGCATATTTAAAATTACTTCTGGATTAACATCTCTTCTAAGCTCAATAACAATTCTTAAGCCTGCCATAGAGGATTCATCTCTTAAATCCATAATACCATCAATAATCTTATCCTTTGCTACTTCTGCAATTCTTTGAACAATTCTTGTTTTATTAATACCATAAGGAATTTCAGTTACAACAATTTCAGCTTTACCATTTTCAAAGGTATCGATATGAGCCTTAGATCTAATTGTAATAGAGCCTAAGCCCTTTGTATAAGCATCAATTAAGCCTTCCTTACCTAAGATTAAACCACCTGTAGGGAAATCAGGTCCCTTAACATATTGCATTAAATCCTCACTTGTTAATTCAGGATTCTTTATTAATGCGATACAACCATCAATAACCTCACCTAGGTTATGTGGTGGAATATTTGTTGCCATACCTACAGCGATACCTGTTGTACCATTAACTAATAGGTTTGGAATTCTTGATGGTAATAATACTGGTTCAATTTCAGTTGCATCATAGTTTTCTGCAAAATCTACAGTGTTTTTATCGATATCTCTTAGCATTTCCATAGCTATTTTGGATAATCTGGCTTCGGTATAACGCATTGCGGCTGCACCATCACCATCAATATTACCAAAGTTACCATGACCATCAACAAGTGGATAGCGGTAACTGAAGTCCTGAGCCATACGTACCATTGCTTCATAAATAGAAGAGTCACCATGTGGGTGATACTTACCCATTACATCACCAACAATACGGGCAGATTTCTTATGCTGTACATTAGAGAAAATCTTAAGCTCATTCATACCATAAAGAATTCTTCTTTGAACTGGTTTTAATCCATCTCTTGCATCAGGTAATGCTCTTGCAATAATAACACTCATTGCATAGTTCAAGAAGGATCTTTTCATTTTTTGATTTACGTCTAGTAATTCGATAGCCTCTTCTTTTCTTTCCTCTAAGGCTTTTTCAAATTCTATATCTTTTTCATTCATAGCCATTTTGATTTACTCTCCTTAAATATCCAAGTTGTCTGCAAAATGGGCATTTTCTTGAATAAATACCTTACGAGGATCAACCTCTTCACCCATTAATTCTTCAAAAATACGGTCTGCCTCTAGTGCATCATCTAGATGTACTCTTACTAATGTTCTATATCTTGGGTCCATAGTTGTTTCCCATAGCTGTTCTGCGTCCATTTCACCTAGACCTTTGTATCTTTGAACATCATATTTCTTACCCTGATACTTTGTTTTCTTTAAAGTTTCTAAGTCTTCATCAGAATAAACATAATCCATTTGCTTAGCATATTGGATTCTATATAGAGGTGGCTTTGCTACATAAATATAGCCAGCCTCGATTAAGCCTTTCATAAAGCGATGGAAGAATGTTAATAATAAAATACAAATATGCTCACCATCGACATCGGCATCGCTCATGATAATAATCTTATGATATCTAGCCTTAGTAATATCAAATTCTTCACCAATTCCTGTACCAATTGCACGAATCATTGTTTGAATTTCTTGATTTTCTAATGCTCTAGCTAATTGTACCTTTTGTACATTTAAAACCTTACCACGAAGTGGAAGAATTGCCTGATAATTGGAGTTTCTACCAGATTTTGCAGAACCACCGGCAGAATCTCCCTCTACTAAATACATTTCGCATTTTTCAGGGTCCTTGCATCTACAATCTGCAAGTTTACTTGATAGCATTAAATTATCTAGTGGAGATTTTCTTCTTGTAGCTTCTCTTGCCTTTCTTGCATTAATTCTTGCACGAGAAGCAAGTAAACATTTTTCAATAATAGTTTTAGCATCTGCAGGATGCTCAGCTAAATATCTTTCTAATGTTTCACCCCAAGCCTTAGATACTAATCCTCTAACCTCTGGGTTACCAAGCTTAGCCTTTGTCTGTCCTTCAAATTCTGGGTTAGGATGCTTAATAGAAATAACTGCAACAATACCTTCTAATGTATCTTCTCTTGTTAATTCTTCATCCTTCTTTAGCATCTTATTATCATCTGCATATTTCTTTAATACTCTTGCTAAAGCCATCTTGAAGCCTTCTTCATGATGACCACCCTCATGAGTATTAACATTATTTACGAAGGAATAAATTGTTGTATTATAGGATTCATTATATTGCATAGCAATTTCAATAATTACATCTCTTGTAACTTCTTTACCATCACTATTTAATTCTTTATATGAACCAATAGAATTATTGTAAATAATATCCTTATTTAAGGTTGTCTTTGTTCCTGTTAAGAAAGTAACATATTCCTTTACGCCACCTTCATAATGATATGTATTGGAGACTACATTGGAAGGATCTCTTTCATCTTCAACAGTGATTGTTAAAACACTATTAAGATATGCAGTTTCCTGCATTCTCTTACGGATTGTTTCATAATTGAAGACTAAAGTTTCATGGAACATTTCATAATCTGGCTTGAATGTAACAATTGTACCTGTATGATCCGATGTATCATGCTCGTATAATTCTTTTACAACGATACCACGCTCAAATCTTTCAGTATACTGCTTACCATTACGCATTACAGTAACCTCTAGCCACTCAGATAAGGCATTAACTACAGATGCACCTACACCATGTAGACCACCAGATACCTTATATGCACCATCATCAAATTTACCACCGGCATGTAATACTGTAAAAATAGCTTCTAGTGCTGGCTTTTTTGTTTCTGGGTGAATATCAATAGGCATACCACGTCCATTATCTGTAACTCTAATTACATTATCTGGTAAAATTTCAACTCGAATATGAGATGCATAGCCTGCTAAAGCCTCATCGACAGAGTTATCTGCAATTTCCCATACAAGATGATGTAATCCTGTTTCACCAGTAGAACCAATATACATACCTGGTCTTTCTCTTACTGGCTCTAGACCCTTTAAAATTTTAATCTTATCCGCACCATAATTGGATGCATCAGGATTATCACCAGTTAATTCTTCAATTTCTTTTTTAACATCAATATCTTCCATGTTATCTCTCCTTTTTTTCCATTCTGATAACCAAAGCATTTTTTAATAATTCATCAGGTATCTCCATTACTGATGTTGTTGTAATAAATGCTTGGTAGGAATTATTAATATACTTTACAAGGGATGAAATCCTTGATTTATCTAATGCAGCAAAAACATCATCTAAAAGTAATATAGGCTTTTTATTTGTTAATTCCTCTATATACTTCTTCAACGCAAGCTTTACTGCAATACATATTAATCTTGCTTGGCCTTCGGATGCATATTCTTCTGCATCCATACCATCCATTTCAATAACAAACTCATCTCTATGACATCCAATTCCTGTGGATTTCATAAATAAATCGCTTTTTTCGTGTTTTTTATAAGAATCTAATACATCTTTAGGATTATATGTAGATTTATAAATTAAACGGATATTTTCCGTGTTTAAATCAATAGTAATATCCTTTAGAATCTCATTTAATCTATTGATAAATAAAATTCTTCTATCATAGATTTTTAAAGTATATTCAGAAATACTTTTTGTAAGTACATCTAAAAATGTAGGATCAATATCTTCTTGCTTTAATAATTCATTTCTTTCTGCAAGAATCTTTTTATATAAATTTAAAGTTTTTAAATATGTTTTATCTATTAAAGATATTTCCATATCTAAGAATCTTCTTTTATCTAGTTTTGATCCCTTCACTAAGCTAATATCATCTGGTGAATACATCACAACAGATAAATTACCTACAAAATCACTTAATTTTTTTACTTCACTTTTGTTAATAAAGCCAACTCTTGATTCCTTAGATATGACATATTTATATTTTCTATCTGCTGTAATATCTATAATGGAGAATAAAGAGTCCTTTTTTATAATGGTAGATAAATCATTTGTTCTATGGCTCTTTCCGGTAGAACATAAATAAAGAGCCTCCAAAATAGAAGTTTTCCCAGTGGCATTTTTGCCACTAAGAATAACTAAGGGATTTAATGAATCTAAAGTAAGATTTTCAAATAATCGAAAATCCTTTAGTTCAATTTTAGAAATCATGCAATTTGGTATTCTTCCTTACCAATTTTAATTACATCATTTGCCCTTAGCTTTCTTCCTCTTCTAGTTTCAATAACACCATTAACTAAAACCTCATTTTCCATAAGGTAGTATTTTGCCTGTCCACCAGAAGAAATGTAATCTTCCATCTTTAGAAGCTGCTGTAATTCTATATATTCTGTTTTGATATTAATAATTTTCATAAATCTCTACCATTTCCTTCTATATGATTATATCATATAGGTAAAAGGTAATCAAGAATTTTGGCTTTTTTTTAATTTTTTTTATTTTATGTAAAAATATATAGGTTTTTAGAAAAATTCATAAATTTAAAAATTTAACGCTTTTTAATGCTATAGGTATTATAATATCCCTGTTCTTTTCATCTCGGCAAAAGAAAAAACAAATGTTTACAATTTGTATCAATTATAATTTTAGTGATAGCTTAACCTATCAAAATGATAGAATACATTTATTTATATAATAAATAAAAGACACCCGGAGGTGTCTTATTATTCCATATTTACTGGTAAGATTAATTGAGTTAAATTTGCATCTCTATCGCCACGAATAATGAATGGACGAATAGCACCAGAAAGGTTTAAGGAAACCTCTGTAGAGATGAAGCTTCTTAATGCCTCAATTAAATAACGGCTTGAAAAGCCAATTGTAATAGGATTTGCTGAATCAATAGATGTTGGAATTAATTCTTCTTTGGCATCACCTACTGCAGCATTTGTAGTTGAAATTTCAATAATTCTATCTTTCTTAATAGAAAGCTTAATAATAGAATAAGTAATTTCTCTATCTGTTGCTTTATCTCTAGGAGATAAAAGAGATACTCTTTCTACTGCTTCAACTAATTCATCCTTGTTGAATTTTAATACAATTGGGAATTCAGCTGGAATTAATCTTGATGTATCTGGATAATTACCATCAAGTAATCTTGTTTGGAATGAAATATTCTTAAATGATACTAAAAGCTTATTTGTTCCAAAATATAATGTTACTCTTTCACCATATTGGTCAATAGCCTTTAATAATTCATCAAAACTCTTATTTGGTACTGTGATATTGAAATCCTTATATTCAGGATCAATAGCAACTACCTTTTGAGATAATCTAAAGGAATCTGTAGCAGTAGCAATTAGCTTACCACCTACATTCTTTAAATTAACGCCTGTTAAAATAGGCTTCTTTTCACTTGTTGCAGTTGCGAATACTGTTTCACGGATAACTCCCTTTAAAACATCTGCATCAATAACAAGTGGATTTTCATGTAATACGAAATCAATTTTTGGATAATCTACAGGATCCATAATCTGTAATTTGTATTCACCACGATCAGCTTTAATAACTAATACCTTATCATCAGAAAGATATAAATTGATTTTTTTAGAATTGATCTTTCTTATGATATCAATAAATACTTTACCAGGTACTACGGTTTGTCCTGGCTGCTGAATTACTAAGGATTGGTCATTAATTACTACCTCAACAGAAATATCTGAATTTGAAGAAGTCATATAAAGATCTGTATCAGTGGCATACATTTTGATTCCTGTTAATATAGGCATTGGGCTTCTTACTGGTAAGCCTCTTGCGATTGTGTTTAGATTTTCAAGTAAGATTTCGCGATCAATTGAAATGTTCATGTTTGTCTCCTAATAAAAATGTATTTATGTTTAAATTATAATAAATATAATAAAGGATTGTGGGTTTGTGGAAAACTCTAAAAACCCTTTTGTAATCACGTTTTATTATACCATAAAGAATGTGGAAAATGAAGAATTATCCACCAATCTTTTTCAAAACTGTTTCTATAGCGAGCTTTAGTTCTTCGTTTTCTTCTTGCTCTTTTTCTATTTTTTGAATTCCACTCATTACAGATGTGTGATGGCAAGAAAATATTGATGCGATTTGCTGTAAAGTTAAGCTATATTTTGTTTTTAAAATATACATTGATATGTGTCTAGGAGTAACATATTTTTCTTGTCTAGATTTACCAAGCATATCGGCTTGTGGAATAGAATACATATCACTTATTACAGATAATGCATTTTCATAATTATTATCTTCTTTTGGCTTTTTAACTTTAATTAATACCTGAAGCTCATCTTTAGCAAACTGTAGGTTTGGTTCAGCATTAAATAATTCAGACATACGAATAACTCTATTTAATGCACCCTCAAGCTCTCTTACATTATCTGTGAAATTCTCTGCAATATAAGCTAAAACATCATCATTTATCTGTTTTGCAGTCATTTCTTCCGCTTTTTTCTTTAAAATGGATACTCTTTGATTAAAATCTGGCTGATTGATATCAACAACAATACCAGAATTAAATCTAGATGTTAAACGATCCATGAATCCATTTAGCTTAGAAGCTGGTCTATCCGATGTAATTACAACCTGCTTATTATTGTTAATCATTTCATTAAATAGGTTAAAGAATTGTTCTTGTGTAGAAACCTTTTTCTCTAACATTTGAATATCATCAACTAATAATACATCAATAGTAGAATATTTCTTTTCAAAAGCCTCAAAATTCTTATCAGCACATGCTTTTGTATAATCAGAAAAGTATTCCTGTGCTTGAATATATAAAATTTTAAAATCAATATGCATTTCAGAAATGAAGTTACCGATTGCTTGCATTAGGTGTGTTTTTCCTAATCCTACGGAACCAAATATATATAAAGGGTTAACGAAATAACCTGGGTCTTCAGCTACTTTAGTTGCTGTAAGCCAGCTTCTTTTATTTGATTCACCTACTACAAAGGATTCAAATGTATAATTTAGGTTTAAATTATTAACAGATATCTTAGGGATATCAATTGAATCCTGCTTTTTTTCTATAATCTCCTCATCTAAAACGAACTTGAATTTTACTTGTCTTGAGGTAATTTTTTTAAGTATTCCTTCAATACTTTTATAATATACCTGATTAATCTTAAATTTGGTTACCGTATTGGGACAAATAATGTAAATCAGACCATTTTCTTCCTTCGCTGTTCTTTTAACTTTTCCAAAAGTCTCCTCAAAGGTAGAAGGTGCGAGCTGATTTTTTAGTTCATCTCTGACGGAATTCCATAACGACTGGTATTCCTGCATAGTATCACCTGCTATTCTCGGCTATAAGTGTATCATAAAATTACACTGTTTCAAGTTAAAGTTATCCACAAAAAATGTGGAAAACTCTAGGGGGTGTTTTTAGAAGAAACACGGCAAATGTGGAAAACTTTTTAATCAAAAACGTTATAGGTAAGCCATTTTCGTAAAATATATACTTATACACATTGAATTCACAATGTGGAAAAATTATCCACAATTACAGCACATTTTCATAAAAAAAAATAATGGAAAAAATTAAAGGTATAAAAAATTAAATAATTTGTGTTTCCCCATTTTTTAATAAAGGGTAAAAATGATAAAAAAAATCCAGGTGAAAAATACCTGGATTTTGTGCTTTATATAAGGAAAAAGTG
>NZ_QXEV01000036.1 GCF_003550015.1 Anaeroplasma bactoclasticum
AACAAGAAAAGATATGCCACCAAAAATAATCACACAGTATCAAATGTAAATCAGATTCATAGTGAACTATCAATTTTGATTTCAAAAAAGCATGGCATATCAACAAGACATCTTCAGGATTATTTAAACTGGCTTCTGTTCTTAAAGAAGATTAAATATAGAGTAAAGGCCGAGGCAAGAGTTTCATTTACTTATATGGAATCAATGAAACAAGTTCATACAATAGCGGTAAGAAATATAACTAAGCTTCCTATGCCTATTGATTTATATCAGGCCTATGGAGCATATCATTATGGAATTTTTTCTTAATTACCAACTTTTTGTTTGAACTTAGCAAATTTTTTTATTGATTAATGCATTAATGGCATTAAAGTCAATTTTAAAATTTTCAAAAAACGCATGGTAAATTGCACCGATTTATCATGCGTTTTTTCTTTATTTCACTTACGTTATAAGACATACAAATTAACGAAATGGAGGAGCTGTGGAAGCCAGTATGAATACCTTTAAAATGTTAAAATATAGGTGTAAGAAATAGTTCTTATACATACTATATTTAGTTAGAAAGGTGAGTGATTTTGTATGGAAAAGAACAATGATTTTATTACAAAAAATGAAGAAGTGATTGAAGGATTAGAATGTGGTAATCCAGCATTATTCTTCTATATGACAAGGTTTCAGCAACTTACTGTAATTTTGCTTGCAATGGCATTAAAAAAATCGAAAGGAGTGTATAACGAAGGTGATGACATTAAGATTATATGTTCATATACTAGAGTGCGTAAGATTATAGCAAATAATAATGGCTTTGATACCTCTAGAAAGAAAATGTTTTATGATGGACTTGATGAATTTAAGACTAAAACTTTTCTTGATGTATTAATTCTAAAAGATTATAGATATAATCCTGATATTAGTACTTTAGAGTTTGTTATAACAAGTGAAGCATATAATAAGATATTTTCTCATATTATAAAGTATGATTATGACATGCTTATATCATTTTTAAATATGACACAAAAGTATGCTGGTATGATTTTGTATATGTTATTAAATACAGATCCATCAAAAAGTATAGTGATACATAGTCATAAACTATCAGAATATATCAAATATAAAGATAATTTAGCTAGTTATACTAAATTGGTAGATTTAACTAAACGTGTTATTAATCCTATGATGGAAGAAATTAATAATAAGACTTGCTTCAATATATATTTAAACTATTTAGATGATACAAGAGGCAGTTATTTAGAATTTACTCTTAGAAAAAAAGTTTATTCAAATGGTGAAGAAATGCCAATACCTTTAAAAGATGAAGTTAAACTATTCTTTAATTCTTTAAATATATGTAAGAAGAAAAAGGTTGATGATAAAATAACAAATATAATTGATTTTAAATTATAAAAAAGTGACCGTAGTAATCAAAAACTACGGTCTTTTTGGCTCTTGAAGCTTTTCTATTATACTTATTAATTTATCATCTGTTAATGATATTTGATTCTTATATCTATCATAATGATAGAACTCTTTAAAACATATTTTTGTATATTTTCTAGTTAAATCATCTTTGTATTCATTTTTAACTGCTTTTTTTATTTCAGTATTTAACCATTCGATATCTTTTGTATTTAGTTTTACATTTGGATAGTTAAATGATTCAAATAAGAAATCATCATTTATTTTAAATCCGGTTGATGTTATGGCCAATAAAACTTCAAGACGTTCATAATCTTGAATGAATGATGGCTCTGGAGATAAGAACTGGATAGCTGTTCTTAGCTTTCCACTAGAATCTCTAGTTTTAAATGCGGAAAGATCAGGACAGCTTTTAGTAACATTGTCATAGGATAAATCATAATTTAGGTTTAGTGAAGCTTGTTCGTTAGTTATTAATTTATTTATGTTTACATCATTAAATAATGCACATATCCATTTAACATAATCATACTTTAATATTTCTCGTCCAGATTCAATGTTTTTAATTGTTGATTTATCAAGTTTAAATATGTTGCCAAACTGAGCTAATGTTAAATTATTATTTGTTCTAATGTTTTGTAAATAATTACCAATATTATTAGATGTATTATTGATATCTGATTTTTGAATACTAAAAGAAGCATTATGTATATCGTATGATATCTTATATTTAGTTAATGGAGCGTTAGATACTGATTGGTAAAACTTATATTTAAATTTTAAACCTTTTTGATTTAATGTTTTTTCAATAACTTTTTTTATATTGTCATTAGCTACTGTAAGTTTTTCATCTAGATTAATAAATTTACTTTTACGTCTAATAGAAGAAGGAATATAAACTCTATTGTTAAATAAGAATTCATAAGCTATTAATATCTTATATTTTTCAAATTCTTCATTATGTTTTTTAGATAAATGATATAAAGTAGTGTTTAAATAATTAGTTAAATCTATTATGGCTTGTTCTCTACCACAATAAGCACCATAATTAAAATTATCAAAGTCAGGAAGTGGAATATTATAAAAATCACATATTTTATCCAATGTTGATAGAGCGCTATGACTCATAGTTATTGCGTTTTTTAAAGTTGATTCAGATATATTCAATTCTGAACTCATTTTTTTAAATGTGATTTTTTCATTTCGCATAAAGTAAGAAATGTTAGTTGACATAACATTAGTTTTTACATAATTTACGACACTATTAAAATCAAACTTATTCATAATATTTTACCTCCTTTTTTTGAATATCCTTATAAGCATCAGATAATGGCCCTTGAGAATTTCTATAGGGGTAAAGATCTATTAGTATCTACTGGTACAGGTTCTGGTAAAACTGAATGTTTTTTATGGCCAATGATTTCAAGTATAGTTAATGAATCAAAAAAAGAGTCATGGAATACTAGAGGTGTTAGAGCTGTTATTCTATATCCTATGAATGCTCTAGTATCTGACCAGGAATCAAGATTAAGAAGAATGATTGGCGATTATGATGATAAGTTCTATAAAACTTTCGAGGAAATATCAAACGGCAAAAGAAGACCTCAATTTGGCATGTATACAGGTAGAACTAAATACTCTGGAGATAAGTCTAAGGCCGAAGATAATTCATTAGCCAATACACTAGAAAGTGCATGATCAATGTTATATAATTATAACGGTATAAAAGAAGTATAAAGGAGGTGTCTATATGGCATCACTATATGATATTACTGGTGAGAAGTTCTTTACTCCACTTGCTAGTAAAAATAGAAAAATATATATAGACACTATTTTGTTTTTACATAAAGTAATCAATGAATTATTTGAAACACAAGATAATGATAAAGCAAGAATTGTTGATATATTAACAGAACATTTAAATGATATGGTTTCAATTCAAATATATTCAGATGATACTGGTGAGGAAATAGATAACGATGATGATAATAATGTTAAAGCTGCTTTATTAATAAATAAATTAGAAGACTATGGTTGGCTATCTGAAGAATCTATTGGTAATGGTAAAAAAGCGTTAGATTTTAATAGCCACAGTTATAGTTTCATAGCTTTAATAGAAGAATTAATGGAAAATCGTAAGCCTCAATATACAAGTTATATAAAAACGATAAATAATATCATCTATAAGTTTGACTATACGACAATAGATGATTTAGAAATTGTTGATAATGCATTAATTGATTTTATTGTAGCTTTAAGAGGTTTAAGATCTAATATTCAAAGATACTATAAGAATATTACTAAAAATAAAGATTCTATGGATTTAGAAACATTGTTAGATGAATTCACTGGTGAATATAAGGAGTATTTTTTTGATTCTTCTTATTTAAATTTAAAGATAAGAGATAATGTCGATGCTGAAATACCTAAGATTGAAGAACAACTTGAAAGAGTGTTTGATGATTTCTTGAGTGTTGAAAAATTAGTGTCAGCCAAAATGAAAGAAAAAGGTTTTGAAGATTATTCTGTCGCATCTTTAGCTATTAGAGATATTCAAAAAAGAATTATGTCTAATATAAAAACTATTCCTTCAATTATTGAAATGATTGATAGTAAGAATGAAAAATATGTTACTAGAACTGTCAGCGTAATTATTCACTTAATTACTAGAGGTGAAGATATTGAAGGTATTTTGCATAGATTGATTGATTATGTAAAAGTTAATGATATAGATGATAATTTTATATCATTATTTGAAATGAAACATTATACATTCAATGCTTTGTCAAAGCCTAGAAAGATTAATCCTAAACCCAAACCAGAACCTATAGAAATGACATTTGATATTTCAGAAGAAGTAAAACAAAAGACTCTAGATATATTAAAAGAAGATAGGAAATACAATATTCATGCGGTTAATGATTTTGTATTTGAATTTATTAAAGGTTATAAAGAAAGAAGAATTTCGGAATTAGATATTAATTCTAAATATGAGTTTATTATGATGATTTCAATAATGATTTATTCTAAATTGCCTAATGCATTATATGAATTAGATTTGTTAGATGAAAGAGTAATTAAAAATGGCATTTCTTTTAATGATTTTATTTTAAAAGAAAAAGGAGGTATTCAAAATGATTAATAGTGATAGTACTAGATTTAATAGTCTATATTGTAATTTATCTGAAAATGAAAGAAGTCTATTTAAAGATATTACAATAAAAATGTTAAAAGTAAATTTCCTTTTAAGAACAACTGATAATGATAAGTACATGTTTATAATTAATCATAAAGAATTATTAACTCTTTTCTTTGAGTATATGAATTTTGATTTTATAATTCGAGAAGATAAAGAATTGGCATATATAAAATCCAATGATGATTCTTTGATCAATAGAATAAATAAAAATGAGACATTATGTTTATTAGTATTAAGACTTTTATATCAAGAAAGAATAGATGAAGTAAGCTTATCTGATGAGATTGAAGTAACTATTAAAGAATTACAGGATAAGTTATTTTCTGTTGGATTTGAAAATCAAGTTAATGATAGAGTCAAAAGAAGTGCACTGTATGAGATGCTAAAGACTTTTAGACAACATAATATTATATATTATTCTGGAGATTTAGCATTAGATAATACAGTGATTGTCATTTATCCATCTATAGAGGTTGCTATGGATTTTAGGCAAATGGATGAAATAGTGACAAGATTAGAATCACTAAAAGGTGGTGATGATTCAGATGATTAAACTAACTAAAATTGTATTAATTAATTGGATGTATTTTCAAAAAGCAACATTACCACTTGAAGGAAATGCTGTAATCGTTGGTGTTAATGGTACAGGTAAATCTACAATAATTGATGCCATTCAAATGCTTTTATTAGGTAATAAGGCTTCAAAGTTTAATGCAAATGCTAATGCTGAAAAAAGAAATCTTGAATCATATGTTCGTGGCGCCGTTAATACTGAAGAAAAAGAGTTTTTAAGACCAAATGATGTAATAACATATTTGGCATTGGAAATAGAGTTAAATGGTGAAAAACATATATTTGGTATAAATATTAATTATAAACATGAAAGGTCAGATTTAAGTGATCCAAAATATTTCTACATTAATGGAATTGAGTTGAATGCCGATATGTTTATAAAAGATAAGTTTACTAAGACATATGATGATTTATCTAAAGAATATAGAATAGTCCATTATCCTACTTTGACATCATATCAATCAAAACTAAAGGAGGTTTTAGGATTAAAAGATAAAAGATATTTTACAATTTTATCAAGAGCTGTTGGTATTAAAAACATTAACAACTGCAATGATTTTATGAATGAATTTGTTCTTGATGATAAAACAATATCTAACTGATGAAGAATGGAAGAACATTTTGTATTCATTTGGTGATGATAAAGAAATACATTATATAACAGTTAGAAAAATGTGCGATGAACTAATAAACTCAGTCAATGAATTTTATTCTTTCAGACGCTAGAAATTCCATATAAAATGGTGTAAAATAATTATGTCGTAACTAACAAGTAACTAACAAGATATCGAAAAAACCGCGTAGTTAAGCCGAATTTTAACACTGTCCGTATCTCTAAGCGTTAATTGTTTGATTATTATAATTGCAAAGAAAAAGATATTAAGCAGGACTTCTCACCCTGCTTTTTATTTTGCTAAAAATGGCTTAGTTAAGCCATTTTTTGAATATTAAGGTATGGAAAACAGTATAAAAATTCATAAATATTAGTAAAAATCAAAGCTCGTTAAAAAACGTTAAAAACTGCCAAAAATCGTTAAAAATACGTATGTAGGTGTCCGGAAGGTGTCCGGAGTTTGGCACCTTTTTTTCATAAAATTTGGCTTAGTTAAGCCATTTTTTGACATTTTTAGGCCAATCCTGAAAATGAACTTAAAAAATTGTTGATTTTCGCACTTCGGTCTAGAAAAAGCTCGATGAGCAAAAAAGAAAAGTATCCATTGTTTATTATAATTGCAAAGAAAAAGATATTAAGCTGGATTTCTCACCCTACTTTTTAATTTTATAAAATACAGTGACATTTACAGTGACGTTTACAGTGACATATAATATAATTGATATTAATAATTGACTTTAAAGATTCTTTGTATCAAAATCTTATTACAAATTTGACATTATATATACTCTAGAGTATAATACTTATGAGTATAAAGAGGTGGTTTATGTGTTCTACGGTAGAAAGCAGGAATTAAAAACATTAGAAAAAGAATACTTAAAGAAAAATTCATTATGTTCTATATATGGGGCAAGAAGAATAGGAAAAACATCATTAATAAATGAGTTTATAAAAGACAAAAAGAGTATAATGTTTCAAGCAAAAGAAGTATCAGATAATGATAATTTAAAATCATTTTCAGCCAAAATATTAGAAAGCTTTGATAGAAGTGACGAATATACATATTCTTCTTGGGAAAAAGCATTTGATTCTGCTATTTCCTTTTTTAAAAATGAAAAGGGAATAATTGTAATTGATGAATATCCTTATTTGGTAAAGGCAAATCCAGGAATTACATCGATATTGCAAGATATAATTGATAATAAAATCACTAAAAGCAATATAATGGTAATTTTATCTGGTTCAAATGTTTCTTTTATGGAAAAAGAATTAAATGATAAGCAATCACCACTATATAAAAGAATTACATTAAGAATGATAATAAACAAAATGTCTTTTGATGAAGCGATACTATTCTTAAATGATTATTCTAATGAAGATAAAACCAAATTTTTATGCATGTTTGGAGAGTATCCATATTACTTATCAAAAATCAACAATAAGTTGTCATTTGAAGATAATATTAAAGAATTATTGTTCAATGAAAATTCTATTTTATTGAAAGTCCCAGAATTAGTATTATCAAATTCATCTCGTGAACAGGGCTTTTATAATTCTATTTTAATGGCATTAGCAGGGAAGAAAAAAGGTTTAACAGAGATAAGTAATATAATGAATGAGGAAGTCACTAAGGTTAATAAATATATTAAAACATTAACTGAAGCTGAGATTATTATCAAAAGGGAAACATATAATTCAAAAAGACAAACAAATTATTATATTCTAGATCCAGTATTAAGATTTTATTATAAGTTTTTATTAAATAATATTGAAAAAATAGAAGCAGGATATGGGCAAATGTTATATGAAAGATTAAAAGCAGATATTGATAAATTTATTTCATATTCATTTGAAGATGTTGCCATTTCTTATATTGAATTTTTAGGGAAAAATGGAAAACTTGGTGGTATTTATTATCCAATTCAAAATTTAATAATTGACAAATCAGAATTAGGTAGATCAATTGAAATTGATGGTATAGCTAGAGATGGTGATTCACTGCTAGTCATTGAATGCAAATTCACGAATGAAAAAAGAAGTATTAGAGATTACGAAAAAATGGTGGAAAATACATCAATTAAGATGTTTGAAGGAATAAAAAAATTTAATTATTATATAGTTTCAAAAACAGGCTTTGATAAGACATTAACTGATTTAAAGAAAGATAATTTGCATTTGATATCCATTGATGAAATGATGTCTATACAATAAAGAATTTGAATTATGTAATTTACTATTAAAAAAGCCAATTGGATTATATGACTTTCCTGTTATTAATCCTACTTATGATATACCTAATAGATTAATATCTTTTTCTAGATGTATATCTTGCAAAGATTATGATCAATGGGTGCATTTTTATGAGGATGATTTTCTTTTCGAAAGAATATGGAGAAATCCGATAAAGTATTTAGAAATATTAAAAAAATTTAATGGTGTGATATTACCTGATTTTAGTTTGTATCGTGATATGCCATTTGTAATGCAGTTATGGAATATCTATCGTTCTAGAGCGATAGGGCATTGGCTACAAGTTAATGGCATTAAAGTTATTCCTAACATACGCTATGGCGATAGAAGAACATATAAGTGTTGTTGTGACGGAATATCTAAGAATTGTGTTATATCTGTTGGTTCACATGGTACTATTAAAAATGTTGAAGATAGAATTATTTTTGCAAATGGGCTTGATGTTGTTGTAAAAAGATTACATCCTATTGCAATAGTTGTATATGGCGCATGTCCTGATGCTATATTTGATAAATATAAGCAACAAAGTGTTCAAATTATTCATTTTGAACCTGACTATTATTATCAGCTTTCATTAGAAATGGAGGTTGATTAATATGGGCGCAGGATATCATGGGGGATTTGGGACAACTAATGGTTTTCGAATGGCGTATAAAATTGGTTTTCTATCAAATGGTTATAAAGAGTATACTCGAAATGAAATCTTTGGTTATTTAAAAGGAGTTACAACTATATCAACAAAAATAACAACCGAAATAGAAGAAGGTAATATTGGAATAAATGTTATTGGTGACGAACTATTTAATAGATATTTTACTGGTGGATATAAGTGTGCAGGAATACAGGTTGGTAACCAAATATATATTAAAAGAAGTGCGACAGATTTTTATAGTACAATTGTTCATGAAGGAAATCATGCGCTAGAATATATAAATCACATTCCTCAAAAGGATATATCATCAAAGTCAGGAGAAAAAAGAGCATTTCTTGCGGAACAAAATTTTCAAAAAGCAAAGAAAATAAGAATTCAATTTAAGTCTGAAAAAGAAATTGAAGATTTTATAGATAAGAATTATTAAAATGAGGTATAATATGAAAATAATAGAAATGATGAATAATTATGTATGTAATAATTCAAATGAGTTGATGCATGAATTACAATGTAATGATGAAAAGATGTTAATGGTTATTTGTACTAATTTATTATCCTGGTTAAGTTCTGATTATAAGAAATTAAAAGATAATAAATATAAATATCATAAACCCATGACTTTGAAACTTGAATATGATTGGGCTAATAAATTAATTGAATTTGTAGCAAATAATAAAGAATTATCTAGCTTGTTTGTTATTAATGATAATAGTTTAGATTTTAATCCAAAATTATCAAAAGATAATAAGATTAAAATAATTGAATTTGTTGGTAATAATTATGTCCCATTTATAACAAGGTATTAGAATAAACATTAGTTGTGATGTAGAATTTATGAGTCAATTATAGTATTTTATTTAAACATATGATATGGGATAGGTCATAAAACATATTGATGATATTTGTGAATTGCGGTCTAAAAAAAGCCCTATTATGTACAAAAACATAAGAAAAAAGACCTTTTTCAGTGTCCGGAATGTGTCCGAGCTTCATTAAAAATGGCTTGGTTAAGCCGTTTTTGTCAATTGATGTGTTTTCTAAGCGTTAATTGTTTGATTATTATAATTGCAAAGAAAAACGAAAAAGTCTCAAAATTTCTCGGTTTGAGGCTTTTTTATTGCAATAAGAGTTATTAAAATTTACGCTGTAGCCAACATACAGCCAACAAATAGGAAACAATGAAATGGATGACTTAGTATCAAATTAGTCATCCTTTCTTTTTCTTTGTAAGCTATGGTTTACCTACTGCGAAGCATGATTTTGGACTCCAAAATCGATGAAAGTAGAAAAAAATAAAAAAATTTTTTGAGACTTTTTTTCGTGAGTGGGCCACTTTGGGACAAAGAAACTTTTGATATTGTCTTGGAATATACGATAGACAAGGCTTTTGAGAACAAAAAGAGAATTAAGAGCTTAAAAGCATACATCATAAATGCTTTTAAGAAAAATATGAAAATATATAATTTGAATCATGAAAGGGATTAAATATTATGGTAAAAAAAACAGCAAAATTGTGTTGAAAACAATACCATAAAATGCTAATATCAAAGAGCCGTGCAAGCACGGAACATTTGAATAGGAGATAATAAGCGATGTTTTTAAAACGTTCGGAGGAAACGATGAACGATTAGTATGAGGAGGTGCTCCAATGGAGTATCTGATTATCCTTGTGATTATGTTATACATAATTTACAAGGACAATCGCGGTGGCACTTCTAAGAAGTAGTCTCTGATCCACATACATCGTTTATTGTTTCTACAAATGAGAAAAAGGAACTGCTACCAACAGTTCCTTTTTTGTTTAATGTATCCACATACATCGTTACACTTATATTATAGCAAAAACTATTAATTTGTAAATGGGTGAAATAAAATCTGTTTATTCAACACTCTTTTTTCATATTAAAAAGTTTTATTGAAATTGTATATTATAAAAGAAAAGGGATGTAGGTCGTTAATGACGACAATAATTCCTATTATAATTATTAATAGCTGATTTTTAGATTAGATACAGTGTATTCAGATAATAGGAAATATAATTCGGTTTTAGCACTTGTTTCACCAAAAAAAGAATTATAGTAATAAGTTGTATCAATAACTAATTCATAAAAACTAATAATTAAATAAGCCCTATTATGTACAAAAATGTATGAAAAGTGCCTTTTTTGGTGTCCGGAAGGTGTCCGGAGATTTTAAAAAATGGCTTAGTTAAGCCGTTTTTATGATTAGTATACTTTTCTAAGCGTTAATTGTTTGATTATTATAATTGCAAAGAAAATATGGAAAGCAGGACTTCTCACCCTGCTTTTTATTTTGCTTATAATATGCTTAAACTAGTATAACTAAGATATAAAATGGTGTTATAGACTGTCCAAAAATTAGAGAAAAATCAAAAAATGGACAGCCTATAATTGATTTTGTGCCTTGAAAATGATAATATTATGGTATGAAGAATGTAAATTTTATTGGCCGACAAGAAGAATTTAAGAAACTTGAAAAATGCTATAATGAAAAGCAATCTCAATTAGTTATAGTTAGTGGTAGAAGAAGAGTTGGTAAGACTTTTCTCGTTAATGAAGTATTTGAAGGAGACTTCGTGTTTAAATTAACTGGTGCTAGAGATTTAAGTGTAAAAGATCAGCTTCTTAATTTTTCTAATGAATTAAAACGTAGAACGGGTAAAAAACAATCACCAAAGAGTTGGAATGATGCTTTTGAGTTATTAAGAGTTTATTTAGATTCTTTTGATAACGCAAGAAGATTAGTGGTTTTCTTTGATGAAATGCCTTGGTTAGATACAAAAAAGAGTAAGTTTTTAGAAAACTTTGAGTATTTTTGGAATGACTATGGTTCAGCTAAGAAAAATTTAATGTTTATAGTATGTGGCTCTGCAGCAAGTTGGTTGCAGGATAAAATAATGAATAACAAAGGTGGTTTATTTGATAGACACTCTGCATTTATAACATTAAAACCATTTACCTTAAAAGAAACGGAAAAATATTTAGAAAGTAAAAATATAATATGGACAAGAGAAGATATTGTTAGATTATATATGATACTTGGAGGAATACCTTATTATTTAAATTACTTGGATTGTGAATTGACATTAAGTGAAAACATAGATAGTATGTTTTTCGCAAGTGATGCAACTTTGAAAAATGAATTTGAATTATTATATTCTACATTATTTGAAAATAAGGAGGCTATCCTAAAGATAGTAGAAACATTATCTAAAAATAGGTATGGCATGTCTAGAAAAGATATTTCAAATGTAAGTAAGATTCAATATAATGGTGCTTTAACTAATATGTTAAAATCATTAGAAGTATCTGGATTTATTGAGTCTTTTGTAAGATATGGTGACAAGAAAGAAACATGTTACAGGTTATGCGATTATTATTCGATTTTTTATTTGAAGTTCATCAAAGATTCCAAAAATAATGATCATCATTTTTGGTCAAATTCGTATGCAAATCAAGCTAGAAAGAATTATGAGGCCCTTGGCTTTGAACTTATTTGTTTAAATCAGATAGATAAGATAAAATCGGCATTATCGATTGGTGGCGTATTGAGCAATAATTATCCTTGGCTAAAGCAAGGAACTAATGATGATGATGGAGCACAAATAGACTTGGTTATTGAAAGAAAGGATCATGTTACTTCAATTTGTGAAATAAAGTTTTATGATGACTCTTTTGAAATTGATAAAGAATATGCACAAAAATTAAGAAAGAAGATTGATGTTTTTATTAGAACAACGAATTGCAAAAACAGTATTCAGTTAATTTTGATTTCTTCATATGGTTTAAAAAAGAATATGTATAGCAATATGATCAATAAAGTCGTTTGTATTGATGATTTGTTTTAAATTTCAATTATAATATGTCCAACTTTTAATTATTTTAGTAATTTTGGACAATGTATTTTTGCAAAATTATGAGGTGCAAGGAGACTAATATGACAATAGAAGAATTACTTGCTGAAAATAAAAAATTGAAAGAAGAAAATAATCGATTAAAAGAACTATTAAGAAAAAATAATATTGATTATACTAATGAAAATGAAAAGATATTAACAACTGATGATAAGATAAAAATATACTTATCTTATTTCAAAGGTAGAAATGATGTATATGCCGAAAAGTACATAAAAGATGGTAAAAAAGCATATGCCAAAGTATGTAATAATAGATTTAATCGCGATTTATGTGATGTGTCTAAATACAAACATTGTATTAATTGCCCTAACGAAAATAGAAAAGATTTTGGCGCTGAAGAAGTACACAATCATTTAATTGGGGAAAAAGCATATGCAATTTATCCTATAATTAATAATAGTTGTTATTTTCTTGCTATTGATTTTGATGATAAAGAATTTAAAGATTGTGCCTTAGCATATAAAAAAGAATGCGATAAACATAATATTGATTCAATAATTGAATTGTCACAATCAGGTGAAGGTGCTCATGTATGGGTATTTTTTAATAGTTTGATATCGTGCAAAAAAGCTAGAAGATTAGGTGATTATTTATTGACTTGTGCGATGCAAAATAATAAAAATATATCATTTAAATCATATGATAGATTCTTTCCGTCTCAAGACGTCGTTGATAAAGACGGTATTGGAAGTTGCATAGCATTACCTTTACAAGGTAATTGTGCTAGAAATAAAACTTCAGTTTTTGTTGATGAGAATTTTTTAATGTATGGTAATCAAATAAGTGTTTTATCTTCTATTAAAAAAACTAATGAATTGGACATTGACTTAATTCTGAAAAATTATGCTGATAATGTTGATGTAGAAATAAGTAATAAGTCATTCAAAAAGTTAAATCTAATGATATCCGATTTTCCACTAATATTTAAGATGATATTAAAAGATGATATTTATTTTTCAAAAGAAGGTCTTTCATCTAAAGCAATATCTGTTCTTAAACGATTGGCTATTATTCATAATCCTGAGTTTTATGAAAAGCAAGCTAAAAGAATATCAACATATAAAATCGAAAGAATAATAGAATTATTTAAAGAAAACATTGATTATATAAGTTTACCTAGAGGATGCTTTAATGATTTGGTTGAACTTTTAGAATATGTTGGTATTGTTTATGAAGTTGAAGATAGACGAAATGTATTAAAAGAAATTAATGTTGAGTATAATGCTATTTTAAGAGAAACACAAAGGAATGCTGTTGATACATTATTGAAATACGATAATGGATTATTAATTGCTCCTACTGGTAGCGGAAAAACAATAATGGGAATGGAAGTAATTTCTAGACTTAAGAAGCCAACTTTAATCTTGGTAGAAAAAGTAAAGCTTTTAGAACAATGGAAAGAAAGAATTAATCAATTTTTAAAGATTTATTGCAACAAAGAAGTTATTGAACCAGGTATATATTATGGTGCTAAAAAGAAATTAACCGGAATAATCGATGTTGCATCTATTAAATCTATTAAAGACGAAGATGACTTATATGATAAATATGAGATTATAATAGGTGATGAAATTCATCATATTGCAAGTAAAACATATGAGGAGATAATTAGGAAATTCCAAGCTAAGCATATTTATGGTTTTACTGCAACACCTAAGAGATCAGATAATTTAGAAAAGATTATATATAAGATTATTTCTCCAATAAGAGCTACATTAGAAGAGAATAATGGAACATTTGAAAAGGTATTGAAACCTAGATTCACAAAATTCAAGAATAAAGATAGGTATGATTTGATGAACTATGCTGATTTATTAAATGAATTATATAAGGATTCCAACCGTAATCAACAAATCGTTGAAGACATAGTTGAGGAGTATAAGAAGAATAAGTGCATTTTAGTACTAACAGAAAGAATAGAACATATAAGCATACTTAAGGATTTATTATCTCATGATTGTGATAATATTTACACTATAAGCGGTTCGGATGGTGCTAAAGCAAGACGCCAATTTAATGAATCAATTCATAGTCTTGAAAATAAATATATAATTATAAGTACAGGCTCTTTTTTAGGAGAAGGCTTTGATTTAGGGTCTTTAAATACATTATTTATTACGATGCCATTTAAATTTAGTGGAAAACTACAGCAACATACGGGAAGAATTCATAGAGAATACGAAGGTAAAAATCAAGTTATTGTATATGATTATGTTGATATTAAAATTGGCAAATTGTCTCACCAATTTCAAATTAGATTAAACCAATATAAAAAAGAAAATTATAATGTAATTGATGAGAATGATGAGCCAGAGTTACTTTATGATTATTCTAATTATATTAATCAGTTGTATGAAGATATTTCTAATGCAAGTAATGTTAAATTATTATTTAATTATCATAAAAAAGAGAAATTGAATAAGTTGTTAGAATTAAATGATAGTATTGAGATTATTACAGATGAAGAAGTTGATTCTAATGTAAAAAAAATAAACGAACATTCACCTATAAATGCTATCATAATCGATGATAGAATTATATGGTATGGCAGCATTAATCCATTTGCTTATTCAAAAAAAGATGATACAATCATTAGAATTGTTGATGAAGAATACGCAAAGGATATAATAAAATTTAGGTAGGTACTTAAAATTAATGAGTTAAATCATTTTCATTTGTAACAAATTTTAAACAATACAATAAAAATGGCTTAGTTAAGCCACAAAACATATTGATGATATTTGTGAATTGTGGTCTAGAAAAAACCCTATTATGTAAAAAAATGTATGAAAAAGTGCCTTTTTTGGTGTCCGGGAGGTGTCCGGAGAAATGAAAAAATAGCTTGGTTAAGCCGTTTTTTCCAATTGATGACTTATGTAAGCATTAATATTTATTTTAATCCAAACTTGCGGTTTATTTTAATCCAAACTTGCGGTTTTGTAAATTGCGATGTATAATAAATATAGAGAGTAGGTCGTAGTTTATGAAAGAATATATTGATAGATTATTTGATAAAGAATTAGATTTCTATTTAAAAACCACTGGAGCTGTATTAGTGGTAGGACCAAAATGGTGCGGAAAATCAACAACATGCAAGCGACATGCTAAAACTATGATTTACTTAAAACTTCAACAAGGGAACAATATATTTCTTTGGCTAAAACAACCCCTGAATCTTTTTTGAACTTAGGAGAAAAGCCTGAATTAATTGATGAGTGGCAAATTGTTTCTTTTATATGGAACCCTTTAAAAGAGCAAGTGGATACTAATGGTGATTTTGGCCAATATATATTAACAGGTAGCGTAACTGATAAGACTGTTGATGAAGATAAAACTGGTAGTGCGAAAGAGAAACATACTGGAACTGGTAGAATAATAAAAAAAATAATGAGGACACTATCTTTGTATGAAAGTGGAGATAGTAATGGCAAAGTATCATTATCTGATTTAAAAAATGGTATATTTAAACCAGCAACATCAGATAAGAACATTAACGATTATGCTTTTTATATTTGTAGAGGTGGTTGGCCACTTGCAATTAATGTTGAAAAAGATGTCGCATTACAACAAGCTAAGAACTATTATAGTGGTTTAGTTAGTGAGGATGTTTTTTCGATTAAAGATTTACCATTAAGAAGAGATGAGCAACGTGCTAGAAAGCTACTTCGCTCATATTCTAGATGTATATCATCTGAAGCTTCAAATGAATCAATAAAGGCAGATTTAAGTCAAAATGGTGACTCAATTGATAAAGACACATTTGTTAAATATATGTTAGTTCTTCAAAGATTATATGTAGTAGAAGAATTAGAGGCATGGAATCCTAATTTAAGAAGTAAAACTGCAATCAGAGAGAAGAATACTCGTCATTTTGTTGATCCTTCAATCGCAACAGCTGCACTTGGTGTAGGTCCCTCTGGTCTTTTCTCTGATATGAAAACTTTTGGATTGTTATTTGAATCTCTTGTTGTAAGGGATTTGAGAATATATTGTGATACATTAAATGCGAAGGTATACCATTACCGTGATAAATTAGAAAGAGAAGCTGATGCTGTAATTCAATTTGAAGATGGTGACTGGGCCTTAATTGAAGTTAAACTGGGTGATGATGAAGATGTTAATATGGCTGCTCAAAAATTAATCGAGCTAGCAAGTGATATTAATATAGAAGATAAACCTCCAGTATTTTTAATGGTTATTACTAAAGGTTCATTAGCATATAAAAGAGAAGATGGGGTGTATGTTGTTCCGCTTGCATGTTTAAAGAATTAAATACTGTTGTTAGTCTTTATAAAATGGTAATTTGAATAATATTGAAAAGGGAACTGCAGCAACAGTGTATTTTTCCTTAGTAATCATCTCACACATCGTAAATTGTCTCACTAATTTAAAAATAGGTTAAACTAATATAAAAAAGAAAAATTGAATAAGTTGTAATTATGAGAATTATTGATGAAGAATATGCTAAAGAGATGATGTATTTATCATTAAGTAGATATATATAGTTTTCTTGTTGAATAATGTGTTTTTATTATAGTAACTCAGCTAAGAATTTTCTTCTTATAAACGTTAGAAATTCCTTATAAAATGATGTACCTTGATCATAATCCTCTGAACATTTATCTAAATCAAATAAATCAGGATTAACTCCAAGGTGTTTAATGGAATCAAATTCCATAAAAAATATCCTCCTCTTAAATTAATGACTAGACATCAATATTATAAGGGGAGGATTCTTTTTATATATTAATATTTTTACTACAAATTGTTTATAGGTATGTACTACTTGAAATTTAGAATTAATTTTACTACTTTCGTTTATAGGTAGTATAGCTACTATTCGAAATTTAGATTATC
>NZ_QXEV01000037.1 GCF_003550015.1 Anaeroplasma bactoclasticum
TTATATCTTGCCATTAAAATAGAAAATGATGTTAAAGGGAGATCTATAGGCACTATTTTCATAACAGATGAAAATGCCTGAGAATCTGTAACTACCATTACTGGTTTATTTTTTAAATTATCTAAAGTAGCTTTTAATGTTTCTACTTGAGTGACTAAAGCAATGGCATTCTTATCTAATAAATCTCTTATCGCAAGCTGTTCTGGTAAGATCATTCTTCCCTTTGGGGCAGAAGAATCTATAGGAGTTACAAGGATGACAGTATCTCCTTCTTTAACAAAATCAGAAATGAAATGGATTTCTTTTTTATTAGGATTTAATTTACCTATAGCTATTTTTAATTCTTCTATTCCAATATTATTATTTGTACTTATATAGATTTCATTATCTAAATTATTTGGAATAGAACCTAATAAATCCATTTTATTATGAACAATTAAATAAGGGATATTCTTATCCTTTATTACATTTAATAATTCTATTTCCTCTTCTGTTAATTTTAAATTTTCTGTAACAAGGATAGATATATCACATATATTTAGCATTTTCTTTGTTCTTTTAACTCTTAATTCACCTAAAGGGCCATAGTCATCAAAGCCTGGTGTATCTATAATTGTAACAGGACCTAAGGGAAGTAATTCCATACTCTTTTTTACAGGGTCTGTAGTAGTACCTTTAATATCACTTACTAAAGACATTTCTTGATTTGTAATTTTATTTACTAAGCTACTTTTTCCAGCATTTCGTAACCCAAAGAAGCCAATATGGATTCTTTCTGCAGATACCGTATCATTTAAGCTCATTTATACCTCCCTTAGAAGCGGAAATCTCTATCTCCTTCTTCTATTTTAACTAATCTTTCTTTAACTATTCTTCTTACATTTTCCTTTGGAATATTATTGATTTCCTTTTCAATTAGCTTATTACCTATTTCTTTAGTATCTAAGCTTGCATAATCTAGTAAGAATTCCTTTAAGGTCATTAAAGCATTGGGATGACAGCAATTTTGAATTTGACCAGATTTACATAGTGCCATAAATCTATCTCCAGTTCTTCCCTCTCTATAGCAAGCTGTACAAAAGGATGGAATATAACCTGCCCTCATCAACCAGTTGACAACCTCATCTAGGGTTCTGTTATCCGATACATCAAATTGCTCGGTATCATGAGGACGCTCTTTTTCTGCATATCCTCCAACAGAGGTACGAGAAGCACCAGAGATCTGGCTTACACCTAAGCGAATAATTTTTTCTCTTACCTCTTTTGTTTCACGAGTAGAAATAATCATTCCTGTATATGGTACTGCAATACGGATGCAGGCTGCAATTTTACAAAACATTTCATCACTTAAGGAGTTATCAAATTCATTAGGGTCAATATCATCAGCTCTTTTTACTCTAGGTACACTAATTGTATGTGGACCAACTCCATGTACTGCCTCTAAATGCTCTGCATGCATCAAAAGTCCTGCAAATTCATATTGGTAATTATCTAAACCAAATAATACACCAATACCTACATCATCAATTCCACCCTCCATGGCTCTATCCATAGCTTCCGTATGGTATGCATAATTATGCTTAGGGCCAGTTGGGTGTAATCTTTCATAATTTTCTTTATGATAAGTTTCTTGGAATAAGATATATGTTCCTATTCCAGCATCCTTAAGCTTTTTATAATTTTCTACAGTAGTAGCTGCAATATTTACATTGACACGACGAATCGCACCATTTTTATGCTTAATTGAATAAATTGTTTTAATACAATCTAAGATATATTCTATTGGATTATTTTCTGGGTCCTCTCCTGCTTCAATCGCAAGTCTTTTATGTCCCATATCCTGAAGTGCAATAACTTCTTTTTTTACTTCCTCTTGAGTAAGCTTTTTTCTTGGAATATGCTTATTCTTTAAATGATATGGACAGTATAGACATCCATTTATACAATAATTCGATAAATATAGTGGTGCAAATAAAACAATACGATTTCCATAGAAATCCTTTTTTATTTGTTCTGCAAGGTCATATATTTCTTTGACCTTTTCACTATCACTACAAGCAAGTAATACACTTGCTTCCTTGTGTGTTAATCCTTTTCTTAATTTCGCTTTAGCTAAAATTTCATCCACAAGCTTTAAATCATCCTTATGATTATTTGCATACTTAATTGTTTCTAAGATTTCCTCGTGGTTGATAAATTCTTCTGCCTTCATTGATTTTACATTGTAATCCATTTTGTTTATTCCCTTTCAAGTACCCTATTCATTAGGGCATAATCTCCCCTATCGGTGACGATTTCTCTATCTATTTTAGATAGTCTTTTCTTTAAGCATCTAATACAAGATGCTGCCTCCTCACCCATACAGACTTTATTGTCATAAAGCAAATATTTTTTTCTTACACCTAAAGGCGATAGATTCGGCATTAAAACATTAGCTCCAGCTAATATTCCCTTTTCTCTTCCCTCTTTATCTATCGTAGCTAGTGCAGTCGTTGCCGGTAGCAGCACACCTGGCAATGTTAGCCTTATAAGAGATAACAAAAATGTTGTAAGCTCAGCATTCCCGCTATTTTTATCTTTAAATGGAGTATCCTTATGAGGAATAAAAGGACCTATTCCAACCATAGCTGGATTAAGTTGTTTTAAAAATACCATCTCTTCCGCAAGCATTTCTATTGTTTGGTTTGGAGAACCAACCATAAAGCCTACTCCAAGCTGGTATCCTAATTCCTTTAAATTTTTGATACATTCCATTCTATTGAAATAGCTCATATTCTTTGGGTGAAGTAGCTCATAATGATTTTTATCTATTGTTTCATGGCGAAGTAAATATCTATCACACCCAGCTTCCTTTAATCTTTTATAGCTTTCCTTACTTCTTTCTCCAATAGATAAAGTTATTGCACAATCACTATGTAAAGCTTTTATTTCTTTAATAATACTTACTAAAATATCATCGGTAAAATATGAATCCTCTCCACCCTGTAAAACAAAGGTACGAAACCCTAGATCATAGCCAATATTTGCGCATTCTATGATTTCTTCTTTAGAAAGTCTATATCTTTCCGCTACTTTATTAGATGCCCTAATTCCACAGTAATAACAATTATTTTTACAATAATTGGTAAACTCAATTAGGCCTCTTATATATATTTTATTTCCGTAATATTTCATGCAAGTTTTACTTGCAAGTAAGCTTGCATAATCTCTTACTTCATCCCTATTTTTTATTAATTCTAAATATTCTAAATAAGATAGTTCGTGATATTTATATAGCTTATCTAATAGCTCTTTATACATTACTGAAAGCCGCCTTAGAGGATACACCATCTAATCTGCCAAGCTTACCGCATAAGCTATTGATTACATTTTGTTCTGCATCAATAATTACTGTGATACAGTTAATTTTCTTCTTTGAATATGGTAGTCCCATTCTTCCAATAATATAGTCACTGTATTCTGTTAAAATGTGGTTTAGTGCATCTACACTGTCTCTTTTTTCAACAATAATACCAATAACTGCAACTCGTGTTTCTTTATTTTCCATTTTAACCTCCTATAAAAATAAAAGACTACGCCACTGCGCAGTCAAAAAAAACTAAAGTTAATTCATTTATTTTGCTGCACTTTAGGTCAGAAAAAACTTTCCCTCAGGACATCAAAATAATATATTATAAAATATTCTTTGTCAAGTTTAAACTAGCTTCCTGTAGACTCATATTTTCTTTCATTAATCTTCCAAATGAAGATAGAGATAATAAAGAAAACAATAGCTACTCCTATAATCCATAGCATTAATAAATATGGATTATAAAAATTAAAATATAATGTATCTACAGGTAGTGATATAAATACTCCAAATGGAATAGCGAATAAAAGCATATTCTTTATAATTTCAGGGAATATAGAAATAGGATATTTCACATAATCCATAAAATTATATACGACCTGAACAAGTGGTCCACTTCTTTTCATTGTAAAAGAGAAGGATGTTGTAAGTATTTTTAAGGATGTAATAATTAATGCACCAAAAATACTTGCTACTATAAATAATAAGATAATAGAAAATGATACTTGTACATTAGACATAATTCCACATACAACTAGCATTACTGTACCTACAATTAATTCACCAAAGGCATCGGGTTGGAATGTTTCAGATAATACTTGGAATAATACTGGAATAGGGCGCAAAAAATACATATCCAAATCTCCATTCCTTACTCTAAAATAGGCTAGGCGCCATAGCTCATCTGTAAACATATGGTCTATTCCTCTTGGAATCATTACAAATCCATATAAGAATCCTACCTGCCAAATGGTCCATCCATTTAAGGATGGTATAGAATTTACAATAAAATAGATACTTGCAATAGATGCGGCATTTTCAATGAAAAAGCCCATCATCGCAATGAAGGTATCCTTTTTATATTCCATACGAGATATAAAGGATCTTTTCATATAGGAAAAATATAAATGAATATAGTGTGCCATTTTTATCCTCCCTGTACTGTAATTTTTTTGCTGGCATGATTAAATAATAGCTTTGCAAATATATTTAATAATATTAACCAGCATAATGAAAATCCAACATAGTGGATTGAAGTTAACAAATCAACCTTCCCAATTAGTATTAATACAGGATAATAGGATATTCCTGCAAATGGTAAATAGTTAATAACTAAACCAAATATTCCTGGGAAGAAGGCAAGTGGTAATAGCCTACCACATAAAAAGCTTACAATAATTTCCTTAGCTTGATTTATTCCCCATCCAGAGGATGTGTAAAAGCATAATACTCCACAAATATAATTAATGGTATCATTTAATAAATTTGCAATAAACTGAGCTAATATAAATAAAGCAATAGATATTAAAAGTGAAACTGGTGTAATTGTAATAAAGCCAATAGATGCAAATACAATAAATGCGATAGTAAATCCTGGAATTCCTATCATTAAATTTACTGCAAATAAATTACCTAAATTTTCACTTAATAATCTAAAACGATAAGATATAGGCTTTGTAAAAGCCAAATCTATCGTTCCCTTTTTGATATCCTCATTAATGATAAATAAGGTATCTCCACCAAGTGTTGCAAATCCAAAAATATTTACAAATACGGTATATACAATCATTTCCTTAAATGTAAATCCATTAATAACTGAATCTACTCCATCCGGACTATTTTGATATACTGCAACCCATAAGAATACAACACATATGATTTGTAAAATAGAGATAAATAGCCAAGTAAATATTGCAGATCTATATGCAAAAGCACCCATCGCTCCAGCCTTCAAGAAGGGCTTATACTTTCTTAGCATTTTTCTGCCTCCTCGAGTAGGTTTTTAACAACATCCTCAATAGATATTTCAGATATTTTTAAATCAGATGCCGATAACTTATGGAAACAATAATCAATAACATCCTTAATATCTATTTTATCGGCATTAAACTGTAAAACTAAAGAATCCTCATTTTCTTGATAAGAAACTCTATTATCAAAGGTATTTAATTCCTCTATTTTATATTCTTCTTTCGTTTTAATAGTTAATGTTCTTAAATCACCAAAGCGATATTTAATATCCTTTAAAGGTCCATCATAAATAATATTTCCCTTTTCAATCATAATAATACGACTACATAAATCCTCTACATCCTGCATATCATGCGTTGTAAGGATTACCGTCGTATGATATTTTTGATTCATAGTCTTAATCGCTTTTCTTATTTTTTCTTTAACTAATACATCTAAGCCAATGGTTGGCTCATCTAAGAATAAGATTTTAGGATTATGTAGCCAGCTTGCGGCTAAGTCCGCTCTCATTCTTTGACCTAAAGATAATGTTCTTACTGGTTGATTCATAAATTCATTTAAGCCTAGTGTATCGGATAAGAATTCTAATCTTTCCTTATAATCCTCATCAGGTACCAGATAAACCTCTTTTAATACCTTAAAGCTTTCAATTAAAGGTATATCCCACCAAAGCTGTGTTTTTTGACCAAAGACAACTCCTATTTTAGAAGCTACTACCTTTCTTTTTTTGTTTGGTTCAATTCCATCAATTAATACATTTCCACCAGTTGGAGTTAAAATACCACACATCATTTTAATGGAAGTAGATTTTCCTGCACCATTAGAACCAATATAGCCTACAATCTCTCCATCATGAATTGTAAAATTAATATGATTGACTGCAACCTTTGTTTCATATTTTCTTGAAAATAAGGTTTTAAACATGCCAAATACGCCTTCTTTACGTATTGGCTTTTTAAATTCCTTTGTTAAATCTTTAACTTCAATCATAACATCACCCACATTTACAACAATATGTATCATTATACCAAACAATATCATTAAATAAATAGTATTCTTTAATCTAATACTATATTTTGTTATAATGAAGGAAGTTGAAGGAGAGTGTCTATGTACGATTTATTTTATAACATATCAGGTCCAACCGTATGGATTATTAGTGGAATTGAGCTATTACTGCTTATTTATTTAATATATAAATCCATTAAAACAAAATCATTATTCATATTATTAGTTACACTAATAACATTTGGATTATTCTATGATGCATTTATTACAAGCCTAGGCACAATAGTAGATGCATCCAATATAATGTTTTTAAGTAAAGTAAGATTTATACTTCATGCAACCTTAGTTCCATTATTATTTATTATTAGTATATTAACTATTAATCTGAAAAAGCCATTTAAAATTGCTGTATATATTACTACATCATTATTTATTATTCTAGGTATAATATGCATCATATTTACTTCTTATGAAGTAATTAATTTTGCAGGTATATCTAGATTAACTGTAAATAAAGAATTAACAAATAAAGCAATAAATACTATTCCAACTGTCATTAATATTTTAGCTGTAATACCTTTAATTGTAGTAGGTATATATAAATTAATTAAAAGTAAGAATATTCATTTATTATTATCTGGAGGATTAATGTTTTTCTTCTCCATGCTACCACCAATTATAAAGATGAATGATTTTATGTTTTTAATATCTATGTTTGGTGAAATATGTATGGTATTCTTCTTAATCCTATATTTCAATAAAGAAAGTAAATAAAGAAAGACTGTTGAAGCAATCACACTTCAACAGTCTTTTCTTCTTGTTCTTCTTTTATTTCCTTTTGTTTATAATATGCTGCTTTATCCTCATACATCATTAAATCAGAATCTTTAATCATTTCATCAAAATCTTTCGTTTCATCTGATCGAAAGCTATAGCCAATAGAAATACTATATCTTGTAGAGAATACCATCTTCTTTATATCAGATATTATTTTTAATAATTCTTCTTCTGATGTCTTTTTACAAAGAATAATAAATTCATCTCCACCAATTCTATAAACCGATTGTTTAAATTTAGTAGCCTTAGTAAAGCAAGATGAAACTGCAATAATTGCCTCATCCCCAGCTAAGTGACCTAAGGTATCATTAATTTTCTTTAAGCCATTCATATCTATAGATATAACACCAGTTATATCTTTATTATTGTTATGAGCGGTAGAATAGAAAGCTTGACGGTTTAAAACTCCTGTTAATGCATCCTTTTTTGTTAATTGTAATATTAAGAATACATAATATACAAAGAGTGCAATAGCTACTGTTGTACAGAATATTTTAGAATATTCTTTACCAATAATAAATGGAAATAATAATCCTGTAGCAAAGGAGAATGCTAAGAATATTATTGGAATGATTTCGGATGCTTGGCGGTTACTTTGTTTAATTAAAATATAAATCAAGAATGCACAGTATGCACCTACACCTACATATGGTAGGTAACCTAATACTCCACGTCTTAGGTTTCCTTCTGCATCAATACTAAATACAATTCCAGTAAATATAGATACTACGTTAATTACTGTAAGTAAGAGTGCAGGAATAGTTACATACCACTGTGTTCTTTTTACTAATGCAAATAGTATTAATGAAATAATAATTGGAATTGTACTATATCTAATCGCAACAAGTACAATTCTTACATTTGTCATTTGATTTAGATCTGCCAAATGGAATTCAAAGAATACACTAATAGATAATGCAAATACAACTGCGATTAATACATACATTCTTATTATTGTTTTTTTATCTAGGAATACTGTAATTATAAGCATTACTACGAAAGCTAGTAATACTAATATTAAGGCCCAGTTTTGTATTAAATAATCTAAAAATACATCCAATTGGGTCACCTCCAAGCAATTAAAGAGCAATTCTTCTATTTTATTTTTATATAGTTTAAATAAATTAGAATTGAATTATTCATTTAATTATAATTTATGTATCATTATTAATTATACTATAAAAATTGTATTTTTTAAAATATAATCTCAAAAACTATATGATAAATCAATAATTTAACCATTTAAAAGAATAAAAAATTACTTTTAATCTAAATGATATTCTCCTTATTGCTTTATCACATTCATCATAATCATGTGAATTAATAAATTTGTAATAATTTATTCTTTAAATATACAAAATATAAAGGTCTACCAGAAGTCATCTGTTTATAACAATATTACTTTGTGGCTAAATATATGTTATAATATAGCCACAAGGAGGCAATTGGTATGAAAATAGTTCCAATGAGAGATTTAAAAGATACAGTAAAAATTGAAAAAATGTGTAGTGAAATTAAAGCACCTGTTTTTGTGACTAAAAATGGTTATGGTAAATTAGTTGTAATGGATATTGAATGCTTCGAAAGATTAATGAATGATGTTTATGAAGCAAAAGCAATTAATGAAGGATTAAAAGATTTAGAAAATGATAAAACAAAAGATGGTAATTTAGTTTTAAATGAAATGAAGGCTAAATATGGATTCTAAATTTAAATTTACTGACAAAGCAGAAAATGATTTAGATGAAATATTAGATTACATTTCTAATAAATTATGCAATTTTCAAGCTGCTAATGACTTATTTAATAAAGTATTTAATAATATAATTGCTTTCCCGCTAAGCTATCCATTATTAGAGAATGAATACGTGAGAAATAGAAATACTAGAAAAGCAATTATTGATAATTATAATTTATACTATGTTATAGAAAGTAATACTATTGTAGTACTAAGAATAATTTATAATAAAAGAGATTTATCAGAACTTATAAACATTTAAAACCAACCTCATTATAGTTTAGGTTGGTTTTATATTTTAAGTACTCGCCTCTATCCCTCATTCGGAAAAAGAAAAGCCTATTTTACTCCTATTTAGATTATAAAATATATTTTTTAAAAATATCAAAACTTATTGTTTTTTCTATGGAATATTTATCCATTATACTTAGTATTATAATAAACATTTTTTGTTACAATATCTAAGCTAATATAGAATAGTGCCTTCCATTCGTCTTCTGTACCTTCATAGTATATATTTGCATTACCAATATTTAAGAAATTACCTCCATATACAACACGAACTGTTTTAGGAACGTAAATCTTATCTACTGTTATATTATAGATTGCATAGTTGCTAAGGCATATATCCTTACCTAGATATTGTGATGGAATCACTAATACTTTATTAGATGGTACATGATTAACTCCTGATACAAATGAATATTTATCACTATATAAAGTACTCCATGATATATTACTTTGATTTCTACCATATAGCATAGTATCTTCAGTTATTGGATTGTATGAATTAAATTGAGTTTTAAAGCTTGAATCTGTATACCAAGTATCACAATAATATAAATTATCATTAGATTCATATACATATTTAGTTTCTAGTTTTCTTTTATCTTTAATTATTTCTTCGTGTACAATTGCACCTGATATATTATATGATATTTTTCTATCAGCTCTTAATTCATCTGGTGTTTCATATAAATAATATGTTATTTTATATTCATTCACATCAAATGACATTTTATATTGATCATCTTTTATTGAAGTTGGTATTGTTGAAGAAAGACTAAGACTTTTACTCAATTCTGCATCTATTTGTAGCTTAGGGATAGAAAACATTGTACCAACAGTGTATGTAGCCCCAGTAGATTCTTTTATTAAAGTATAGTTTTTTATATCATAGCTGTTAGTTTTATATTCTTTATTTGTAACTATTACTGTGACAGTTAAAGAAAAATTATTTAGACTATAGATGCTTGAATCAACTTCAATTTTAATGACATCATTTTCAACTATATTGTTATCTGTGTATAATGTATATTCATTTGAATTATGCTTAGTTTGCTCAGTACCATTTTGAGTTTCTTCACCACAACTTGTTAATATCATAAAATCGATATGTTTTCTAACGTTTGGTACTATAGTTAAAAAGGATTAGACAACTAATCCTCTTCATTACTTAAAATTCCTCTTATCTCATTTAATTTGTTCTCTAATAACTTTTTATCTATTAATTTCGTGCTATATTCTGCAACTGAAGTAGGTGATATGCTTCTAGATAGTGCATATTCAACTACTGTATCATCTTTTGATGTACATAATATAATACCTACACTAGGATTCTCATTAGCTTTCTTTTCTTGCCTATCTAATGCTTCTAGATAAAAATTCATTTTAGAAACAAATTCTGGTTTAAATTCATCAACCTTCAATTCAAAAGCTACTAAACATTTTAAATATCTATTATAAAATAATAAATCTATATAATAGTCATGATTTCCAACTTGCACACGATATTCTTTTCCAATGAATGAAAAATCTTTACCTATCTCTAATATAAAGTCCTTTAAATTATCTACAATAGCACTTTGTAAATCTTTTTCTTTATAATTATTAGGTAAATCTAAAAATTCTAATGAATATTGATCTAATATTCTAGTATTAGGATAATCATCTTCTCCAACAAGTGCAGTAGTACTTTCTAGTTCATTACCTGCAGACAATATATATCTTTCATAATAATGACTAGCTATTTGGCGTTCCAATTCTCTTTTAGAATAATTATTTTTTATACATAATCTAATATAAAATTCTTTTTCTTCTATTGTTGATTTATGCGAAAATATTATTAAATTATTAGTCCAACTAATTTGTGACACCAGTGGTGACACAATTTCATTATCCTTATAAGTATCATAAAATTGCATCATTCTATATAATCCACGATTATCAAAGCCCTTTAGTGTTGGATACTTATTATTTATCCCATTAGCTATATTATCTATAACCTTAGAGCCCCATTTTTCAGATGAAACTTTTTCTGATAGATATTTACCTATTTCATAATACATAGTTACTAATTCTTCATTTACTTTACGATATGCATTTTCTCTATGTGTTTCAATCATCTTAACAATATCTGTAATTGAATCATCATTTACAATTTTTACATCATTATCTTTCAATGTAATCCACCGTCCTAAAAATCAAATTTATTATACCATAACATGATAATGGTTTCATCAAATTTATTCATTTTCTACCGCTATTCTAATAGGAATGGAATTAATTATTCTTTTCTTATTTACACCATATTCATTTTTAACAAATTCATAGAAATCAACAGGCATATCAAATGAATCTATTACTATATAATTAGTTTTATATCCATTTGTTTTTCTATCCCCAGAAAATACAAATGTTAGCATATGATGGATTTTATTTCCATCATCATCTAATCCACCTACAACTACCTTTTTAATCAATGCTTCAAATACATCTTCATCAAATTCATCTATTGTACCATATCAACACATAATACTGAACAAGTCAAAAAGGTGCTACATATACTATTACAATATCTATTGGTATTAAGCCATTTTACTATATTTTTATTCTTTTTCCATCTATTCAAACATCTTGCCACTGTTACCAGGTTCGGTTACGATACCAGCTCATTTTCCAAATATAGGCAAAGAAAATTTTTATATTTGTTCAAAAGAAAAAGGTGATTTCAACCTTATTTTGGTCAAAATCACCTATTTTTACCTTATTTTTTGCTATTTTTAGTCATTTCTACGATTTAGTAAGCAGACTGTTTCGACGCGTGATATGAAATTCCCGGAAAGATTTTATTAAAAATAAGTCTAGTAAAAATGACTGTTAAACCAGGATATTCTATTAATAATCTGACTATTTTACATTTGTTACTTAAAGTCATATTATCTAGTTTTCTTTCTCTTTAATAGCACTCTCAATTTTATCAATTAATTCATTTATTTCATCTTCATGATGATTATTATTCCAATGAGTAATAATATGCTTTGTATCAACTAAAAATGCATAGATTGACTCATGATTATTCTCTTTATTATCCTTCCATTCCGCCTTTGAATAGCCAATATAATGAATTAATTCATTAGTTCCAAAACTATTTTTATTCATATTATAAGGAAGAATAAATGCATTTCTAATATCTTTAACATTGGCTTTATTATTACGCTTCAAATAATCACCATATGTTATTTGCTTTTGAATTGATGAAGTTTCAGGTAAATCATTAAATTCTTTAGTGAATCCATATCTATAATACTTAGAGTCCATTATATATGCAATATCGCCTTTAATTAATATAGAATCTGGTCTTAATTCAGAACTCGGATGTTCTTTAAAAGAATCTTCTACTAAATACCAATTTGCCTTCGGATTAAAAGCTTTTAAATCTTTTTGATTACCAAAGATAGAATCAACCATTCTCTCAAAAATGTAATAATATGAATCTACACCATATACAAATTCATTTTCATTATTGTTACCATCAAGACCTTTTATAACCTTTAACATATGATTAAGCCTTAATTTTTTATAATCATCAAAAGTTTTATCAATTTCTTGTCTAAGGGCAGCAATATACACTTTCTGAATTGTTTCATTGAACGGTTTAGTCTCAATTCTAGTAGAATTCAAATTAAATAACCATCCGATAAACTCAATACTTTTCTTTACGCAATACTTGTGTATATCCACCATCAAATTATCCATATTATTTCTTGTTTCTACAACAATATTATTATAAATAACATTACCATTAGAAATAATAGGTTGATTCCTTAAAGTTCTTTTCCAATTGATTCTTCCTCTTTGATTATTCTTAAAAACCTTTTCTCTATTGATATATATACCATTTGACAAATAATCGTTTATAATCCACAAATATGATAATAAAGCAAATGCATTACTATCGGCTAGATTTGTTTCAACTTTTGCTTTATCGGCAGTTAAAGTCTTAGCAATATTTATCGTTCTAAGAATAGATAAGACATCTTCTCTAAAAGAACTTAAATTACCTTGTTGTGAAATATCATATGTTTCAGGGTAATAAAAATCAATTCTATTATTCTTTATCTTTATGCCAATAAAAGAATCATCTATTTTTCCTGTAACTGGCCATGCATTAACATTTTGCATAGGTAATCACTCCTATTTCTTATCAAAAATGCCTTTATTAAATACTTCTACTCCAGATGATTCATCTGAACCTTTTTCAACATATTTATCTATTAAATCGTCTAATGTTTTTAAATCATTAAACCATTTTTTTCTGTCATATTTTGCAACATCATCCCATAAATATTCAAACACTTTAAAAGCAAATTCTTTTCTTGATGTTTCCGAAGATGGATCAGTCTTTTCTTTTCTCAATCCATTTTTATCCACAAAATAAACACCTAATTGTTTGTCCTCAGAATTAATGAAATCATCACTATTTGTAATAAATTCATTAATTGATTCACAGAATTCTTGCCAATCCATGTCCATACCAGGAATATAATAGTTTTTAAAATCATGATTATCAGAAAAATCATTTCTTATCTTTTCAAATTTCCAACGACGTTTAAATGCAGTATCTAAAGTAAATACATTTTGATCACTAGTATTCATAGTCGCAAAAATACTTAAATTTGAAGGCAATTTTATGTAATCAAACTTCATTGTTGGATTTTGTGCTTCTAAATATTTTTGAACATTTACGTTTGTAATATTATAAACACTTACTCCATTTTCTCTATCTAATAATTGGAAAATATCACCAAAAATACTGGCAGCATTACCTCTATTTAATTCTTCTATTACTAAAGCAATAGGTCTATCAGGGTTTTGAATGGCTTTATTCAAAGCAAGTGTAAATGGTCCTGGATTAAATTCATATGTTACCGACTTGTCTGGATTAATAACTGGCATTATTTGTCCAACAAAATCTGTATTTGTATAATCCTGGAAAAATGTTGTTCTAATTGCATCTAAACAGTTTGCTCCCTCGTCATCAAACCTATATCCACCTTTCATTAATAGAGTGTGTTGAACATAGTAACTTTTGCCGCAACCTGGTGTTCCATACACAATTAGGTTGATACCTGATTTATTTTCAAAAGAATAATCTACGTTTGTAATTTCAGTTACTATGGAATCATCATTAAAATCTGTGTCATCTGCAATATATGAGTCTTTTAAAATATCTAGAATGACGCTTCTATAATCATTCAATTTAAAGAATGACATAGCTGAGCCCATGGAATTTCTCATAGATCTTGAAAAAACAGATCTGTCAATGTCTTTTTTTATCCATTTTACTTTTCTATAATTTACATAATCTGGAGCTTGCTCTTCATAGGAAACGTTATTATAAAAATAATCACTCTCGATAACTCCTATGCTTATTTTATTATCAATAAATAACACATAATCACCAATTTTTGCTTCATTAACAAATCTATTTAATTGACCAACATTTTGTGCTTTTGTCATAGGCTTAGCATCAGGCCATGTTTCATTATATTTGGCAGCCATTTCAGCTTTATTCGTATAGTTTGATAAATCTCCCATACTTGCCCATCCAATGCAAATATGTGGATTATTTTCAGATAATGCGTCATTCTTATAAGTTATATGAATACCATAAAGATTATGATTCATTATGTCAAATTCAGCAATGGATTCTTTGTCTTCTGGATTTATAAAAAAATCATCAGTGCCATTATTCTTTTTGGGATAAACATAATTTGATAATTTAATACCTTTATTAATTTCAACAAAATACGAATCGTTTATCCCTGCCGATTTAACTATATCGTTAACATTATATTTATTCTTTCTTATACAAGGTCCACACTCTATACCAAACAAATGAATCCCTACAACTTTATCATAACTATTGATAGACTTAATTTATCTTTCACTTCTAAAGCTTTTGATATTCTTTGTCTTAAATAAGTAGCTAATGCTTTATCTTCACAATATACATTATTATTCTTTTTATATTCCAAAACTTGTCTTTTTTTGTAATATCATTTTCTTTATTTTGTTTTTGAGAATCATCAACCTTAGAAAACATTAAATTGTTCCTCTTTTCAATAACATTTTTACACACTATTATAAGTATAACAAAATTCCTTATACTTTCATAGTACAAGGTCATCGATTTGATTTTGTTTTTGATGACATTCTAAAAAAATACATTATTTGTTTATATGGTATTTTAAAAGTGCCCTTAATTAAACAAAAAAAGAGCTAATTCATGTAACCGAACTAACTCTTTAATTATATTATATATAATTACTTACTAGACTTATTTTTTAAGAATTTTTATGGGAAAGAAGGCATACCGTCTCTACATGTATCTACCGACGAATGTAATCAGAACGAAATCTGATTTTTCCAAGTTGTATGTACGCAAAGTAACATTAGAGTTTTTATAAAATATATCGTGTTTGCGTTGAGAAACATCTCAAAAAGACATCCATATAACTAAAATATTTATCAATGCTTTTCTCAAATTTATAGAAAAATTAAAAGCAAAACTTTTATAATATCAAGAAAGTTTTGCTTTTGTAAAAAAAATGAACAATAATACTCATTAATTAGTTAATCTAGTGATTTTATCTTTTGATATACGTGATTTATGCGATAGAAACTCACTGTATAAGGAATCTGAAAGATCAGAGTTTATTTTCCCAATCCTAGTAATACGAGAAATTTTTTTCCCAGAACAATAAACATTTGACAAAAAAGACCAATCATCAGCAGTACTTAAATTTTTCATTTTTTCAAATTCTTCCTTTGCACTTTCAATTCTTTTTTTCATTGGAAATCTAAGTCCATTTGAATCATAATTAAAATCAACAATGCCTTTTGAATTACATACAACACAATCTAAGCACCAAAAAGGTAATGAAATCATACTTTTTTTACTTGAAAACTCAACACTATAAACACAATCATTATACATAATAAGATCCTTTAAATTCTTCTGATCGTTTTTTTTGTACACAATGCCAAATTTTTGCTTAATTATTTCTATTGCTTTCTCAAAAGCAGCGGTATCTTTTTCAAGTTCCTTCTTCATAATTTTCGATGTGACAGATTCCTTATACTTATTCAATTTATCACCAGAATAATCTTCTAAGGCTATAGGAATCAATGTTGCATATGAATCACTTCTAGTACCATTTGCTCTAATTGCAATATCGCAAGATTGATTTCCTACCATATAATAATTATCATCTATTAAAAAAATATCACCAAAAGAAACATCATGTCTCATCTCATTAACACTAACATCAACGCAGGAAGGCAAATCTATTTCATTCAGAACTTTTCTAACCCTCCATACAGTTTTATCAACCATAGTTTCGGTTTTATTGTTTTCTAGATAATAATCAACGGCATCATTCATAATAGAAAACATCGAATAATCTAAATTTTTAATATAATTAGACTTTAAATCTAATTCGAATACATCAAAAAGAGATTCATCAAAATTCTTACCTTCAGTCAAATAATCATAACTAAACATTTCCAAGCCTGTTTTAGAATCATAGATATTTTGTTTAAATCTATTAATTGATTCATCAATTACTTTGCTTAAAAAATCAAAATACTTACTTTTAGATGATTTTAGTATTAAATAATAAATCAATTGAGCATTAATATCATTTTTCTCAATAACATTTGTATTTAGAGCCACACACGAATTTTTTATTATGTTTTTATCAATTTTGACATCATCTCGTAAAAAAGACTCAATTTTATCCAAATTATCATATTTTCGAGCTACACTAGAAAATAAAACAAAAATGTCATTACAATTATGCTCCTGATTTCTTTGATAAAAATAATTGCTAAGTTCAAACAAAAAGTTGGTAATTAAGAAAAAATTCCATAATGATATGCTCCATAGGCCTGATATAAATCAATAGGCATAGGAAGCTTAGTTATATTTCTTACCGCTATTGTATGAACTTGTTTCATTGATTCCATATAAGTAAATGAAACTCTTGCCTCGGCCTTTACTCTATATTTAATCTTCTTTAAGAACAGAAGCCAGTTTAAATAATCCTGAAGATGTCTTGTTGATATGCCATGCTTTTTTGAAATCAAAATTGATAGTTCACTATGAATCTGATTTACATTTGATACTGTGTGATTATTTTTGGTGGCATATCTTTTCTTG
>NZ_QXEV01000038.1 GCF_003550015.1 Anaeroplasma bactoclasticum
GAAAAAAATTTATTGCAGTCTTTGCAGTAATATTTTTGCTTTCCTTTGTTAAAGCCATATTTAATGAAGGAAAGAGATCCACAATGCGGACAACAATCTGGATCATGATTAAAGTTTTCTTCATTCTTGGTGTCTTCAGTTACTCTATCCTTTACCAATTTATAAATATGTGCAGATATAAAGTCTAGTTCTACGGGTGTTAATTTCTTTAAATCATCTAATGTCATGGTTAAATACCTCACTTTGACTGAAGTATAAACTCTATTTTTACATTATTGATGTCTATTTACCAACTTTTTGTTTGAACTTAGCAAAAATCTTTATTTTTTCATTCACGCACTTTTTCTTTTCTATTAAATATATAACAAGCTTATATAAATATAGGCTTACAAAGAATAAAATGAAGAATAAAGCGAAATAAATAAGTATAGCAACATCAATAAAGCCTAATGCACTAAGTGCTTCAAAAAATGCTTTTCCACTTCTTTGCAAGTAATCATATGCACTAAAGAAGGGAAGTAAAATAATAACAGATGATAATACAAACATTAATGCATCTAATTTCTTATTTAATTTGCATATTTCTTTAGATATAAATTCCATAAGTAAGTATAAAACAATTAAATACGCAAATATACCAATAATAAATAATGTTAATTCTGTACTTCCTCTAAAACACCATAATATATAATACCCATGATTTATGGCTATTCTTACTAATGTATAAATAATATCTGCAATAAATAAAATACCAAATTCAACACTTATAGCTACTTTTACTCTATTACTTATTTTTTTAGATAATTTAAATATAAATGGTATTGCAATTAAATAATATAACGCTCCACCTAAACCCCAACAAATAGAAACAATTAAATTGGTATATCTACTCATACTATTAAATGGCATCCAAGTAGAATATTGCCATAGCTTTGTATGAAATATAAGCTCACATCCATTACCTATGATTTCTTCAAAGATATAGCTGGCAACAAAGATAATTGCTGCAAGGAATATAAAATTCTTTATATTTCTTTTGGGAAATTTATTTATAAGACATATACTTGCAATAAATACTCCATAAATTGGAATAAAAGGACCACATAAGAATCCTCGATCTATAAATAGATTTTGAGTAATATAATCTAATAAGGTTTCTAATATAAAGCCTAATATTCCAACAATAATAAATTCAAATAATATCCCAAATAAGCTTTCCTTTGATATATGAATAAAAGGGAATTTCTTATTCATTTTTATATCAAACAGCATAAAACCATCTCCCAATGTGTTAATCTTCTTTTTTCTTTTTCTTCCATTTTACAATTAAAAGGATAATAAATCCAATAGATAATAAAACTGCAGCTAAGGAATATCCAGAAAAATCAACCAAAACATCGCTCATAAGACCAAATCTTCCTGGAGTTATCATTTGTAAAAGCTCTGTAAAGCCTGAAAATAAGAATCCATAAGCAAAGATAATACCTATTTTTATTGCGACATGCCACCACTTCTTATTTTCAAAAAACATAAAGCAGGATAAGGATGCAAAGATTGCTAAAATTAAGAATATACCAAAATGGCCTAGACCCTTTCTTACATAAATATATATAAAATCGGATATATTCTCTACAAAATCCTTTTGTCTTACAATAAGCTTTACCTCACTTTTCGCTAAGGTACCTGAAGAATCCTTTACCTCTAGTGTTATGATTGCTTCTCCTACTCCCATAGGAGTTATAACTCCATCATCTCCAATTTTGGCAACGGATAAATCGGATGAGGAATAAATAGTAGATTGAATCGTAGAATATTTTGTAAAATTATATTTTATCGTAATAGCTTCTCCATTAATAATCGTAATGGAATCCTCATTTATAGTATAGTTTCCTGTAATTTTTAAACTATTTTCTTCATTTAAGGAAAGTAAATTCGATACATGAACCTTTATTGTTCTATCTAAATTACTATATTCCTCTTTGAAATTTAATATGGTATTTCCAATACCTACAATCAAAAGCTTATTATTGGATACCTTAATACAAGACTCGTTAGAAGATGTAACCTGAATACTTTTTCTTGTAATATCACTATCTAATAAAATTTGATAGGTTATTCTATCACTCTTATATAGATTTAATATATCTGGATTATTATATATTGCCTCATCCCCACCTTCTGGCTTTATATTAATATCTATAGATATATTCTTTGTATCCTTATGAATAATAGATAAAGGATATTCTATTTTAGCATCATATAAAATCTTATCCTCTAACGTAGGATAAAAGGATATAGTAGTATTTCCTACCATTTTTGCTTGAAGAATGGTTTCATCTTCATTTTGAATATAGGAAATATTCTTATTCGATACCTCTACATGATAATCATATATAGAATTAGAATGAATAGAACATACATATTCCTTATTTAATATTAAAGTATTTTCTATAATATCATCCTCAATAGATAGTGGATAATATGCATATAAATCTACTACTTTAGATATTCCTGAGGATTTATGTATCATAAGAAGGCTTATCTTACCCTCATCATAAATATTTAAACTAGAACCATTTAGCTCTGCATTACCATTTATAACCTCATAGGTCATAACGGATTTTATAGGGTCATGGGGAATAAAGCTTGAAACCTTAAAATAATCATTTAAATCGACTTGAGATACCTCTACATAGGGACTTTCCCCCTTTATATAGTCAACAACAAAATCTGTTACATCCTCTATACTTGTTAATACCTCAATCTCTAATATCTTTTCTATTCCATTTGAGGTAATTTTAATCTTTCCTACTCCAACGCCTAATCCTTTTAAATAGCCTTTATCAGATACACTTAAAAGAGATGGATTTAAGGATTCATAGCTAACATTTTGAATCATAGAATCCTTTGGAGAAGGATTCGATAATTTAATCTTTTTTGTTTCATTTACATATATAGATGAATCCTCTACAGTTGCGTTAAAATCCACTAAATCTGGTCTTTTTAAAACGATAATATTCCCTGTAAAGATTTCATCTAAATCAATAACCTTGACCTTTATTTTGGTTGTTCCTTCAGATAATAATTTAATCGATTTTTGTGTGTTTATTGTTGCAATTGCTGTATCTAAAATTTCAACAATTTCATAGGATTTATTTGTCGCATCCGATGGGTTAAATTCTAATTTATTTACTATAGAAATATTGGAATTTTCATAGCCTTTAATATCTGATATACTTATAGATTTTAATGGAATATATTCTATAGGCTTTGTCTTTGTTTTTACATGAATAACCTCATCTAATGAATCAGCTTTAACATGAATATCTATAACACTATCTAAGGATTCTCCTATGACATTAATTTGTTCATTATTTATTTCAATATATGGATTATCTACACATTCATAAATTATATCCTTACTTGTTCGATTCTTAGGTAATACGCTAGCTGAAATGGTATATACCTCGCCTAAATATAGAGTATAAATATCCTCTTTCTTTGTAGCACCTTTAATATTTAAGGCTATCGATTCTGCCTTAATATCCTTAACTATAACATGGAAGGAATCAAAGATTTCATCACTAAAGGTATTATAAGCAAATAAATCTACCTCTCCTTCCTTAATAAATTCTACATTACCAAATTCATCTATAGTAGCAACCTCCAAATTAGAGGATTTATAGATATAGGATTTATATCTTGTATCCTCTGGTAATGTTTCAATATCTAGGGTTAGTTTATCCAATGTATTTGCATCAGATATTTTATTTTTGATAATAACCTTAGAGGGCTCAATAATCTCTGCTTGATCTCCACCCATATCATTTACGACATTTACAATCGCGTTACCTAAATCATTCGATTGCTTGGCAGAGGAATTTTGAGGAGTAATAGATTCTATAATTAAGAATATATTAATTCCAATAAATATAAAAAGGAGGATCAATCTTGCTATTATAAATGGTTTTGATTTCTTTTTCATAGCCTTAATCCTCCTTATTCTTATTTCGCTCTAGCCTTTAGCTTTTGAATTGGAATAGCTTCATTAAATAAATAGCCATCCTTATAGGTCATTAAATCAAATGGTTCAAAGCCAAGTGCCATAGAAACACATTTCTTTAATACATTTGCACCCTTAACCACAATCGTTTGACCTTGATCTGAGGTGGTTTTTGTTAAAACCTCCTCATAAATATCTAATTTAATATTTTGTATTAATTTATCCTTATTCGATAGATTTTCTGTATCAATTAAGGAATGATTAATTCCTCCACCAAAGAGTGCAAATGGTGTACTCACATAATTAGTGGAAGAATCGGTATAATAATATCCTTCTTCCTTGCATCTTCTATCTAAGATAATCTTAACTGGGAAGAAATCATCAATCGTAAGCTTTTGTTCTTGCTCACTACCTAAAATATCATTAATGGTTTGATTTAAATAGGTTGTATCAATTAAACAAGATAAATTTACCTGATCTATGGTTTTATAATCATAGAATTCGGTTTCTCCTTCTAAATGAAGAATGGATGGGTAATTCGTACCAGATATCTTATTTGGTATTACAATACCCTCACTCTCTAGATTTTGAAGTACACTCTTAACTGGGGAACCATCAAACATATATGGTCCATTAAAGATAGTATCTAATCCTATAGAGAATAACCCCGATTGATAGAAAATGCAATCTTTAAATGTAATTTCATTTTTATAAATTGGCGTATTATTTTCTGTAACTAAGGATGTATCGCTTAAGATACCATTTAGTATTCTTGCTAAAACTAAACGGTCACTATCGGATAAATTCTTATCCTCTTCATTTACGGTAACATAGCTTGTTTTAAGAAGTGCTGCAGAAATACGATTTAAATTCCAATTATCCTTATTTTGATCTATAAAGAATTCATCATAGCTATAGCTATAATCATGTCCCTTGAAGCTAAATTCAATTTGCTTAGTAGAATCTATACCAACAAATTCATTTGAGCCTATTCTTGCAATAAATTCTCTACCCTTTTCCATTAAAGTATTTTCAATAATAGTATTCTTATTGGAATAGCTTCTAAGTACAACTCTACCAGAAGTTAAATGAGAATTTAGAACCTTAATATTATCTCCATTTAATTCAACTACAGTACCTGTATAATCATTATTTTCTAAGGTAGAGGAATAATTACAATTCTTAAAATATACATCCCTTAGGGTAATATTATCTCCATCCACATAGAATCCTACATTATCCTGTCCATAGGCTTTAACAATAGGTAATCCATTTGTACCAATAATAATATATGGAAGTGGACCTCGGAAAAGGTCATCCTCACCTAAGGCTACTAGATATTCATCTGTAGATAATGTCTTTGTAGGGTATGTTAAATTATGCTCATTGATAATATAACCATTTCCATAGAAATCCTTTTGAATATGAATACCTGCAATAAGCTCCTTAGAAATTTTATCCGAATTCTTTTCATTATATTGATCGATAAAATTCGTATTGTATGTAGATAGAAAACGATATACCTCTTTATTAAAGCTATATTTCTTTGTCTTTGGATTATAATTACCAAAGAGCTCGGTAGTCTCATCCATCTTAGATAAATCCGAACTATAGGTATTGTTGAATGCTTCTAAATTCGCTTGTAGACATACAATCTTACCTGCATCCGATTTATTCGTACAATTCAATAAATCATTATAGCTATAAACATTATATCCATCCTTTATAACGGTAAAATCATATTCCTCTGTTTCCACATAATTCTCTTCATTCGATTTATATCTTATATAGGATTCTCCACTAGATAAAATAGTAACCTTACCTGTGAGGTCATTATATTCAATATTATTACTTGTTTCTATCGTAATATAATTCATTACATCAAAAGGCTTTACGGTAACATCTAAATAGAAGCTTGCAGGAATTTCCTTTGTGCCATTAAAATCATATTCACCATAATAATCATGTCCTTCAATAGAATTTTGGCTTCTTAATCTTTTTGTGTTAATCGATACAACTCCACCCTCATAAATCTTTACATTGAAGGATTTCGATATATTACCACTAGAATTGGTAACACTAACAAGTACATTACCAATGCTTTCTAAAACTAAATAATAGTTTTCTCCATCAAAGCGAATGGATGCGTGAGCATCTTCTGCATCATCTAAATTTTTGACATCCCAAGTTAGGGTTGCATCCACATCCTCTTCTCCATCGGCAAGTACTGGTGTTGCATCAAGTAATACCTCACCCTCACTTAATGCATATACCTCATTATTTTTATATTCCCATGAAATATTTTGAATATCTGCCTTAACCTTTGTTACTAGGTATTCTGAGACCGCAAAAAAGGAAATAGCTAGGGCAAAAGGTAATATTAAGATTAGAAATAATGTTTTCTTTGACATAGCCTAATTCCTCGTTTCTAGTAGAATAAATAATTTATTCATCTTCTTAGAGAAGATAATAAAATATAGGATAGTAACAATTAAAATAACAACAAATGGAATTAAAAATGAAATATAGAATGGAAGTCCTAAATAAGCAAATAGGAACATTAATCCAACAACCAATAAAGGTAAAAGAATAGAAACTAATTCTATTACTGCAGCTAAGGAAGTGCCTTCCTTACTTTTTCCTCTGAATTCTGTAGATACACAAATCATTTCCATTAATATTTGTAATACTAATGCAATCATAAATGCGAATACTCCATTTAAAATGGATAATTCATTAAAGGAAACAAGTACAACAACACTAACAAGTAATGCTATAAAGGATGCCATAAATGGCACAGCCATTTTTATCAATACCTGTTTTTTATAGGATATTGGAATAAGCTTACAAATCTTAATTCCATTATAGCCCTCTCTATGCAATATAAAGCTTGAGGAGGTATTGATAATTACACTAAATAAGGTAACAAAGATAATACCAATAATCGGAATGATAAAGGTATAAATTGAAGTTAGGAATGTAAATACACCTGATTTAAAAATGACATGTATAGCCTTTACAATTGCATAGGTTAATATAGGTTCCATAAATAATAATCCTGCAAAGGAAAATATGGAATTTGAAGAAAAGATAAGCTTTACCTCTTTTTTTAGCAATGCTTTTATAGGTGTATCCACCTTCTTAAATTTTTTATAGCTTCTATTTGTACTTTCCTTTTCATTTTTTATGAATCTCAAATAGAAATAGGAAGCTAAAAAGATACCTAATACTAATATTCCACCAGCAATAAGCACTAAATAGATTAATGGTATAAAATCATTTTCAAATACTGGAGTAAAGAATCTTATAGGTATACAAAAATTACCAATAGCCTTTAATATATCTAGGGTTTCATTCGTAAATATAGTACTTATATTTCCATCCTGTACTAATACCATAAAGATATTTAAGATATAGGAATATAAATAACAAAAGCCTACAATAATTAAAATAGATCCTACGATTTGTAAAATAATATGTTTTTGAAATAGGGTATGAAGCTTTTCTGCTCCTAATACCAAGATACAGGCAAAGCCTGTTTCAAAGAAGGCCATAAGCCAAGGATATAAGATACAGAAAATCATAATATATACTAAAGAATGTATATTGATTGCATAGCTAATTAATATAGGGAATGCAACAAAATAATTAAATAATACATTCTTACCATAGATAAATATAATTTTAGAGATGATATTATCCTTTGGTTTAATTGGCTTAGTTAGCATGATATTTGCATCCTCTATAGAGTAGATGCTTTTTCTTGCTTGTAAGGTCATTAACAATATTAAGAATATACTAATTATGGATAGATAAATCATTAAGAAGGCTTCTTCTACTCCATTGTATGCTTGAAATTTCTTTGTAAGCATATGGAATAAATAAACCTCAATTACAATAAATCCAGCATAAATCAGTAGTTCTAATATTGTATTGATTAAGTTTTCTTTTTTGAATTTATAACCTAAGGAGGTTATATTCAATTCCTTTATAATTAAGCTTTTTATCATTTCTAACCTCCATAAATCTCCGTTAGAACCTGATCAAGCTTACCCCTATATTCTTCATTTTCATCTAAATTGATACTTTTAAAAATGATACCATTATTAATAATATCAACACGATTACAAATCTTACCAATAAAATCTAGATTATGAGATGTGATTAATATGGATTTACCATTTTTAACAAAATCTAGCATACATTTCATTAAATAATGGTAAACCATAATATCTAAGCCTACGGTAGGCTCATCTAATATCCAAAGTATTGGATTATGAAGTAAGGATGCGATTAAGCTTAATTTTTGTTTCATACCATGAGAATAACCCTTGATCTTTACAGATAGATCATTTTCAGTCAAATCAAAATTCGACCTTAATTCTTCTACCTTAGCTGGGAAAACACTTGGTGAAACACCATAGACGGAGGCTATGAAGGATAAATATTCATAGCCCGTCATAGTTTCATAAAGGCATGGCTCAGAGGAGATGTATCCAAACATCTTTTTGATTTCAATTGGATTCGATTCGATATTGGTTCCATTAATATAGATTTCACCAGAATTATAATTCTTAGATCCAGTGACACAATCTATTGTTGTGGATTTACCAATACCATTCTTTCCAATAAGACCTACAATTTGGCCTTTACCTACGGTTAAATTAATACCTTTTAGTACTTCCTTTGTACCATAGGACTTATATAAATTTTTAATCTCTAAAATGCTTTTTACATCTTCCATGATAAGCCTCATTTCTAAATTAGGAATTTATTCAAGACCTAATAATTCATTTGTTAATGGAACTCGATTTTCAAAATCGAAATCTAAATTATGCTGTTCAATAATATATGGTAGATATGCCTCAATCCAATGATTTACCTTATCAACGCTTAAGTATCCCTTAGCAATAAAGATTTTGAAATACTGGAAGTTTACTGTATCGAATAGGTATTCTGGAACAACATCAGATACCTCTTCATAGGTAATTAATCCATAATTCATTATATCTTCTTGGAATGCTTCAATATCGATCGTTAAATCACTATTGAATACAAATGCATCAAACATACCTTCAATATCATCTGGAATAGTTAAGATTCCATCTGCAATACAGTTAATATTATATTCAGATACTGGAGATACCTTTTGCGTATATCTCTTTTCTACTACAACATTAACAAGCTTCGATGGAGCAATCACAAATTCACCATCTACATATTCTACAGTAGCAAATACCTCACCAATATGAGCTTCAAATTCATGACCATAATAAATCTCATAGCGGTTTGTTGTCATATTGAAGAATCCATGTCCTGTTGCAAGCTCAATTTGCTTACCATTTTCAAAGGTTAATATAATCACATCAAACCAATGATAATCTACAACTACATTGAAGGAAATCTTAGATGCTTCAAACTTACCTGTAATATGGTTGAAGGATAGAATTTCATCATCCATAGTTAAATCCTTAGCCATCTTTTCTGTTCCATCAGCAAGCATCACTAACGATGTAGGAAGTAGGCATGTACCACTCGAAGAATTACTACCAGATGGTGTAATAACAACATCATTAACTCCGGTTACAGTATAAGTTGTATAACTTGTAGTTAAATTCGTTGTTGGGGTTGTGTTAGTTATAGTTGCCTTTCCATCATCTTTATTACCACTGTAGGCATATTTAGCTTGGAAAGAACTTCCTTGTGTAACATAAATTGTCTCATCGTTTGATATTGTTGTACCACTAAATGCAGTTGCAGATGAAACTCCAGTTTCATCATTATAATTTACAATATAGCCTTTTCCAGCAGTTAGTTGAACCGTAACTGTAGTATAATCATTTGCTCCTATTTTGATTTTAACAAAATGAAGAAGATTAGGTGACAAAGTTGCCTGATTAGTTAGTGTTACTACATCACCTGAATTATACTCATCAGTTCCATCAAATATCCAATTTATAAATACCATGCCTAAATTACCAAATGTAATACTAGAGTCTAATGATGGTATAGTAAATGAGAATCCTGGCTTATAATATACGGTTTGATAATGCTCTTCTAAAACTGTAATCTCCAATACGTTTTTATTATTCCAAACTGCAGTTAAAGTTATTTCATAATCCCCTGTATCAGGATTTAAGACGAAATCAGATTTTGTTAAATTTGTAATCTTTGAATTTCCATTATACCAACCATCAAAATAAATATTAACAGTATAATCATTATCATTACCATTCATGACTGGTAAATGATATGAGTCCCAGTTTTCTTGTTCATCAATAATAATATCTGACATTGGACAAGTAATATCCGCATTGGAATTTATGTAGTTAACAACATATTTGTCAGTTCCATTCTTATACCAAAGTGCATATAAAGTAATTGCATTATTTGATAAATAATTTACTAATGTATGTCCATCTATCATATTAATCTTAGTGTTACATGATGAATCAACATACCAACCAGCGAAAACATATTCACCATTTATAGCATCATTAATACCAGTCAACGTTTCGTAATTAAATGTGCTTGGATTATTATTTGTAGAAGTGTTACCACTTGTAAAATTATTTTTATATTTATCCTCGTAATTAATGTTGTACTCAACTGGATTCCATTTTGCATTTAATGTCAAACCAGAATATGTTGTATATCCGATAGCTGGTATTGTAAATAATGTATCAACATACCATCCATCAAAAACATAATATTGTTTTGTAGGATTAGTTGATGGTAAATCTGATGAAGAAAGAGTATATCCTTCTACTCCTATAGTGATAGATTTTGAACTATTATTTCCACTTCCACCATTTAAATTATAAGATAACACTGCTGTGGTTGCGTAATATCCAAATATACCCTTATTATCAATTATTCCATGGAATGATCCCTTATTCTCAATGAGCTTAAGGACATTTCCTTCATCGACACCTGAATACAAATACATCTTCAATTGAACTGTTTTAGTTTCGTAATATGGTTCAGCACCAGTTCTATAATACATTGTATAAGATGCATTTACATCACCGGTTAAATCAACGGTTGCATCTTCTCCATCAGCCACTACTAGACCACCTATCTTACCCTGTGAAGAAATAGAGCCTGCATTATTACAATATGCATCTACTTTGTCAACACAATTTGTAAAGAAATTGTAACCACTTTGGAAATAATTCCAACGCATAAATACAATATCAACACCGCTAGAAGCATTCAATCTTGCTCCTTCCCTTATTTCTAAACATGTTCCTGGAAGGAATAAATAATCTGAGTTTGATAGGTTTAGTGTTGTACCTTCTTTTAAGATAATATCCATGTATGAAATAGGTAATGAAATCGATGTAGATGTTTTTATTGTTACATTAATGCTAATTGATACAACACTATCAATATAATTTCCATATATTTCAACCATTTGCTTAATTCCTTTTAATTGATTATTGCCAACAATTGATCTTAAAGCAGTTGTATCAGTCGCAGTATTACTAATAGATGGGCTTCCATATTTAACTATATAATTAGAAGTTGATGTAGAAGCCGGTAAGAATAAAGCATTACTAGAAGAAGATTTACCAATTATCATAGCTGTACCACTTACATGACCAACTATTGAAAGCTTAGCATGTGAATAGCCTGACAATGTTGAACTAGAATAATAATATGCTTTACATGAAATATTATTTAATGTCCATGCTGTAAAAGGTAAACATTTTGAACTGATGTTAGATGCTATAGTACCACCAGAGAAATCGAATAAATCTAGTAAATCATATGCTTCAGATGAATTTTCAAAATACACATTTCCTTCACCTTTTAAATAACCCCAAGCATAAAGTTTACTTCCATTAAAACGAATTGTACCATCATTTACAATAACACCTCTAACATTAGCCCATGTACTTGAGGATCCCTGACTATAAATTGTATCTGCATCAATCATCAATGTTGATTGACCAGTTAATGTTAATGAAATATGATTTGGAATAATTAATGAACTATATACATAAGTTTGGGATCCCGTTTCTACAAAATCAGGTTCGGTTTTTACTGTAGCCTGATTTTTATATGGAACTACCATTGTTCTATTAGAGATAGTATATGCTGTTTGATATCCTGTAATAGATGTATCAAGACTTGTAAATGTAGTTGCTACATAAGTTTGAGCACTTGTGGAATCACCAGCAAATGTTATTGTACCAGTTGTAGCTAATGCATCTTCTATTGTGTAATATGTAGAACCAATCTTTGCAGTTTTATATTTAACTATTGCATTATCAGTAGATAATACATAGTTAGTATTTGAACATGTGAAATATGCAATATAAGTTGAACCTATTACATTAGTGTATTTGCTGCCAAATATTGTATCAGATGTAGGTGCTACATAAGAACCACTAACTGTACCATATTTATATTTACCATTATGCATACCACTAATAGTAAATGTAATAGAATCACTGCCCATATTACCAGTATATGTAATAGCATTTGCAATTGAAGTAAATACAAGGGCTTGAGTTCTAGATGTCGAATCATAATTTATTCCAATTGTAGAACTTGTAATTGTTAAAGTCGCCTTGTTGATTACATAAATCACAACCACTTCGTTAGCATCTGCATAACCTTCGCCTGTACAATTAATCTTAATTGAATATGTTCCAGCATTTGTAGGTAATCCAGTAGTATAACTTGTTGCACTTGACAATTTATATGAATAACTCAAAGTATAACCAGATGTAATAGCTGTACTACCAGCCTTTACTGTAACATTTGGCGCTTGCTCAGATGAATTATAAGTAGTAGCTTGATTGTTTTCAGCATTTATTACTAATCTAATAAGTGCTGAAACTTGAATAGTTACTTGAATATCATTAATTACATTATAATTTGCTGTATCAGTTGGAGTATATGTAACAACAAATACATTGTCACCTTCTGGTCCAACATTAGTTTCTAATGAATCGTTAAATGTGAATCCGCTAGGCAATTCAACATCTCCAAGAGTCATGGATGGAGTGGCATTTAAACCTGTTGGAATTGTGTAAGTTGGATTTGCTTTAGCAATTGTAACTTGTACACTTCCATTAGAAATAGTTGCATAGTTTATAGTATCATATGTGAATCGATAATATACAGTATATGCTCCAGCATTTATGCCAGTTGGAATTGATGTAGAATATGATGAGTTATCTAAACTATATTCTATTGTACCCTTATCTATGGATCCAGCGTTTACTAATGCATGTGATGAACCACTGTATACTAAACCAGTCTTTGATGTTGGATTAGTATGTGCCAATGTAACCTTAGATATAGTCACTCCAAATGAACCAGTTGTAGCTACGCCTTGTGTATCATAGTTTTCGGTATCAACATTAAATCTATAATAAACAGTATAGTTACCAGCATTTGTTGCTTTAGGTAATGCAATTTGGAAATTAGAATTATCTAGACTATATTCTATTGTACCAACGCTTGTACTACCAGCATTAATCAATGTTTGAGAAGTTTCATTATATACTAAACCTGTTTTTGCTGTTGGCGCTACTAATGTAGCAACAGGCTTATTAATTGTTACTTCTACACTTGAATCAACCAATTCAGTTATATCATAATTAGTAGAATCAACTACAAATCTATAATACACAGTATATGTAGCAACATCAGTACCAGTAGGAATTGATGTTGAATATGTAACATTATCTAAGCTATATTCAATTTGACCAACACTCACAGAACCAGCATTTACTAATACTTGAGCTTCAGTATTATATACTAAGCCTGTTTTTGCTGTAGGTAATGTATAATTAACTGATGCTTTTGTAATAGTCAATGTCGCACTCATATTAGGGATTGCTTCATAATTTGTAGCATCCCCTGTAAATGTAGCAACAATTGTATATGTACCAACGTTTATACCAGAACCACTATATTCAACACTTACTCCTTCTGGTAAGCTACCTGATATAGTTAAGCTTTGTGCTGAACCGTTGTATACTTTTGTAGCATTTGCAAAGCTTACTCCTGACATATCATATGTTGCTTTTGTGATAGTCAATGTCGCACTCATATTAGGGATTGCTTCATAATTTGTAGCATCCCCTGTAAATGATACTTCAATTTCATATAAGCCAACATTAATACCTGAGCCTGTATATGAAGCAGTAACACCTTCTGGTAATTCACCAGTAATTACTAAACTTTGTGCTGAACCTGTATATGTCTTAGATGCATCATTAAAGCTTACTCCTGACATATCGTATGTTGCTTTTGCTATTGTTACTTCAATATTTGAATCACTTAATCCTGTTGTATCATAATTAACTGAATCAACTTCATATCTATAATAAACTGTGTATGTTCCAGCATTAATCATTGCTGGAATTTCATTTGTATAATTAATACCATTAGTACTATATTCAATTGAACCTGCACTAATAGAGCCAGCATTTACTAATGCTTGTGATGAACCACTGTATACTAAACCTGTTTTTGCTGTTGGATTAGTGAATGTCACAAATGCTTTTGTAATAGTTAATGTCGCACTCATGTTAGGAATTGCTTCATAATTTGTAGCATCACCTGTAAATGTAGCAACAATTGTATATGTGCCTGCATTTGTACCCAAACCACTATATTCTACTGTTACACCTGTAGGTAATACACCTGTAATTTCGATTCCATGTGCTAATCCATCATATGTAACTGTAGAATCAGTCATTGTAATTTGACTCATATCATATGTTGCTTTTGCTATTGTTACTTCAAGAGTTTCGGCAGCAATGTCATTATAGTTATCATTTCCGTTTACTTTATAATAAACAGTATAACTACCTGCATTTGTAGCTTGTGGTAATTC
>NZ_QXEV01000039.1 GCF_003550015.1 Anaeroplasma bactoclasticum
GTTAGAAGAATGGATAGCCTACTTGATACACTTGAAGAATTATTGAAATAACAAACGCTTCCATAAATAATCTTTATAGGTTTATGCTTGAATGTATGGAGATGTTGTGATATTATAATGTCAATAAGCTTTAAGATAGTCCAGAGAGGCTAACAAGATACTGTAAATATAATAAGGGATTACTTTATGTTGATTACTAGTTGTCTAGTCTTTTTGGATTAGGCAACTATTTTTTTTGAGGTGAAATCATGAGAGGTTTACTAACATTAAAAGATTTATCAACAGAAAAAATTCAAGAGCTTATCCGTTATGCGGAAAAGCTAAAGAAGGGATTTAGAATCCAATATCCGGACAAGAAGATTGTGACTATGTTTTTTGAAAACTCCACAAGAACTCATTATTCCTTCCAAGTAGCATTAATGAATTTAGGTATATCTGTTGTTGATTTCGACACAAAGGAATCCTCTGTCAATAAGGGAGAATCCCTATATGACACAGTTCGTACATTTGAAGCACTTGGAGTTGATGGAGTTATTATTCGTCATTCTAAGGATGATTATTATAAAGACCTTGAGACAATTCGTATTCCTATATTTAATGGTGGCGATGGAAAAGCAAATCATCCAACGCAATCTTTATTGGATTTAATGACAATCCATGAGGAATTTGGAAAGTTTGAAGGTCTTAAATGCTGTATATTGGGTGATATTTCACATTCAAGAGTTGCCCACTCAAATATTGAGGTCATGCAAAGATTAGGTATGGATGTATATATTTCAGGACCTGAGGAATTCAATGATCATAGTGCTCCTTGGATTTCTGTAGATGAAGCAGTAAAGACAATGGATGTCATAATGCTACTAAGGATTCAATTTGAGCGTCATCAAGAAAAAATGGGGATGAGTAAGGAAGAATACCATGAGAAATATGGTATGACCGTTGAGCGCATGAAGGCTATGAAGGATAATGCAATCATCATGCATCCAGCACCAATCAATAGAGGGGTTGAGATTGCCGATGAGGTTGCAGAATGCGAAAAGTCTAGAATTTATAAACAGATGACAAACGGAGTTTATATCCGTATGGCAGTCATCTCAGATGCATTGGATGGTAACTTATGATTTTAATTAAGAATGGTAGTATTGTAGTTGATGACAAATTAGTAAAAAAGGATATTTTAATTAGCGGAGAAAATATTATTGAAATTCGTGATAATATCGAACGCGATTGTGAGATTATTGATGCGAAGGGCTGTTTAGTTATGCCTGGTGCAGTAGATGTTCATGTTCATTTTAGAGAGCCTGGCTTTACAGAAAAAGAAACAATTAAAACAGGCACAATGGCTGCGGCTAAGGGTGGTGTAACAACTGTTATGCCAATGCCTAATTTAAACCCTTGTCCAGATTGTTATGAAAATCTATTAGTTGAAATGGATATTATTAAGCGTGATGCAATAGTCAATTGCTATCCATATGGAGCTGTATCCGTTGGAGAAAATGCAATAGAGCGTGCAAAGATTGAAGAAATTCATGATTTGGTATATGCAATTAGCGATGATGGAAAGGGCGTAAATAACACAAGCCTTTTGGAAGATGTTATGAGGCTTGCTAAAAAATATGATCTTATTATTGCATCTCATGCAGAAGATACTGTTGATGGGTATTTACCACAGGGGGAATATGTTGCAGTAAGAAGAGAAATTGAGCTTGCAAAAAAAATAGGCTGTAGATATCATTTTTGTCATATGTCTACGAAAGAATCCTTTGAGGCTATAAGAAAGGCAAGAAGTGAAGGATATACAAATATTACCTGTGAGATTACACCTCATCATTTAGTTTTAAATGAAGAGATGATAAAAAATGGTAACTTTAAGATGAATCCTCCACTAAGGAGTGAAGAAAATAGAAAGGCTACAATTGAGGCCTTAATCGATGGTACAGCACAAATGATTGCCTCAGACCATGCACCTCATACAGAAGAGGAAAAGAATAGAGAATATAATAAGTGTCCTAATGGTATTCTTGGTTTGGAAACCATGGTACCAATTATATATACAGAGTTTGTTAAAAGTGGTATAATAACCCTAAGTCGTTTTTTAGACCTAATGGTCTATAATCCAATTTCAGTGTTCCGTTTACCAAAAAGAGATTTAAAAGAAGGATATCCTGCAGATATTGCAATTCTAGATATAGAAAATCCTCATACATATACAAAAGAGGAAATCGTATCTAAGGGTAAGAATAGCCCATTCATTGGAAACACATATTATGGTTTCCCTAAATATACATTAGTAAATGGAAAAGTAGTTTATAAAAGCTAAGGAGTGATTATTGTGAACAACAAGAAGCTAGTTTTAGAAAACGGAATGGTTTTTGAAGGCGAAGGCTTTGGTGCCAACAAGGAAAAGCTTGCAGAAATTGTATTTAATACATCTGTAGTTGGTTACCAAGAAATCTTATCTGACCCATCCTACTGTGGACAGATGGTATGTATGACCTATCCATTAATTGGAAATTATGGTTTAACAGATGAAGATTATGAATCTAAAAATGTATTTATGTCAGGCTTTATTGTACATGAATATAATGATATCCCATCCAATTTCCGTTTCACAAGAACATTAGGAGAAGTTATGGAAGAGGCTGGAGCTGTTGGTATTTCTGGTGTGGATACAAGAGAAATTGTAAGACTTATCAGAGATAATGGTTCTATGAAGGCTTTAATTTGTGATATTGATAAGCCATATGAGGAATGTATGAAGATGATTCATGAATATCAATATCCAAAGAATCAGGTACCTACTGTTTCTACAAAGAAGGTATGGTATTCTAGAACTCCAAATCCTCAGTACACTGTTGTATGTGTCGATTGTGGTGTAAAGCTAAATATTATTAGAAAGCTTAATCAGGCTGGTTGTAATGTTGTAGTTGTTCCATATAACACTACCAAAGAAGAAATATTAAGATATAAGCCAGATGGACTATTCTTATCCAATGGTCCTGGTGACCCAGAAAATGTAACACCAGTTATCAATTTAGTAAAAGAGATGAAAGGTGTTGTACCTATTTTAGGTATTTGTCTTGGTCATCAAATGATTGGTCTTGCTTATGGTGCAAAGACTTATAAGATGAAATTTGGTCACCGTGGTGGAAACCATCCGGTTAAGAATTTAGATACAGATAAGGTAGAGATTACCTCTCAAAACCATTCCTTCGCAATTGATATTAAATCCTTAGAAGGAACGGGATTAAGACTTACTCATATCAATTTACTTGATAATGAGGCTGAAGGTATGATGGATGATATAAATGGTGTAATTGCTGTACAGTATCACCCAGAATCTGCAGCAGGTCCTGAGGATAGTGAATATATTTTCAATCGCTTCATGGACCTTATGAAGAAGGGAGGTGCTTCTAATGCCAAGAAGAACAGATATTAAAAAGGTAATGGTCATTGGTTCAGGACCTATTGTCATTGGTCAGGGAGCAGAATTTGATTATGCAGGAACACAGGCTTGCCTAGCTTTAAAGGAAGAAGGCTATGAGGTAGTACTTGTAAACTCTAACCCTGCAACAATTATGACAGATACAAAGATTGCAGATAAGGTTTATATGGAACCACTTGATCTTGAAAATGTTGCCAAAATTATTCGTTATGAACGTCCAGATGGACTTATATGCTCTATCGGTGGTCAAACAGGCTTAAACTTAGGTATGCAGCTTGCAAGAAAGGGTATTTTAGATGAATGTCAGGTTGAATTACTTGGCACATCTGCAAGAGCTATTGAAAGAGCTGAGGACCGTGAGCTTTTTAAAGAGCTATGTGAAGAAATTGGTGAGCCAATTTTGGAATCTATTACTGCAACAAACCTAGATGAAGTAATTGATGCAGCGAACCGTATTGGTTACCCAATCATTTTAAGACCAGCATTTACCCTAGGTGGTACAGGTGGTGGATTTGCAGATAATGAAGAGGAATTAATTCCACTTGCAAAGAATGCACTTAAATTATCCCCTGTTACTCAGGTATTAGTAGAAAAATCCATTAAGGGATTTAAAGAAATTGAATATGAAGTATTAAGAGATAAAAATGATACTGCAATAGTAGTATGTAATATGGAAAATGTAGACCCTGTTGGTATTCATACAGGAGATTCTATAGTAGTTGCACCATCTCAAACATTAACAAATAAGGAATATCAAATGCTAAGAAATGCTTCCTTAAAGATTATTCGTACACTTGGTATTGAAGGTGGATGTAATGTACAGTTTTCCCTAGACCCATATTCCTTCCAGTATTATGTAATTGAGGTAAACCCAAGAGTATCTCGTTCCTCTGCCTTAGCATCTAAGGCATCTGGTTACCCAATCGCAAGAGTATCTGCTAAAATTGCTTGTGGCTTAAGACTAGATGAAATCAAAATTGCAAATACACTTGCATCCTTTGAGCCTACACTTGACTATGTAGTTACAAAGATTCCAAGATTCCCATTTGATAAATTTGCAACTGCCAATAGAAGCCTATCTACTCAGATGAAGGCAACTGGTGAGGTAATGAGTATTGGTAGAAATATTGAAGAATCCTTACTTAAGGCAATTCGTTCTTTGGAAAATAAGGTAGACCATATTGAGCTTCAATCCTTAAAGCAATTATCCTTAGAGCAGCTATTAGAATTCATTTCTAATCATACAGATGAAAGAATTTATGCAATTGGTGAAGCCTTCCGTAAGGGTGCAACAATAGATGATATCTATTTTGTAACTAAAATTGATAGATACTTCCTTGAAAAGTATTCTCATATTGTATCCTTAGAAAATGAAATTACTTCTAAGCCATTTGATTTAGATACAATGAAAATGGCAAAGAAATATGGATTCGCTGATTCATGGCTTGCTAAAGCATGGAAATCCAATTACAAGAAGGTATATCAGTTCCGTAAGGAGAATAATATTTACCCAGTATATAAGATGATTGATACATGTGCATCTGAATTCTCAAGCTATATTCCATATTTCTATTCCACATATGAGCATGAAAATGAATCTATTAGAAGCAATAAGAAAAAGATTGTTGTATTAGGATCTGGTCCAATTCGTATTGGACAGGGTGTAGAATTCGATTACACAACAGTTCATGCTATTTGGGGTATTCAAGAAGCAGGCTATGAAGCAATTATCATTAACAATAACCCAGAAACAGTATCTACCGATTATACAGTTTCTGATAAATTATATTTTGAACCATTGACATTTGAAGATGTTATGAATGTTATTGATTTTGAAAAGCCAGAAGGAGTAATTGTTGCCTTAGGTGGACAAACAGCAATTAACCTAGCAGATAAGCTAGATGAGGCAGGAGTTAAAATCTTTGGTTCAAGTGCAAAAGCAATTGATACTGCAGAAGATAGAGAATTATTTGAAAATGCTATGCAAGAAATCAATATTCCAATGCCAAAGGGCTATGGTGTATTCTCTGTTGAAGAAGCAGTTAATGCAGCAAATGAAATAGGATATCCTGTACTTGTTCGTCCATCCTTTGTACTTGGTGGAAGAATGATGCATATTGTATATGATGAAAAGGTATTAAGAAGTAAGGTAGAAGAGGCTGTAGCCTTTGATAATGAGCACCCTATCTTAGTAGATAAATATGTATCTGGACAGGAATGTGAAGTTGATGCGGTATGTGATGGAGAGGATGTCTTCATCCCTGGTATCATGGAGCATATTGAGCGTACTGGTGTACATTCTGGTGACTCTATGAGTGTTTATCCTCCATATTCTTTAAATGATGAGGTAAAGAAAACTATCGTTGATTATACATGCCGTATTGGTAGAAAGCTAAATATGGTAGGTTTATACAATATTCAGTTCATTGTAGATAAAAACAATATGGTTTCTATTATTGAGGTTAACCCAAGATCAAGCCGTACTGTTCCATTCCTTGCAAAATCTACAGGTGTACCTATTGCGAATATCGCAACTAAGGTAATGCTTGGGGCTAAGCTTAAGGATTTAGGATATGTTGGTTTAGCACCAAATCGTAAGAGATGGTATGTAAAAACTCCAACATTCTCCTTCACTAAGCTTGCAGGACTTGATGTAGTATTATCACCTGAAATGAAATCTACAGGTGAAGCAATTGGATATGATTATTCCTTAAATCGAGCATTATATAAGTCTTTAAAGGCTTCTGGTACAAGAGTTGCAAACTACGGTACAATCTTAGCTACTGTATCCGATTCTGATAAGGAAGCAGCATTACCACTTATTAAGAGATTCTATAATCTAGGATTTAATATTGAAGCTACAAGTGGTACTGCAAGATTCTTAAAACAGCACGATATTAGAACAAGAGTAAGAAAAAAGCTATCTCAAGGATCTGAAGAAATCTTGGATTCTATCAAGAAGGGCTATGTTACTTATGTAATTAATACAGCTACAGAGGGTGTAAATACAAACGAGGATGGAAAGATTATCCGTCGTGCCGCAATTGATAATAATGTTGCAGTATTTACATGCTTAGACACAGTAAGAGTATTACTTGATGTATTAGAAGAAATAACAATGGGAGTTTCAGTAATCGATAAGGAGGATTAATCCTATGAAAAATGTCATGCTTAAGATTGCTGGTAATGTCAAGGTGGGTAAGGATTTATACCTAATGCGACTTGAAGGCGATGTAAGTGAGATAAAAAATCCTGGTGAATTTATAAATATATTACTTCCAGGACATTATTTAAGAAGACCTATCTCTGTTTGTGATTTTGATGAATCTCATGTGGATATCTTATTTAAGATATTAGGACATGGTACTAAGGATATGTCAGAATTCAAGGTAGGTGATATGCTAGATTGTCTTATTGGACTTGGTAATGGATTTACATTATATAACGATAAGAAGCCACTACTTATTGGTGGTGGAATTGGTATTGCACCACTTATTGGACTTGCGAAAAGGTTTAACGAAATGGGAATTAAACCAGATTTAGTTTATGGCGCAAGAAGTAAAGACGATTTAGTATTACTTGATGTATTAAATGAATTATGTAATGTTACATTATGTACAGATGATGGTTCAGTTGGATACCATGGAAATGTTGTAGATTGCATAAATAAAAATAATATAAGCTTTGATTATTACTATTCTTGTGGTCCATATAGAATGCTTGAGGCTGTTGCGAAAAGCTTTAAGGATGGTGTAGTATCTATGGAAGCAAGAATGGGCTGTGGCTTTGGCGCATGTATGGGATGTTCCATAAAGACAACCAATGGTCCAAAAAGAGTATGCAAGGAAGGCCCAGTATTTATAGGAAGCGAGGTGGAGTTTTAATGAACCTTAAGGTAAACTTTTTAGGTAAGGAATTTAAAAATCCAATCGTTCCTGCATCTGGCTGCTTTGGCTTTGGATATGAATTTGCAGATCTATATGATATCAATATTTTAGGCTCCATTTCTTGTAAGGGTACAACCTTGAACCCAAGATATGGTAATCCCTTACCTAGAATTGCAGAATGCCCTTCAGGCTTAATCAATTCCATTGGACTTCAAAATCCTGGTGTAGATAAGGTTATTAGTGAAGAATTAGTGAAATTATCTAAGGTATATAGTGATAAGGTTATCGCCAATGTTGGTGGACATTCCATAATGGAATATGTAGAAACAGTAAAGAAATTTAATGATTGTGATAAGGTATTTGCGATTGAGCTAAATATCTCATGCCCAAATGTATCTGGTGGAGGTATGGCCTTTGGTGTAGACCCAGATACAGCATTTAACCTAGTTTCCCAAGTAAAAAGAGTATCCAAAAAGCCACTTATTGTTAAGCTTTCTCCAAATGTAACGAATATAGTAGCTATGGCACAGGCTGTTGAGGCTGCAGGGGCAGATGCGGTAAGCTTAATCAATACTATGGTTGGTATGAGAATTAATTTAAAAACAGGCCAGCCAATCATTTCTGTAAAAAAGGGTGGATATAGTGGACCTGGTATATTCCCAGTCGCATTAAGAATGGTTTATGAGGTATCCCATGCGATATCTATTCCAGTCATTGGAATGGGTGGTGTTTCTAATGCATATGATGTATTAGAAATGATGTATGCAGGAGCATCCTTAGTAATGGTTGGTGCTCAAAATTTAGTTGACCCATACGCTTGTAAAAAAATCATTGAACAATTACCTCAAGTAATGGAGGAATATAACATTACAAATTTAGAAGAGATTATAGGAAAGGCAAAGTAATATGAGAGACGTAATTATAGCTTGTGATTTTAAAAACCAAGAAGAATTATTCAAGTTTTTAGAACCATTTAAGGGTGAAAACCCATATTTAAAGATTGGTATGGAGATTTTCTATAAGGAAGGACCAGAGCTTGTTAAAAAGCTTCATCAGATGGGCTTTAAAATATTCTTAGATTTAAAGCTTCATGATATTCCAAATACAGTAGAAAAGGCAATGAGAAACCTAGGAGAATTAGGTGTTGAAATTACAAATGTTCATGCTGCAGGTGGAATTAAGATGATGGAAGCTGCAAGACGTGGTCTAGATGCAACTGAGGCTGGAAAGAAAACAGAATTAATTGCTGTTACAATGCTTACAAGCATTTCCCAAGAAGCCCTAGAGGATGAGCTATTAATTAAAGAAAACTTAGCTGATGTAGTAAAAACTTATGCATTAAATGCGAAAAAGGCTGGTTTACAGGGTGTTGTATGTAGTGCACTTGAAGCACCTATCATTAAGGAATTAGGATTAATTTCTGTAACACCAGGTATTCGTTTTGCTGATGATTCTGTAAATGATCAAAAGAGAGTTGCTACTCCTTCATATGCTAAGGAGCTAGGTTCTACATATATTGTTGTAGGTAGAAGTATTACTGCTGCAGAGGATCCTCTTGCAGCCTATAAGAGATGTGTTAAGGAGTTTTGTTAAAATGGATGAGAAGAAATTAGCAATTGATGTTGCAAAGAATTTATTAAAGATTAAGGCAGTATTTTTAAAGCCAAATGACCCATTCACATGGGCATCAGGTATTAAGTCCCCAATTTATTGTGATAACCGTCTATCCTTATCTTACCCTGATGTAAGAAGAGTTGTAGAAAAGGGTTTAGCAGAAACAATTAAGCATTATTACCCAGATGTAGAGGTAATTGAAGGTACATCTACTGCAGGTATTGCACATGCTGCAATCGTATCTGAAATCTTAGGTTTACCTATGGGCTATGTTAGAGGTGGCGCTAAGGATCATGGTAGAGGAAACCAAATAGAAGGTATCGTACCAGAAGGAAAGAAGGTAGTTGTAGTAGAGGATTTAATTTCTACAGCTGGCTCATCACTAGAGGTAGTAGAGGTATTAAGAGAAGCAGGTGCTAATGTGCTTGGCATTGTATCTATCTTTACTTATGGTCTGCAGAAGGGCTTAGATAGACTTAATGCCGCAAACTGTGAAAACCATTCCCTATCTAATTTTGAAACTCTAGTACAGGTTGCTGCAGATGAAAAATATATATCTGAGGCAGATATAAAGAAGGTATTAAAATTCCAAAAGAATCCATCTGATCCATCATGGATGGAAGAATAATTAGCTTTAGCATAAAAACTAAAATAAACCGAAAATTATAACTGAAAATTGAATTTCAATGACTAAGAGCTGGATAGTTTAACTATCCACTCTTTTAATTTAGGGCTAAATAGTGTAAAATAAATCCAAATGACCAAGGGATTGGGTGATAGTATGTTAGAAACAAAAAGACTTATTATCCGTAGGCTAAAAAAAGAAGATACACCTTATGTTTTAGCTATATTAAATACGGATTACGCAAATCAATATAATATTACTGGTCCTATTAATGAGGCTATTGTATGGAAAATGGTAGAGTATTCCTTGTCTTTTGTAATTCTATTAAAAGATACAAATGAAATGATAGGTATTGTTGGTGTTGAAAAGGACTATTTAAGATATAATATGAAATCAGTATCCTTAACCTATGTATTAAATCAAAAATATGAAGGAAATGGATATATGTATGAAGCATTAAAGGAAATCATATATGATATATTTACTCGTCTTGAAAGAAAGCTTATTTCCTTAAGAATTGCAAATTTAAACGAAAGAAGCATTAATCTTGCGAAAAGATTAGGCTTCCATTATGATGGAATGATCAAAATGGGAACTAGAAAAGAAGATGGAACCATTTATGATGATTTATTATTTACATTAACAAAAAAGGATTTTGAAGAAAACATAGAACTATAATAGGATTGATTGTTTTCTTTTTCTTTGGTATAATTTTAAAACTGAAAGCATTGGTGATAATATGTTTGATTTAGAAAACATAAAGGATCCATCATTTGTAAAAAGCCTAAATGTAAAAGAACTAAAGGTACTAGCAGAAGAAATTAGAGCATTTTTAATTGAAAACATTTCTAAAACTGGTGGTCACCTTTCCTCTAATTTAGGTGTTGTTGAGCTTACGATTGCACTATACTATGTGTTTGACCCAAAAGAAGTTGATGTCTTATTTGATGTAGGACATCAATGCTACACTCATAAAATTCTTACAGGTAGAGCTAAAGAATTTAAGCAATTAAGACAATTTGGTGGATTAAGTGGATATATAAATAGAGAAGAATCCGAATATGATATTTGGGAATCTGGTCATTCTTCCACATCAATTAGTGCCATGAGCGGCATTATGCTTGCATCGAAAAAAAGATGTATCTCTGTAATAGGAGATTCATCTATTATGAATGGCGTTGCGATGGAAGGCTTAACTTTCTTAGGTCAGATTAAAGGAATTAACCCAGTTGTAATTTTAAATGATAACAAAATGGGAATTACTAAATCTGTAGGTGCTCTAACAAGAGCACTAACAAGATTAAGAGGCTCTAAATTCCATGTAGGACTAAAAAGAGTTTTAACGAAAATTTTCCCTAACTGGCTACATGTAGCCTGTCATAAAATAAAAAGATCCTTTAAAGCATTAATCCAAAAGGATAATGTATTTGAGGATTTAGGATTTGATTATTATGGACCTTATGATGGAAATGATATTGTTCCATTAATTAAAGCATTAAAAAGAATTAAAATTCAAAAGGAGCCAATTCTTTTACATGTACTTACCAAAAAGGGTAAGGGCTATGCTCCAAGTGAGGCAGATACTACAGGTAATTTCCATGGTGTTGAACCATTTGATATTAAAACAGGCAAGCCTTTAGTTTCTTGCGATGATAAAATTAGCTATTCTAAGCTAGTTGCCAATTATTTAGTAGAAAAAAGAAAAACAAAGGAATTTAAGGTTATCACTCCTGCAACAAAGGCTGGAGCTAAGCTAGATGAATTCAATGATAAATATCCAAAGGATTTTTATGATGTTGGTATTGCAGAAGAACATGCAGCAGTAATGGCTGCAGGTATGGCTATTGCTAAAACAGATGTTGTATTACTTATGTATTCTACATTTGCTCAAAGAGCATATGATGAAATATTAAATGATATTGCAAGACAAGATTTAAAAGTAATTTTAGGCTTAGATAGAGCGGGTATTGTTGGTGAGGATGGTATTACTCACCAAGGTATTTATGATGTATCTATGCTACTTTCTATGCCAAATATTATTGTAACTATGCCTAAGGATGCAGAAGAAGCAATAGGCTTATTCAATTATGCTTTTACACAAAAACATCCATTTGCTATAAGATATCCTAGATGTAAGCTTCAAAAACAAGAATTAGATTATAATCAAATTTGTGATTTATCATGGCCTACATTAAGAATTGGTAAAAAGGGTATTATTATTTCTTATGGACCTGATGTTGAAAGATTAAATCATTTAGTAGAAGAAAATAATTTTGATTTAACAGTGATTAACGCAAGAAGCTTAAAGCCAATTGATTCTGATGCACTTGAAAATGCACTTGCAACAAATCTTCCAATATTGGTATTTGAACAAAATGTAGCATCAGGTACTCTATATTCTAAAATACTAGAATATAAAGAAGAGCATGGCTATACAAATAAAATTTTCTTCCATGGCTTTAAACCAGGTATTGAAATTACCTTTGGCTCATTAGATGAGGTTTATAGCCATTATGGCTGGAGTGATAGTGAGTTTATTAACTTCATTAAGGAGAAGCTATCATGGTAAGACTTGCAACAATGGAAGATATTGATTCTATTGCTATATGCTTAAATGATGCCAAAAGATTTTTAAAAGCTTCTGGCTTAATTCAGTGGAATGGGCCATCCGGTAACCCTGAGATTGAAACCTATATCGAAGATATAAAAAGAAGACATTGCTATGTATGTGTAAGAGATGGTGTAATTTCTGGTGTTGCAACATTTATGGGACATGAAAATGAATATGATCAACCACTCGGTAATTGGCTTACTAATGGCAATAACTATACAACAATTCATAGAATTGCTGTATGTGATAAGGCAAGAAGCCAAGGTGTTGCTACGGAATTAATGAGGTTTGCAGAAGTATTTACTAAGAATACAGGAAGAGTTTCTATAAGAATAGATACTCATCCAGAAAATCTAATTGTGCAAACTATGCTAAAAAGCTTAGGCTATACTTATTGTGGGTATGTAATATATTCTTATATACCAGTAGAACCTAAAAGATTAATATATGAAAAGCTAATGAAATAATCTCCCTCGTGGAGATTTTTTCGATTTTTAATGATAAATACTATCCAGAATCTTTTCTTACTTTTGATTTAAGGTTATAATTAAATAAATATACGGTAGAAAGAAGATGAATAATATGGCAGTGACACTAAATCAAGGTTTAAGGAATTATCAAGAAAGTATTTCTCATGAAATAGGCGGAATAAGTGCTCAAGTAAATCTATGCCCAAGTGCTTCTAATATTCTTTTAATAATCCCTTTATTTAAGACAATTGGTGTTGGTGTTATGACACCATCATTAATCTATAATTATCAAATAAGGAATAGCGGAGGATTATTTAGTGGAGCTCATTTTACCTATTTTCCTACACTATATAAAAATGGCTCTAATATTTATATAAACAATCCTGATGGGACTGTCGATTATTATAATGGATATAATAATGTCAATCCGGAAACAGAATCTTATGTGTATTATTCCTATGCAGGTAGAGATCTTTATATTTTAAAAGATAAATATGAAAATAAAATAGAATATTTAGAACATAATTATAGCCTTCCATATAGAATTCTTTATAAGAATGGTATGACTATTAATGTTCAATCATCTTCAAATATTCCAATGAAAATAGATAATGTATGTGGAGATGAAATATACTTTTCTTATAATGGGTCTTATATCACAAATTTAATCTATTATAAAAATAATGTCATAAAATATAAGACATATCTTTCTTATACAAATAATAAATTATCTGGTGTAGAAACTAAAGTAGTAGATAATAATATAGAAACCACTATAGAATACTATACTATTACTGAATCAACGAACTCTTTAGTAGTAAAAGATGAAATAATGAATTATAGTTATACTTATACACTTAATAATGATAATCAAGTAATATCTTTTTATGATTCATATTATCCCACAAATATTACTTCAATATCCTATAGTGATACAACAACTACTGTAACAGATATCTTTGGTAAGACATCTAAATATTATTTTTGTAATGGATTACCAAACTTTTATTTAGATTCTTTAGGATATATAAATGAAAAAAGCTATGATTATATAACAAAAAGAATTAAAGAAGAAAATCGTTATCCGTTATTAAATCCAAAACCAAATTTGCTTCCTGTAAATATAAGTGGGTTTAGTCATTCAACTGGTCTTTCTGTTACTTCTTATAGTGAAACTGATACGAATTATGATTTTATAACCGATAAGTATAAAATCGTAGGTACCGATGATACTGCAAGCTACTTAATTCATGAATCAGGTGCCTATTTAGATACTATACAGTTTATATTTTATGTAAAGGTATTAGTGGAAGGGGAAAATGATTCTAAATTAAACGTTTCATTTTCTATCGGACCAAAATCAGTCTATAGAGCTATTGATTTAAATTATAAGGAAGGATACCAATTCGTTTCCTTAGAACTAACCGCATCTTATAACTATACATATATATCTATGAACTTTGAGGCTAAAGGAGTTCAAGCTGTAGTTGGTGGACTTTCAGTAATAAGAAATACTGGATTAAAGAGTTATACCTATAATGATACGAATTTAACTTCCTTTAACTCTAAATATAATAAGAAGGATTTAGAATATGATAAGAATTTAGTATCAAGTAGTGTAGGAACAAACCTACCAGCAACAAATTATAAATATGATAATAGAAACAATATAACAAAAGAAGAAAAACCATATTTGTTGGATGTAAATA
>NZ_QXEV01000040.1 GCF_003550015.1 Anaeroplasma bactoclasticum
CGATGGTAAAGCGTTCCTGTTGTCTTAGAAAAAAATTTATTGCAGTCTTTGCAGTAATATTTTTGCTTTCCTTTGTTAAAGCCATATTTAATGAAGGAAAGAGATCCACAATGCGGACAACAATCTGGATCATGATTAAAGTTTTCTTCATTCTTGGTGTCTTCAGTTACTCTATCCTTTACCAATTTATAAATATGTGCAGATATAAAGTCTAGTTCTACGGGTGTTAATTTCTTTAAATCATCTAATGTCATGGTTAAATACCTCACTTTGACTGAAGTATAAACTCTATTTTTACATTATTGATGTCTATTTACCAACTTTTTGTTTGAACTTAGCATAATTTGTTTTTTTCTCCTTTTTCTTTGATTTTTAGTTTTAATAATTGCTTGTTTTTGTTAAATAATTTGAACTGTTTTTACTACCTGAATTAATTGATTCTCTTTGACGAGAATGATAATTGTGATTGTATTGATCCACCAATGCCATCAAAACAATCAGCATCCCAGCCTTCCAGCCAGATTCTAAATGTTATTAGCTTACCATCCTCACCAGATGATAATGTAGTGATTTTCTTATTATCTGAACCAGTCAAATCCTTGATAGTAGTAGGGATTTCATCATAAGCCATTAAACGAGTATGTAAATAATCATTTTGCTTAAGATTAGTATAATAAGTATATGATGCACTATTTTTGTATCCATATTCATAGTCCAGTTCACTACTATAATTAGGATTTGTTACATCATATAGATCACTATAATTTGTTGCATAGCTGCCATAATTTGAATCTCCATGTTCTGAGTCATTTAACTCATAAATTAGAGATCCTGTTGTTCTCCCTGAGGCCTCAAATGCATTTTCATCAGTGATTGACAAACGAATTGCGTTAGCTCCATACACATCTATATCTGTATAGGTATTTAATGTTTTTGGAGTTCCACTGACTGCGGTTGTCATTGGTGCACCTAATTGCACCGGTGTTGCTGCTGATGTAAATCTTGTCGGAGATATTGTTATCGCATCATTAATCTTAACACCATTAAGGTATTGTGCATCAACGGTTTCTTCTTCTCCGTTAAGATATACCTCATATCTTGTTCCATTTGTAAATTCTAAAACTTCTTCTCCACCATCGAGTAAATCTTGTGCTTTTTCAGTTATGTCTTTTACAATAGGTAGCTTTTGATAATAGATATAATCTTCATTATATGTAGCAAGACCTGTCTGATATGTTTCATCAGTTGCACTTGTTTTATAATAGAATTGGTTGACGTTAGTATTATTAACTTCAATACCAAGCTTACTAGTTTCTACATATTGATGATCAACTGCTATATAATATCTAGTATCTGGCTCTATTGTAGTAACCTTAGAATACTCTCCTCTTAGATTTGTAGTTCTAAAATATACTTGGAACTCGATAAATCTTCCGCTTTCTACGGATGCTTCTGAATTAAATAAGTCTGTCATTTTTACACCATTTTGTGATGTTAATGGCATAAGCTGTATTTCATTCAATGCAATTGTTTTATCTTGTTCAGTTACGATCGAACCATAAGTATAACCATCTCCAATAGGATTACCATCATCATCAATGTTTGGTATTAGATGATATAACTCGCTCTTTGCTAGAGTTTCATTATACTTCCAACCATACTGTGTTGGCGCATATTTCACTAACATTGCACCTTGAATCTCATCCTTTGTTAAGTCACTTTTGTAGTTGATTCCATCAACAGATACTAAGAAACCAAGTCCGCCATTAACTGTTAAGTTAAAGCCTTTAACTTTAGCCTCGGAATATCCAGGGAACCATGCATAAGTCACTGAAGCAAAGGTAACTGCGGTTACTGTTAGTGCGGCTACACTTAAGATCGTTTTTCTTAAGAGCTTCATAATACCTCCTTTTTCTTATATTTCAGCTATCGCTGATTTTGACTCTCGGGAGTTAGAGTCATTTATTTAAACAGTTTTCACTGTCTAAAGCATTTTAAACTTCTGTTAGAACAAATTCTAACGAGCAAGCGAATGTAGATCCTTGAATGGATGTACCTAGTAAGTAATCTGCATCCCAGCCCTCAAGCCAGATTAGCATTGTTACTTTAACTACATCTTCATTACCGAAGGATACTACCTTCTTTCCAATCCATTTATCATTTGCATCTTTATGACCATATTCATTTATGGTATTGAATGCATATCCATCTTCTGCTCCATATACTCCATCAAGAAGATTTCCATTATAATCTCTCTTTGTAGTATTTGTAGTAGTAAATGCTTCAAATGGATGATAAACATTGTAGTAATTAATCATTACTGAGGAATATGGGTCATGTCTCTCATCAGTTCTACCAGTAATTGCTGCTGAACCTAAGTCACTATTATCATAAACCTCATATACCTGAAGCGGATCAGATACCACTTCGCTATTATAAACTCCAATACGCATTGCGTTTGCTACATTCTGGTTAATCTCTTGATTAGCATGATATGGAGTTGGAGCATAATAATCATATACAATATCATATTTCCATGTTGTAAATCCATGCTGGATTGGAACAACATCTTCAATTGCATTTATATAAGTATTTTCACCAAATACAACTTCATAATTTGTTGCAGCTGTTTTAGTATTTAACACTTTAAAATACAAATCAAATTTTAAATAATCTTCATTTTCAATAGCATCTACATAAGTTCTTTCGTGAGTAGCACGATTGATTTTTTCTTTTACGAAGGAGATATCTCCATCAGCTATAATTGTGTTACCACTATTCTTAATTGTAGTACCAGTAATATAATTATTATCAAAGGCTTCAACAGAATTAGCTAACTTCTTCTTTAGCTCAGTTCCTGTGATATCTTGGCTAAAATTAGTTCCATCTAAGGAAATCATTAAGCCTTCTTGGCCTTCAACCTTAAAGTCAAATTCATCTACTGTGGCAGTATTGCCAATTAATACATAGGCGAATGTTGTTGCAGTTAGTGAAACTGCTAGAGCAAGAGATGCTGCTCCGGATAAAATTAATTTAATTGCTTTTTGCTTCATATCTTATCCCTCCACCTTTGTAAAGTTTAGGAAGAAGCGGATTGATTCTGTATCCACACCTTCAAGATAATCTGCATCGTAACCATCTAACCAAATATAGAAGGTTGCTTTTACAATATTATATTCACCTTCAGAATCTCTTTGGAAAATTCCTAAAGGATACAAATCATTAAAGTTCTTAACTGTTTCAACATATTCTGTATCATAGTCTTTTAAATATAGACCATTTGCTGCACGCTTATGTGTATTATTGAAATATGTTACCATTGGGTTAACTAGCGGGTTATGAAGATCATCTGTTGCATTTTTGTATGCACTAGAACCATATCCTTCGTTAAGCTCATAAATTCTATCTCCTTCAGTTCCAGAAACGCCAATTCGCATTGCGTTTGCTGGATTGATAGTGATTTTATCTCCTGATTTAAATAATCCCTTAACGATTGGATTAGCTGGATCACTATCATCTCTTAAATCTAAAGAAGGTAAAATATTTAACTCATTATTTAATGTTACTTCAGATTCTTCAGCTTGAATATAAGATATTCCTAAGCCTTCATCATGAGCGCTATCCGCAAATACTAAATTGTATTTTTCTTTTGGATGATTCGATGATGCAATAGCTCTAAAATATAAATCAAATTTTAGATAAGATGCTGATAGCTTATTCTCTGTTAGAGCATAAGGCTTGAAATAACCACCATCTATATAATCTAATGGATTCTTTACATTATCTATTGTATTAAATCCATAGAATTGCCAATTCTCATTTGGTGATACAGCACCTAAGACTGTTTCGCCATATGTATTTACCATTGCATCTATTTCATCACTAGTAAAATCAGTTAATTTCTTATTTTCATCATTTACTAAATTATATCTTTGAAGTGATATAGCCTTTACAAGTTCACTCTTTGTGATGGTATCTACAAAATGTGTACCATCAATAGAGATTTCAAGGCCTTCATCTGTATGAATTTTGATTTCAAATTCTTCTGTCCATGCGTTTGCGTTTCTCGCAAACCAAGCGTAGGTTGTTGAGGTTAGACATACTGCTGTTGCAGCTAACGCACATGAGCCCATTATTAACTTTTTAGTAATACTTTTTCTCATACCTCAACCTCCTTACTTTTAATTTATATGTTACATTACAACCTTAATTAACATTTCAAATTTAATAGTTCCATTGAAAAGTGCTGCACCGAAATAATCAGAATCAGGATCGTCTCCCTCTAACCATAACAATACAGAATACTTTACATAATTCATTCCTTGACCAAATCCAATATTAATGGATTGATTATCAAATACTGTTCCTCCTGATGATTTAGAAGAATCTCTAAATGATGCAGGAGTAATAATATAAGATGGATACTCAATCTTAATATCTTCTAGATTTTGTCCCTTATATTTATCTAGTGTAGCAGCCCTTTCAATAGAATCAGGCTTCTGATATAAACGAGGGTCTGATACATTATAAGATTCATAATAAGTTAATACTCTTATGATTTCATCACAATAATTTGTTACATTAGAATATGTTAATTGTACATTTACACCAACACCACCAGATTTGGAAGTGTTTTTAATATAGAATGTATAAACATATAATGAATTATTATCCTTTTGAGACCATCCTGGATTATGACAGATTTCTCTTAAATCCTGATAATCTTCTTTTAAGAAATATCTTGGTGAATAGTCGTTCATATCTGTCATTGGGTCTGCGACTAAGCTTGCAGGTGGGTTTTTCTCATCTAAATCAAGTGTAACCGCAATTGTCTTTTGAACATCACCAGACTGAACTCTTATAACAAATTGACCAGCTTCTTGACCTAGCCACATTGCCATAATAATCAAGGCAGCTGCTATAAATAGCAAAATCAAGAGTGCCAATTTAAAAAATTTACTTTTCCATAACGATACTAACTTGTTAGGCATCTAGGCTGCCTCCTTTCTAAGACATTTTTCATCCTAAGAAATAAAAAATGCCATCTTGGGATTTACATTTCCAAAATGACAACTGGCTGACCTATCGTGGCCCCTATAGTTTTGCGTCGCCGACTTACATCGGGTTTGCCTTTTGACACCTGAATTATAGGGTACTATGTAAACGTTGTCAACATATTTTGGGATAAAATCCTTTAATTTTGTTAAATTTTGTTAGGCATTTTTTAAAATGTGTCTATTTTAGTAATTAGACTAATAAATCGTCATCACTAGGGTCAGAAACTAATAAATCCTCATCATTTGACTCTTCCTCAGCCATTCTAGATTGAGCATTTTCTCTAGCCATACGATCCAAATATTCTTCTGGAGACTCTTCAGCCTCTTCTGCAGGAATATCCTGTAATTCATCAGAATGCATTTCCTTGAATAATGCTTCATTATCTTCAAGAGCGGATACATCATCAAGTAATACTTGATACTGACGCTTTTCGATGTATTCTTCGAATGCATCTTCAGATAATGGCTTAGCAAAGTAATAACCTTGACCAAGGAATACATTTTGTTCCTTAACATACTTAGTAAGCTCTGCATTTTCGATACCCTCGCAGATAAGCTCTTTGTTGTTATCTTCTGCATACTTAACTAAGATCTGTAAGAATCTTTCCTTCATGAAGTTGTTTTCAACATCCTTAAGGAAGTTTCTACCAAGCTTAATAACATCTACTGGAGACTTCTGGATATTCTGAACAGATTGACCATCAAGCTCGAAGCCATCGACTGCAATCTTGAAACCATAGTCACGTAGCTTATAAATATTTGTCTTAATAACTGCAATTCTTTCTACCATCATGAAGTCATTAACTTCTAGCATGAACCACTCAGGCTTAGCTTGACGCTTATTCATGATTTCAATGAATGAGTTTGCAAGCTGAGGGTCAAGTAGCTGCTTTGTAGATAAGTTTAGTGAGAATCTAAGTGGTACAGTTGGGAATTTCTCTTGCATTGTATTATGCATGTTGATCATGGTTTCAATACCCCATTCACCAACCCACTTGATATCTCCAGACTGCTCTAATACCTTTAAGAAGGTTGCTGGAGACTGGACACCCTTAGTTGGGTGATTCCAACGCATTAGGGCTTCGGCACCATTCATTAACTTATCAGCTAAGTTTAGAATTGGCTGATAGTAAAGTACGAATTCCTTCTTCTGGATTGCCTGCTTAACCTCCTGGAAGTAGTTCATATTGTCTAATTCCTCTTCCTTGATTGTAGCATAGAAGTTTGTAAACTTATTACCACCATCACGCTTAGATACATAAGTAGTAAGCTCTAGGTTAGAATATAATTCTTCAAAAGTTTGTCCTGCATTAGGATATGTTGCCATACCTACAGATACAGATAATGTAATTGTTTCACCAATTAATACCTGATATGGAGATTGTGCTGCAGTTACAATCTTAGATGCGATAGACTCAAGTCTAGCAAAGTTATCCTCATCCTTAATGAATACCATGAATTCATCATTTTGATATCTACATACACTGGCATTATAAGGAATAACTCTTAAGATTCTTGTTGCAATTTCCTTTAGCATTAAATCACATGCTTCTTTACCGAATACTTCATTTAAATCTGCAAATCCATCAATATCTACATACATTAATGTCATCGCACCGAAACGGTCAACCTTTTTAATATAATTACGAACAGAATCTTCCATTGCTCTTCTTGTTACTGCATCCTCAACAATAACCTCAGATTCTTCTTTTTCTTTACGTATATTTCTTTTGATTAGCCAATAGAACAAGAAGCCTAAGCCACATGTTAAAATTAGCGCAACGAATACAATAACTATTGCTCCGCCATCAGATATATTATTTTCTAATAACATAACACTACCTCCTTACTTCTTCTTGCTTCCGGTATTATACTGCTCTAGTAATTCAACTGCCTCATCGTAAGGCATTGCCTTACCGATTAACCAACCTTGAATTACTCTACAGCCCATCTTCTTGACCATATCGGATTGCTCTTGTGTTTCAACACCTTCACAAATCAAATCTAGGTTAAGCGCGTTACCTAAGTTACAGATTGTCTTAACAATGTTCTCATGAACCTTGTTCGTTTCAATATACTTTGTAAATTCCTTATCAATCTTTAAGGTATCTACTGGTAAATCTTTTAAATATAACATAGAAGAATAACCTGTACAGAAGTCATCTAGATGGATATGGAAACCAGCTTCCCTTAATAGACGAAGCTTTTCAGTAATTAACTGCATAGAACCCATCAATAATGTTTCTGTAATTTCTACTGCAATAGAGCCCTTCTTAAGCTCATTGGAATTAAATTCATCAATTAATTGCTGTACGAAACCTACCTGAAGTAGCTGTACTGGAGATACGTTAATGGAAACGTGTACTCCATATGGCTCAAGCTTCTTTGCAAGCTTGAAGGATTCAGCAATTACGAACTTACCAATATCTAGCATGTGTCCACGCTGTTCAGCAAGCTCAATGAATAATTGTGGAGATTTATCTCTATATTTAGGATTCATCCAACGAATTAATGCCTCAAAGCCATCAATTCTATTATTGAACACATCAAACTGAGGCTGTAGCCACATTTGGAATTCGTGTCCAATTAAACCCATTTCAATATCATGCTCCATTTCATCTGCTGCTAGAATGATACCATCCATTGTAGGCTCATAGATGATATAATCCTTACCAGTTAAGGATGCCATATTTCTATAAGCTAAGTCTAGCTTAACTCTTATATCATCTAGCTTAGTTTCAGCAAAATCACCTTGCTTAACATTGAAAATTACAATCTTACTCTTTAAATAAATATTATTTGCTTTAACTGTAATAGGTCTTTGTAATAAATCTAGAAATTCATTAATTAATGGCTGTACACTTGCAAATTCATCATTTGGTACAATTACCATAAATTTAGAATCATCGATATGATATACCTTATGCTCCATGAAGCAATCCTTAATCATATCTAATAATTGAATTAATAACTGATTGTAAACTGTTTTACCGAATACCTGGATAATATCTGCATGCTTTGTAATGTTAATTTCAACGAATGCTACATTATATCCTTGGTTATTCTCTAAAATCTTTTCAAATTGGTTTTCTAGTGTAAATCCATTATCACACTTAGTTACAGAATTCTTACCAGACATGATTTCCAGATGCTTACGCATTCTATAGTCTGTTGTAATATCTGTACCCATTAGGTAATAGCTATTTGAAATGAATAATGGGGATAGATGTAAGAATCTAACATCTGCCTCATCATATAGGTCCATTGGAACCTTACATTCAAATGCCTTATTCTCTTTAATTGTTTTAATGATTGGTTCATTGGTTTCAACATCAATGAACTCATCAACATTTAATAGCTTTCTAGTTACACCATACATTTGCTTAAATGTTTTATTGGTGAATATTATCTTTCCTGCTGGATCAATACGTAATACCATAGCCTTAGTAGCTTGTACTGCGTGACGGTCAGCTCTAAGTAATTGTGAACACTTTCTAACGCCAAGTACCATAATACCAAGCATTAATGCTGTAACAATTACTCCGGCAACGAAATAAATAATTGCTTGCTGGATTACCCAATCAATTCCTAAGAAGTTATCTCCAAGAGGAATTACTGTTCCATAATAAGCGTCTAAATAATCAATATAGGTTGCAGAGAATACCAAAGAACCATGTTGATTTAATACTATATTAATATCTTTATGATTAATTAAATCATTTGCTGCAATACCATACTCTGTAGAAATATTATCAACTAAGAATCTAAAACCAATATTAGAATCTACTGTAGTAAATTCAATATCTCCATCATCATTGAAGATTACCATTTGTCTTTCTGCATTTAAAGCATATTCAAGAACTGTAGATGCAGCAATACGAACAACTAATTTACCATTTAAAGCATTACTAGAACTATCATCCTTAATATAATAGAAATAATAATTTTGATCCTTTGCTTGGCTGGTTTCATAATTTGCTTCATCGAATGTTGCAGCCTGTGCAAATATTGGTTTATATTTACCGGATGGTGTGCCATCCTCTAATAATACTTCTTCAAATTTAGAGGCTAGGCCGGTTTGATTTCTCGCAACCATAAATGTTTTTGAGTTATCTGTAGATACAAGATCATCATTTGCATCCCCATAATATAAATTATAATAGGAATCAACTTTTTCTTCCACTGTAGTGGATTCTACATATGCAGCCTGTAAGCCTAACTGCATCATAGAGTTTTCAACCTTACCATTACGAATGGAAAGATAATAACATACTGCCAAAGCAGCATAGGCAACAATTAAGACTACGCCTGCTAAGAAATAGTATCTCAAATCTCTTACTCTCATCCTACGACCTCCTATCCTTATAGCTAAATAAAGCGCATAATAAAAACGCTTTCTTACTCTTTATTATAAAATAAATATTCCTTCAAGTCAATTTATTTAACGGGTTTTAGACAAAAGAAAAAGCAAAGCTTTTCAATCACCCCACCAATTATTTCAAATGGTAACTGGCTGCCTTACAAACCTAAGGCCCTTTAGCTTTGCGTCACCGGCTCACACCGGGTTTGCTCTTATCATTCTTTTAAGTTAAATGGTAACTGGCTGCCTTACCTATTAAGGCCCTCTAGCTTTGCGTCGCCGATTTACACCGGGTTTGCTTTTATCATTTGTGCTATAAGTATATCATTTAAGAAAAACGATTTCAATATATTTTTTAAATTGAAATCCAAAAACTGAAAACTTCGAATAATTTTCGTAAAAAATGATTTATTATTTCTAAAATAAATAAATTTTTAATCGTTTTTGGCTGCTTTCGAAAGAAAATAGACTCTCGTTTATTTTACAATAATTTCAAATATTTATATATAAATAAAAGGATTTGCTTTACTTTTTCAATAATATCTGAATCTATTCCTGTTTTAGCGTTTAAATTATCAATAAATTGTTTAAACAATATTTTATCGTTATGTAGATTCATCCATTCTACCTCGCAAGCGTTAATATTTTATTAATTACATTTCTACTCTTTGTATCCATCGCATATTTTATTATTTTCTCGAAATCAAGATTATTTGCCTTTATAAACCTATAAATTAATTCGTCTGAATTTTCAACCTCAATTTCAATTTTGTCTTTATTCTCTATTAAATCAAATAGCTGCAAATACTTATAATTGTCATTAGTAATTTTAATCTTAGGTTTTCTAATAACTACATTTAAATTTGGATTATTGTATTTATTGTAATTTTTACATTCGTTTGAAACAATATCAATAACATTTGGGACTTGAGTGGTTAAACGTGCTTCATTAAAAAGCTTGGCTCCAGTGATATATCCCTTAATATTCCCTTTTTTATCCGTAATATATTTGTAATGAATTATGTCTCTATTACCAATTGCCATTTTACCAAATATATTTTCAACGGGCATATAATATATTCCACTATAAGCTTTTTCTAATAGCCCTTCATTATTCATCCTATGCAAGATGGCTTTTACGTTATTATATACTTTTCTATCATTCATCTCCATTTGAATATCAATGATATACTCTTCAATTTCATTAATAAAAATAGGTACACCCTTCCCAATAGTATTAATATACTCTAATACCATATTGTAATAATTTATAAAACCCCCCCCTATATTGACCTTTTTATTAGAATAATTTATTTTTTCTCACATTTCGGTAATATTATATATTACTTGCATTTTTTTGTCAAATCAATAAAATCCAAGTAATCATCTTGCTTAAATCTTGCTTAATATGTTGCTTAAGGAAAAGAAAAATCCTCACCCTATTTGAGTGAGGATTCATTATTATAATTTCTTAACTTGATTGAATGGGAACTCCATTGGAGTCATACGGCCAAATATTTCGATTAAAATAGTTACTACTTCTTTTTCTTGGTTTACAGCAGATACTTCACCGATAGTGCCCTTGAATGAGCCTTCAGCAACCTCAATCTTATCACCAACATAAATATCGAATACTGGCTTTTGAATCATTCCAAGCTTCTCTAGGATTGCATCCATCTCATCCTTTGGAACTGCAACTGGCTTAGTTCCTCCACCTGAAGATCCTAAGAAACCTGTTACCTTTGGAGTGTTACGAACCATGAACCATGCATCTTCGTCCATTTCGTCTTCAACTTCCATTTCAACGAATACATAACCAGGGAAAAGCTTTTCTACCTTTTCCTTCTTTTTACCTTTTTTATCTACAACTTCTTTAATTTCTTCTGGAACTAATACCTGATAGATAAGATCTGTCATATTCATTGACTCTCTTCTTCTTTCTAGGTCTTGCTTAACAGAATTTTCATATCCAGAATAAGTTGTTACAATATACCATCTTTTCATATGTGCTTACCTCCTTAAATAATTAGGTCTAATAATTCAGTAATGAATACATCATATAACATAAATAATAATGTTAATACAATGATAAATACAAATGTACGAATGGCATTTCCTAAAAACTTAGGCCATGTTAACCATGTAATCTTCTTTAATTCTGGGAATGCAGGCTTTAAGAATGGATAAAGTGCATAAATTAAACCTAAGGATGCAAGTACAACTAAAATCCAAGCGAATACAGTTGGATATTCACCAATTAATGGGAAATCCTTTCTTACTTGAAGTGCACCATTAAGCATTAAGCAGCCAAGTAATAGAGTAATAATAGAAATAACTAGGAATAACCAGTTTTCCCATTGATGCTCTTCCTTTAGGTATTCACCAATACGGTATACACCTAAGCTAGCTTCCTTTTCAGCCTTCTTTTCCATTTGCTTACGAATCTTAGCTTCAACTAAAGCCTTACCGCTAGTCTCTTCAGCCTTTTCTTCTTCAACTGGCTTAACCTCTTCTTCAGCTACTTCTTCATCTTCAAAAGTACTTGCGTTCTTTTTCTTCTTTGATTTAGGTCCACCAATTGCTTGCTTTTTTTCTTTTACAGTTTCTTCTTTAGCTTCTGCCTGAGCTTCATCAGTTTCTTCAGCTACTGCCTCTTCTACCTTTTCAGTTACTTCTTCAGCAACTTTTTCTTCCTCTTTTGCTTCTTCTTTACCTTCATCCTCTAAAGGTAAATTCTTTTCTAATTCCTTATCATCTGCCATAGTATTTCTCCTTACTTTGTTTCCTTGTGCATAGTATATTTATTACAAGTTGGACAGTATTTCTTGATTTCTAATCTTTCTGTATTCTTTTGTGGATTCTTTGTAGTAGTATAATTACGACTAAAACATTCTTCACAAATCAAAATGACTTTTGTTCTCAATAGAATTACCTCCTAAACTAAATTTAAAGCAAAATAAAAAAACCTTTTTATTCTAGGTCTCTAAAAGAATTATAAGACATTTCAATATGAAATTCAACAATAAAAATAATTTATTTGAGTTTCCCCATTTTTAAATTCATACGAAATTTTGTCAATTTTAGGAGATGTCAAATCTGACCCCCATTACAGTCCACAAATCTCGTC
>NZ_QXEV01000041.1 GCF_003550015.1 Anaeroplasma bactoclasticum
TAAGATCCCTTATAGACGATAAGGTTGATAGGCTGGGTGTGGAAGCATGGTGACATGTTCGAGCTGACCAGTACTAATAGATCGAGGACTTAACCTTAACTAATTCGAATAAAATTTTATCTAATTTTCAAAGAAAAGGTCTGGTGGCGATGGCAAAGTGGACACACCTGTTCCCATCCCGAACACAGAAGTTAAGCACTTTTACGCCGATGGTAGTACGTTCGATCGTGCGAGAGTAGGAAGCTGCCAGGCTCTCTCTTTGAAACATATGGAGGACTAGCTCAGTTGGGAGAGCATCTGCCTTACAAGCAGAGGGTCAGCGGTTCGAGCCCGTTGTCCTCCACCATTATTAAATATTAAGGTCTGCCGACTTAGCTCAATTGGTAGAGCAACTGACTTGTAATCAGTAGGTTGTGGGTTCGATTCCTATAGTCGGCACCATTCACATGGTTCCGTAGCTCAGCCGGTAGAGCAACAGACTTTTAATCTGTGGGTCAAGGATTCGAATTCCTTCGGAGCCACCATCCCTTCTTAAAAATTTAATATATGCATATATTAAATACATGCCCTGGTGGTGAAATAGGTAGACACGTGGGACTTAAAATCCCATGCCCTAACACGGCGTGCCGGTTCAAGTCCGGCCCAGGGCACCAACCTTTATTATAAGTGATGGGGTTTTAGCTCAGCTGGGAGAGCGCCTGTTTTGCACGCAGGAGGTCAGCGGTTCGATCCCGCTAAGCTCCACCATTTTTTTTAAAATCAGGTAGATTACTTAGGACAAGAATGGCTTTGTAGCTCAGTTGGCTAGAGCGTCCGGTTCATACCCGGAAGGTCGTGGGTTCGACCCCCTCCGAAGCCACCAATTTTCTGGATCCATAGCTCAGTTGGTTAGAGCTACCGGCTCATAACCGGTTGGTCACAGGTTCGAGTCCTGTTGGATCCACCACTACATTATGGAGAAATACCCAAGAGGCTGAAGGGATCGGTCTTGAAAACCGACAGGTGATGAAAGTCGCGCGGGGGTTCAAATCCCTCTTTCTCCGCCACCTTTTTTAAATATCGCGGGATGGAGCAGTCTGGTAGCTCGCCGGGCTCATAACCCGGAGGTCGTTGGTTCAAATCCTTCTCCCGCAACCAAAATGGTCCGGTAGTTCAGTTGGTTAGAATGCCGCACTGTCACTGCGGAGGTCGCGAGTTCGAGTCTCGTCCGGACCGCCATTTAGGTTTTCTAATTTAATATTCGCCTCGGTAGCTCAGTTGGTAGAGCACAGGACTGAAAATCCTGGTGTCGGCGGTTCAATCCCGCCCTGAGGCACCATTTTTATTTTCAAACCTACCTTTCTTATAGATAAGCACTGACAAAGTCAGTGTTTTTTTTCTTTTTCCGAAGGAAAATCCTTGAGTTCTTATTTTTTTCTTGCTTATTATCGTGTATAATAATAAAAGCAGTAGTATATATTTGAAAGGAGTAATTTCAAATGATTGATGAATTTTTCAATAAAATCAAAACATTTTTCGACCAAAATCTAGTTGCTAGAATGATATTAGATGGTTGGTTGACTTTAATAATAGTATCTGTTTTAGTGCTATTAGCGCTAAAATTTAGAAAGGCTTTAAGCTTAATAATTATAGGTTTAATCATTTTTGCATTCTATGGTGTTGCAAAGTTTTTAAATCTTCCTATTGCAGGTCCTGTTTATACAACTGCGATGGGATGTTACATTCTTGCATCCATCATTATCTTAGCTCCAGAGTTAAGAAAGATTATGGAAGTTCAGCCAAAATCATCGGATCAGCAAAAAGCCTTAGTAGTATCATCTACACAAGCTACTATTGAAGCTGTAACAGAAGCAGTGTTTAATATGTCATCTTTAAAGGTTGGTGCATTAATTACTTTTGAGCAGCATTATTCTTTACAGCAATATGCTGAACGTGCGATTTCTTTAAATGCGGATGTTTCAAGAGAATTACTTGAACAAATCTTCATTAAGGATTCTCCACTTCACGATGGTGGTGTAATCATTCGTGGTAATAAGATTGTCTGTGCAGCCGCATATTATACATTAACTCAGGTAGATTTGGATAAAACAATTGGTTCTCGTCATAGAGCTGGTATTGGTGTATCTGAAATTACAGACTCACTTACTATTATTGTATCTGAGGAAACTGGTGATGTTCATGTTGCAAACTCAGGATTCATGAAAAGCATGAACAACAAAAATGAGCTTATTGAATACTTAAGTACATACTTAGGTAAAACCACTGTTTAAGGAGGTATATTATGAAAGTTATAAATTTAATTATCGAAATCATTACATCCCCTTTTACAATTCTATTCCGTACAAAAGCGCAGAGGAATTTCAGTAAACCAGTAAAACCCTTAGTTGTTTTAGGTATTTCCATTGTTATTACCGCCGCTCTTTTAATGCTATTTTATTATAAGGAGCTATTTAAACTATGATAGACTATATTAACCAAAGTCCATTAATTCCTGTTATTTTTTCTGGACTAGTTGTTATCATTGTCTTATTACAGTGCTTAGTAAAAAGAAAATTTTTAAAGGTAAGATTAATACTATCCTTAATTGTTACCTTTACTGCAGTATTATTATTAGTATTCTTTGGGGAGATTAAAAAACAAAATGAAGCTGTTGGAAACAATTCATATTTGATATTAACCTACTTTGGAATGCTTGCCATTGAAATTAGTGCATTTGCTTTACTATTTAGCACAATTGATTTTTCTATTACAAATGAAAAATTCCAAAAGGCATTGACAACATCCTTAGATGAATCAAAATTTTATGTATTCTTAGACAAAAAAGATAGAGTAAAGGTTATTTCCTCTTGCTTTTTAAATGATTTAGGAATCGAAGAGGCAGATGCATTAAGAAAGAATTTCTTTGATGTCATTGAAATGAAGTATAGAATCATTGGAATGAATTCTGCAGAAGCCCTAAAAAACGACGTAAAGAGATTTTTCTATCATTATGAGAAAAGAGTTAAAGAAGGAGAAAGAAATCCTTTAGAAATCAATATTCAAGCAGATGATGGCCAAGAGGGTTCATATTATTTCATTGAAGACCCAATATTCACTCGAGGAGCTTACCACGGTAGAATTCTTATGGGTGAAATGAAGGATGAAGAATCCTTAATGGGAATGGAGAAGGATTTATCTGAAGCACAAAATGAGCTTGATTTAATCCGTAGTCGTTTTACTACATTACTTTATAAAACAAACGATGGTATTTTCTTTAATAATATTACAAATCATTCCATTTGGTTTAATGATGTATTAGTAGAAAAACTATCCTTAAATGGTAATTCACTTGATGCAGAAGAATTCTATTCCAATATGCATCCAGATGATATTGCTTTATATCAAAGCGTATTAAATTCTAATCGTGGCGAGGATTATGAGGTTACATATCGTTACAATACAGGAAGCTATTATGTATATGTAAAGGAAATTGGCCAAAAAATTAGTCAAAATGGTACTGTAGAATTCTGCGGTATCATGAATGTTGTTGATGATTTCCGCTACGAAAAGACAAATACAGTATTAGATTCTGTTGGTAATGAAGCAGAACTAATGAATCGCTATAAGCAATTATTAAGTGAAGAAAATAATGTATTTATGGTTGCACACTTCCGTGTTGCATCTATTCCTGAAATAAATGAAAAATATGGCAGACCTGTTGGTAATATGATGCTATCACAATATGTAGCATATATTAAAAAGAATTATGTAACAAATAGTTATATTTATCGTGTATCTGGATTAGAGTTCGTTGCCTTTATTACAAGCTATAACCGTATGGAGGCATTAAAGAATTCTTTAATTAATGAGGAGAAGATTTTACATGTTAGTGCAACCTATGCAAGTGAAAAGGTTGCAACAGAAGTATATATGGGTATTTCCTATTCGAGTGACCCAGGTAATAGAAAGGATACTTTAGAGCATGCTAAATATGCATTAAAATATGCATCAAATCCTCAGTTTAAATCATCTTATGCATTCTATAAGGATGTGAAGTAGCTTGCAAAAGAAGGAAGCTAGAGCTTATGCACTTTCTTTAAGAAAGAATAAGGATAAGCATTTATTAGAGAATTATTTAGTGGAAGAGATTATAAAATCCGATGTATTAGCAAAATATAATCATATTGGTATATATTACCCTATAGGAGATGAAATGAGTGTATTAAGGCTTTTATCCTACTATCCGGGTAAAAGCTTTTATCTTCCTATAACAAAGGATAATTTATCCTTTATTGAATATAAATTAAATGATGAATTATATGATGGTCCTTTTCATACAAAAGAGCCTAAAGGGCATATAATTGATAGAGATTTAATTGAATGCTTTATTATTCCTTGTGTAGCTATATCAAAGGATAATAAAAGATTAGGCTATGGCAAAGGATATTATGATAAATACCTAGCAGGCTATAAAGGATTAAAGATTGGAGTTTCTTATAAAGAGGCTTTATTAGATATTGAAATGGAGAGCTTTGATTTAAGCTTAGATCTTGTATTTGTGGGGTGATCTTATGGTAAGTGTAGTTCTTCTTATGGCTGGAAGAGGAACAAGAATGGGATATGAAAGAAATAAGATTTTATTACCTTTTGGTGATAAGTATTTATTTGAATTCCCCCTAAATACATTTTTATCCTTAGGATATGAGGTCATATGTGTTATTTCAAAGGAAGATAGCGATATTATTATTCCGCGTCTTCCTGCAAAGAATGTTAAATATGTTTATGGTGGTGCTACAAGACAAGAGTCTGTTTACTTAGGCTTAAAAAAAGCAACAGGAGATTATGTTTTAATTCATGATGCTGCAAGAATGTGGGTTAGTGAAGATTTAATTCATAAGATTATAGAACAAGGAAAAGAAATGACTCCTGTATTAACATACACAGAAGTAAAAGACACTATTAAAGTAGTAGAAAATGGTAAGCTAAAAACCCTAGATCGTAAAAGTTTAATTGCTGCCGCAACCCCTCAAGCTGCCTCCCTTACGCTATTAAAAGAGGTATATGAGGCTGCAGTAAAGGATAATTTTACTTCAACAGATGATATGTCCTTAATTGAAAAATATCATCCTGAAATAGAAATTAATCTTGTTAAGGCAGATGAGGAGATATTTAAAGTTACAACCCCTAAAGATTATGAGATTGCTAAAGAAATCTGGAGGAAGAAATTATGATAAGGATTGGTCATGCCTGGGATACACATAAATTAGTTGAAGGAAGAAAACTAATTTTAGGTGGAATAGAAGTTAACTATCCACTTGGCCTTTTAGGGCATAGTGATGCAGATGTAGTATTACATGCAGTTGCAGAGTCACTACTTGGAAGCTTAGCCTTAGGTGATTTAGGAACATTCTATCCAGATAATTCAGATAAAACATTAAATATGGATTCAAAGATTATCCTTCGTGAATGCTACAAAAGGGTATTGGATTTAGGATATCATTTAAATAATTTAGATTTAACAATATATTCACAGAATGTAAGAATTGCACCAATTCGTGAAAGTATTCAAGAATCAATTGCTAAGATACTAAATGTAGATAAGAACATAGTATCTATTAAGGCAACAACATGGGAGAAGATGGGATTTGTAGGTGAAGGTTTGGCCTTAGCTTGCGAATGTGTTTGTTTAGTTGAGCAGTAAAAATTTATTTGATTTGAGGTGAGGCCAATGTTTTCAGATTCAATAAATATAGTTGAAATTATTATAGCGGATTCATTAGGTCTTTTAATTCTATTCATTTGTGCATTTGGAAGTATGTATAGAGTAAAATCTAAAACGGCAGAAGGTAGATCCGTTTTGATTCTTATTATTTCTCTATCCTTATGCTGTATATTTGAGACATTAGTTTCATTTATCGATGGAAATAATGGAATAGTTCCACAAAATGATTTTACAAGATTTGTTAATATCTTTGGAAATACAATAACCTATATAGGTAATATATTAATGTCTGCTTGTTGGGGTGTATTTTTAATAGCACATCTAAATGGATTTGTTAAAAAAAGAAGATTGATTATTTTATCTTGTGTATTTGGAGTTTATGTAATCGCATTAATAGTTAATTGCTTTGTTCCATTTATATTTGAGGTGGATTCATCTGGTGTATATCATAGAAAAGATATTGGCTTTATATTTAATGTGCTTGTTGCTGTTTCATTATTTGTAATAGATCCAATAATCAGTTTTATTCGAATAAAAAGAAAGGGAGGTCTTTTAAAATTCTTCCCAATTTGGTTATTCTATATTCCTGCAATTACAGGAATTATAGTACAAGTTTTATATTATGGTATTTGTTCTATTTATGTGGGTTTAGCCTTAGGTCTATGTGGTATTTTAATGGCTTCCCAAAACGATATGATATTTAGAGATAAGCTAACAAGCTTATATAATAGATATTATTTGGATAGATTAAGAGAAAGAATGGTAGGAAGACACGGAAATGCAACATTCACTGCAATGATGCTAGATTTAAATGGATTTAAACAAATCAATGATAATTTTGGACATCAAGCAGGAGACGATGCATTAGTTACTACAGCGAATATTTTAAGAGGTATAGTTGGCTCTTTAGGTACAGTTATAAGATATGCCGGAGATGAATTTGTAATTATCCTAAATGTGAATTCAGAGGAAGAGGTTTTTACTAAGGTTAATCAAATAAGACAGGAATTTAATGCCTTTAATGAAAAGCATTTAGCTCCATATACATTATATGTTTCTATAGGCTATACAAAAGCGAGCCTTAAAAATTCAACGATTGATGAAATCATGAATGAAATAGATCAAAAGATGTATGCAGATAAAATGAGGCAACATGAGCTTCATCCCGAATGGGATAGATAAAAAGAAAGGATGGTGATTGTAATGTTTTTAGCAATTCCAAATTATGTATCAATATTAGTTACGAATACAGTTGCAGTATTTACTTTGCTTACCGTTGGAATTGGTAGTTCCTATAAGCTTAAGGACAACTCAAAGGAAAGTAAAACATTAATCGCCATGATGATTTTTATTGGATTATCTGCAATTATAGATCCCATTGTATTCTTAGTTGATGGTAATTCTAATATTGTTCATGAAGTAAATGGATTCTTTATATTTATCAACCATTTTGGAAATGGTGCGATGTATTTACTTAATTTATTAACTGTTATTTCTTGGAGTATATTCTTAGTATTACATCTAAATGGAGATATAAATAAAAAAAGAATTATAGCCTATTGCATAATTATAGGAATAGAATTAACTTTACTTTTTATTAATATTTTTGCACCATTTATGTTTACTGTTGATTCTAATGGAGTATATCAAAGAATTGATAATGGTTTATTTGGATTTATATTATTTAGTGTAATCGATGTATTGGTTCTAGCAGAAAGTGTGCTATTATTTCTAAGAATTAGAAGAAGAGGTGGAATTCTTAAGTTCTTCCCTATTTGGGTATTCTTAGTACCCACTTCCTTAGGAATGCTAGCCCAAGGAGTATATTATGGTATTTCAACAATTAGTGTTGGCTTTGCTTTGGCAGTATCTGGTATGCTTATGAGTATGCAAAATGATTTAATATATTGTGATAATCTTACAGGATTATATAATAGATATTACCTAGATAGATTAAAGAAGAAAATGATGAAATCTGGTAAAAATGCTGAATATACAGCAATGATGCTAGATTTAAATGGATTTAAGCATATTAATGATGCTTATGGTCACCAAGAAGGAGATAATGCATTAATTAAAACAGGACAATTATTAAGAAAAGCAGTTTCTTCTTATGGTACAGTTATAAGATATGCAGGTGACGAATTTGTTATTATATTGAATACTCAAGTTGATTCGATCATTAGAGAAGTAGTTCATAGTATTTATAAGCAGTTTTCTATTTATAATAAGACACATAGTGTTCCATATATATTAACTATTTCTATTGGCTATTCTAAAGCGGATTTAAATAATTATACTATTGATGAGCTAATGAATGAAATTGATCAAAAAATGTATGAGGATAAAGAAAAACAAAAAGCCAACATGGTAAAAAATGATGTAGATTAAAACTGAGGAAATCCTCAGTTTTTATCTAAAATAGAGGTTTATATGATTAAGGTTTTATTTGTATGTCATGGAAATATATGTAGAAGTCCTATGGCTGAATATTTATTCAAAGATATGGTAAAAAAGAATAATCTTTTGGATAATTTTTATATTGAGTCTTGTGCAACATCAAGTGAAGAAATTGGGAATCCCATTCATTATGGTACTAAAAGAATATTAAATTCTTTAGGAATAGATTCATCTAAAAAGCGTGCAAGAAGAATTACAAAAGAGGATTATGATAAATTTGATTACATAATTTTAATGGATGAAGAAAATAGATGGGGACTAAAATATATTATCCCATCAGACCCTAAAAATAAGATTCATACTTTATTATCCTATGCTGGATTAAATAGAGATATTAAAGATCCTTGGTATACAGGAAACTTTACGGAAACCTATAACGATATTATGCTAGGATTAAATGCGTTTTATAAGTATCTAACCAAAGAATAATCTTTGATTTATCGGTTGAATAGTGTATAATAGTGGCGGTGAAAAAATATGGTATTTAAATGTGCAAAAGGAATGTTTGAGCTAAAAAGAAATTATAGAGAAGCATTCAATTTAGAAGCATTCCAATCCAAATATCTTGAGGAATACTTTGACAAGGACATGTATATAGTTGGAGATATATCTTCAGAAATCCTACGTTTAAAGGGATTTAACACAGACCCAAAGAGTGAGAATTACTTTGGCTTTATTGAGGATTATTTAGAGATTTCTTGTGCCTTTGGTTGTCCTTTTTTTGTTTTGCGTAGAGTAAAAACAGAAGAGGAATATCATAAGCTAGAAAAAGAGAATGCTCCTATCGATACAGAAGATGATCGTATTACGATTCATCCTATGCAAAAGGAGAATTTTGATAAGGAATCTTTAGTTTTAAAAACAAGCCAAAAGGGAAAGCCAAATATTGTTATTGATCCAAGAAAAATAAATGCTATTCCAAAGGGTGAATTACCCGAGGATTTAAAGGATGATACAGATTCATCTAGCACATCCAAGAAAAAGGATAGTAAAGAACAAGAGGAAAAGCCTGTTGTTACACAAACCTTTGTCTCTGCAAGTGAGGGCTTTGATCCATCCAAGATGAAAGATAGAAGAAAGAATAATGACTTTAAGGATCGTAAAAAGAATAATAATAACAATAACAGGGATAATAAGCCAAAGCCTCAAAAGGATCTAGTAAAGGAAGAAAATCAAGGGGATACCAATAATCGCCAGGGATTCAATAAGAATAAGAATCATTTCAAAAAGAATAAAAATTTTAATGGTCCAAGACCAGACAAGAATAAAGGACAGTAGTTATGGAAAACAAAGGTAGAACAACAGAAGAAATTTTAGGTGACATCGACAAAGTATTAGATAAGATTCGCCCTTATTTAAATAGTGAGGGTGGAGATATTGAAATGCTAAAGTTCGAAGATGGCATTGTATATGTAAAAATGATGGGTGCTTGTGTAGATTGTGGAGCACTAGATTCTACTTTAACCGATGGGGTTGAAGCACTACTTATGGAATATGTTCCTGAAGTTATTGGTGTAAAGAACGTAGTAGATGAATTATAGAAAAGGCTATCTCCTCAAAGTAGGAGATTTTTTCTTTATTTTTATTCTTTATAATGATATAACCCGAGTTTGCCAGTTGATATATAAAGAAATCCAGTAACATTTGGCTTGGTTACTGGATTTTTTGCCTGTTGAGGCCATTTTTTATTTTGTTTTTTTATGTACCTACATTTGTACCTACAATCACAATTTTATGCTTACTTTAAGCTTTCTAAGTTCAGCTGGTTTATATAATTTTGCCGGAATATTGATATTGAAGGCATTAAGGATAATAGATAAATCTTTATCATTAATATTATTAAATCTAAAGTATTCATCATTCATTTTATCTATTGTCCACTTGTTTAAAGAATTAATGATTCTATTTGCCGACATACCTTCTTGCCAGTATTTATCATCATCTTTTTCAAAGTCTGGTAATTCTTTAATCTTATATTGAATTATTCTTAATATTAAAAGTGAAATGAAACAAATAATTAGATGAGCATTTATATGTTCTTTAGTTCTAACAAGAATAGGTCTAGTATTTAAGTCGCCTTTCATTATTCTAAATTGATCTTCAATTTGTGATAATCCATGATATTTATCAATTACTTCAGTATCTGGCATATTAAGCTCAGAAGTAACTATTTTATAATATCCCATCAATGAATTGAAAGAGTTAACTTTATCCATATCTAACATAGCTTTAAGCTTATGTGAATTAATTAGTTCCCCTGTATCTATGTTTTCAACATCAGACTTTAAGAATTTCTTTAAATCTTTAGCTTGAGCTTTTGAAATTCTAAATGATTCTGGAGAGTTTTTAAGTTTTTCAATAAAATCTAGGAAGGATTTATTTTCATGTTTTTGTCTATCTTCAAATCTTTTAGACCAATAAACAACTTCCTTTTCGGTAATTTCTTTTATATTACCAAATTCATCTTTTACTTTTTTATGAATTATTCTGGATTTATATTTAAAATCATTAGAAGTATAGATATATCCATTATCATCTAGTAACCATTCTTTATCTTTTTTAGTGCTTTTTAAAATACTTTTACTAACAATATAACCATTCCCTAAAGAAGTAATATGTAGAAGATTGGGATAGTTCGTCATTCCTCTATCACCAACGAATATAAATCTTTCATATTTCATATCATCTATGGATGACTTTAAGGCATCAGTAACAGTTTGGTGATCTAAAGTGTTTCCTGGAAACATTTCAATTGATATAGGAAAGCCTTGTTCATCCATAAATAGCCCCATTTGAACAATAGGTAATTTTCTTTCTTCCTTAGAGACACCCATTTTACGTATTCCTTTTTCGTCATCGGTATCTTCATCTGGATCTTCGATTTCAAAATAGAAGTTCGTTACATCATAGAATACTAAGGATGACTTACGATTGAATTTGTCTACCATAGCTTTATTTAATGTATTAAATATAGTTTTACGATATTTATAGACAAAATCTAATGAATCATAAACATTATATTCATATGGATTGTCGATGATAGGTTGATAGTAATCATCATTTTGACCTATAGTAGCAATCTTAGAAGCTGGGTTCAATAATCTACCATATACTAATAATCGAATAAAACCGACTAAATCAAATTCGATTTTATATTGAGCTTTATAATGAGTGAATAAATCTATAAGACCAATTTCTTTCATGATTTGTTCGATTAATATATGAGAATATAATTTAGGAGAGCCAATTAAATAAGGATCACCTTCGGTATATTCTAGTTTATAGTGTTCTAAAGGTTGATTTTTTTCACAATATGGTTTTAATGAATCAATAAGAGGAGAACCAACCTTGAAAGATTCTTTTAATCTTTGGACATAGTCAGGCTTACCATCATCAAATTTAGATAAAGGTCCGATATTTAATATTAATTTCTTTTTGGCAACTTTAACTCCATTAGCGTTAGGAGCTCTATAAGATTCAACTAATCTTAAATAAGCAGTACCATTATTAGTACATTTTTCAATATACATAAAAATCACCCCTATACTTTAGTATATACCGACATAAATATTATACCATAAAATATAGGTTATTGCAATAAAAAAAGGCAATTATATATAAAATATATAAATTACCTAAAAAATTTCTATTATAGATTAAATTAAGTGGCAAAGTCGGG
>NZ_QXEV01000042.1 GCF_003550015.1 Anaeroplasma bactoclasticum
CCCGTATTTAGGATTTAACTACCCAAAATTTAGGATAAAGACAATATTTTTGACCAATTAATAATTTATAAATAAATTATTAAAAAAGTTGAAAATATTTTTTTATTATGCTATAATATAGGTAGTTAAGGTAGTTATTGTTCGGAGGACCTTTTTATGATCTATTTTTTAAAGAAATCTACTCCTTCTAAAAAGGGGCTTTATCTTCAAATCTATTCTAATTATTATGATCCTAATACGAAAAAGAAAAATACTAAATCTTATAAAGCTTTAGGCTATGTTTCTGATTTAAAAGCTTCTGGTATTGATGATCCTGTTTCTTATTATTCTGATATTGTTAAACAAATGAATGAACAATTATTGGAAAATAAAGAACTTCAAATTTCTGATAAATCTACTCAAAAATATGCTGGCCATTTTTTAGTTAAAGCTATGTTTGATTTACTTGATATGGATAGAACTATTAATATTGTTGCTTCTACACATAAATGGCAATATAAATTTAGTGATATGTATAGAACATTATGTTATTCACAAATTTTATCTCCTGGTTCAAAACTTAAAGCTTTTGAAAGAGTTATTCCTAATATTTATGATGCACCTAATTTTTCTTATGATCAAATTTTAGATGCCGTCAACTTTATTGGTGGTGATTATCATAAATATATCGAAGTTTTAAATCATCATATTAATGATATTTGGGAAAGAAAAACAGATAAGGTCTATTTTGATTGTACGAATTATTATTTTGAAATAGATTTGGAAACTCCTTTTTTAAAAAAAGGACCTTCAAAAGAAAATTTTAAAGGTCCTATTATGGGTCAAGCTCTACTTCTAGATAGTGATCAAATACCTCTGGATACCGAGTTTTACCCTGGTAACGAATCTGAAAAGCCTTATTTAAGAAAAAGAATTGAAGACATGAAATCTAGAAATGGTGTTCATGGTAGAATAATTCAAGTAGCCGACAAAGGGCTTAATTGTGCTAGAAATATATATGCTGCTGTAGTTGAGGCAAATGATGGTTATATCTTTTCTAAATCCATAAAAGGTCGTTCTTTATCTAAAGAGGAACAGGATTGGATTTTAATGGATGATGATGAATTTAACAAATGGGAAGATGTTAGGGATGAAGTTGGTAATTTAATTTACAAATATAAAACTTCTAAACACATCATTCGTTCTGGTAAAAATGCTGGCAAGGTTGTTGATTATGGTAATTATCTATACAAATGTAAAATTAATCCCGACGATGAAAAAGAAACAGAATTCACTGTAAAAGAAAAAAGAATTGTTACTTATAATCCTAAGCTTGCTGCTAAACAAAGAGCTGAAATTAATAGGGAAGTTGAAAAACTTAAAAAGATTTTATCTTATAAAATTGCAGTTAAAGAAGATATTGGTGATTCTGCTAAATATGTTAATTTTGAGGCTAAAGATAAGGATGGTAGAAAAATTAAAGTTGCTACTTCTTTAAACCAAGAAAAGATTGATGCAGATTTAAAATTTGCTGGTTTTAATATGTTAGTTACTTCCGAAGTTAAAGCTGATCCAAAAGAAATATATAAAGTATATCATAACTTATGGAGAATTGAAGAATCATTTAGATTACTTAAAACTTATCTACAATCTAGACCAGCTTTTGCTAGTGATGAAGATACTATCAATGCATTCTGAAATCTATCATCTAAAAAATCTGAAATTATAAAATCTTTATAATTCAATAAAAAATCCTCCTAAATTATGACGATTAAATGTATTCAATTGGAAGCGCATAAAGATTATCTCTCAATTTTAATTTGTAATCGACTCTACAAATAATTGCGCCTATGCCTCTCTTTTTATCAATATCTTTATCTAATACATCAAATGCAGATGCCATTTCTGATTTAGGGTTTGCTGTTTTCTTTATTTCAATCGGATATAAAATGCCATTTTCTTCAATAATTAAATCAATTTCATTTTCTTCAAACATTTCATTACCATTTACAGTTTTTTTAACTTTATCTTTACCACGATAATAATATATCCTCTTTCTATAATCTTTTCCTTGATTAATATAAGATTTTATTATTTCATTTATAACAAAAGTTTCAAAAAATGCCCCATTCATTGCACCATTTTCAAGCGTTTCTGGAGTTAGCCAAGAAGTTAAATAAGCAGCTAAACCAGTGTCTCTAAAATACACTTTTGGTGTTTTAATAGCTCTACTTAAATGAGAATTATAATATGGTTCTAAAAGATAAATGATATCTGTTTTTTCAAGAACTGATATCCAATTTCTAACTGTTTCAACTGAAACTCCAATATCTTTTGAGATGCTACTATAATCAAGCATATTACCTGTTCTTGCAGCAACAGAAACCATAAACCTATAAAACAAATTATAATCTCTTATTTTCGTAATGTCATAGACATCTCTTTCAATATATGTTCTAACATATGAGGAATAAAAATCTTCCCAATCTCTCGGACTATCTTCATATAACTCTGGGTAACCACCTCTATGAATTATCTTCCAAAGATTGACATACTTATTTAAGTTCTTTTCACGTTCTTTAAAATAGTCTAAGGTTGGAATAAACGGCATATTAAAAGATATATTATTTATTTCTCTTAAGGATAACGTTCCTAACTCCAAAATAGAAACCATGCCAGCAAGAGATTCAGATAAGCCTTTCATAAGTTCCCATTTTTGTGACCCAGAAAATAAATAATTACTTCTTGTAGAAGTTTCATCAAGAATTGTCTTAGCTGCACCAATTAATTCTGGAACCATTTGAACCTCATCAATAAATAGAGGTCTTTCAAAATTTTCTAAAAATCCTTGAGGATCTTCTTTGGCATTATTATAAAGAGCAACATTCTTTAAGTTTATTCTTTTTATGTCAGAATATAAATGCTTAGTCATAGTTGTTTTGCCAACTTGTCTTGCACCTGTGATTGCAACAGATTTAGATGTGTCAAATCTTTTCTTTAGTGTATCTTCAATCGCTCTATTGATGTATGTCATTTTACCACCTCCGACTATTTTCAATTTCAATTTGATTATAGTCGATTATCGGTAAAAAGTCAATTTCCAAATGCAAATTAAAATCAACTATATAATAGTCAAAAGCATAAAAAGTATCCGAGTTTAAGAAAAATATCCGAGTAGGCATCTACGGTATCCGAGTTAAGCTATGGTATCCGACTTAAATGTATATAAATAAGAAAAGCACCAAAAATCGATATAAATTAATCAATAATTGGTGCTTATTCATTTTAAATATTACAAAATAATGGCTTAGTTATGCCACTTTTCCTAATTAATATAAAAATAAAAGCCTTGATAACTATGTATCAAACCTATTGTTCTTTAATGGCTTGGGACTAGCTAATTGATACAAAAATTCCACACCTGAATTGAAATTTCCACACCTGATTAAATGATCTTCCTAATATTTTTTTCCTTATAATTCTATCCAAATACCTTCATCTTTGATTTGTGCATTTTGTAACTTTTTATAAAAGCTCTGAGCTTCGTCATTCGAAGCTATTAAACCAATTAGAGTATTCATTCCGTTTTCTTTAAGTTTGATTCTAAGTTCACTCATAAGTGCTTGAGCAACTCCTTTATGACGACAGCTTTTATGACACAAATCCAATCTAAATAAGCTTTTTTTGAACCATCAAAATGACTATAAATAGTAGATGAATCTATCCTACCAACAACTTTGCCATCTACATATGCAAGTAATGACAAGGATTCATTAAAAGATGATGATTCAAAGCTTTTAGAAACGTCATCAATGTATTTTTCATTTATTTCCCATCCCCAAAAATCTTCTTCCTCTCGCAATCTTTTTTCAAAATCTATTACATCAGGGATTAAATCTTTTGTATATTTTCTAATTTCCATTTTTTTCTCCAAATCACTTGATTTTTAATAATACTTCTTTTAAGTCTGGAATATCGTTAAAAACTACTTCATAAACAATTGTATAATCTGTTTTACCATAATCATGAACTATTCTATTTCTAAATCCAACTATATCATTCCAACTAACGCTAGCATGTTGTTCTTTAAACATAATGGACAATTTCTTTATGTTTTCAGTCATTTGAATTAATCTAAATAATACTGCATCTATTAATTGCTCATCAACCACAAAATCATCATATGAAACATTGTTAGTGTATTTTATTATTTTGTCAATATCATCTAGTATTTGATTAATATAATATTTATCATTTTTTATATTATCCATATATCTTTATTCCGTCTTTCATTATTTCATTGATCAATTCTAGATTGTCCTTTAAATCATTAAATCTAATAACATCAACTTTTTTCTTTAATACTTGATGCAAGTTTTCGACTAATCCAACAAATCTAAATCCAGTAAGTGTAGTGTTAATACAAATATCTACATCACTTTCATCTTTTGCATAGCCTTTTGCATATGATCCAAATAAGTAACAAAAAGATATTTCATCTTTATATTTTTCTATTACATTTAATAGGATAATTTTTAGCTTATCTAATGCATAAATTCCCTTTGTTTCAGTAATTTCATATTTATCTTTTAACAATTCTACAATCTTTTGATATTTTAAATTAGACTCATCCGGATTAGATTCATACCTTATGTATGTCCTTAAAGGAACACCCACAGAATTTGCTGCTTCTACTTGAGTCAATCCAAACGTTATTCTCAATTCTTTAAGTGCCATATCAGTAACCACCACCAATTATATTATATCATCGTGGCAATATTTTTCAATATATAAGTGCCATTTTGGCATATTATTATTAAAACTAATGCCATTTTGGCATGTTTAAATTCACATAAAGAAAAAAGGCTTAATACTAAATTGTATTAAACCTACTTGTTCTTTAATGGAGGACCCGATCGGATTCGAACCAACGATCAGGCAGTTGCAGTGCCGTGCCTTACCACTTGGCTACGGGTCCATATATCGTGAACGCTTCTATTATATCGAAACAACACTCCAATGTCAAACACAATTTTGTCTCTTTTTCACTTTTTGGCACTCTATGCTTGACAGTGCCAATTTTTAAGAATATAATAGAGGTGACTTAAGAGAGATGAGTCAGAAAGGTGTGATGATATATGCAGTATAATAACGAACAAAATGAAAACGAAAATGTACTTGAAAAATATGGAAGAGATATTGTTGCGCTTGCAAGGGAAGGAAAAATTGATCCCGTAATCGGTCGTGATGAAGAAATCCGTAGGATCATCAAAATCCTTTCAAGAAAGACTAAAAACAATCCAGTATTAATTGGTGAACCAGGTGTAGGTAAAACAGCTATTATTGAAGGCTTAGCTAGACGTATTGTTGCAAACGACGTTCCTACTACTCTTAAAGATAAATCTATCTTTGAACTTGATATGGGAGCACTTGTTGCAGGAGCTAAATTCCGTGGAGAATTTGAAGAGAGATTAAAAGCTGTATTAAATAAGGTTAAAGAATCTGATGGTAAAATCATCATGTTTATCGATGAAATTCACTTAATTGTTGGTGCAGGTAAGGCAGATGGTGCACTAGATGCATCCAATATGCTAAAGCCAATGCTAGCTAGAGGAGAACTTCATTGTATAGGTGCTACTACTTTAAAGGAATATAGAGAATATATTGAAAAGGATAGTGCCCTAGAGCGAAGATTTCAAAAGGTCTTAGTATCAGAGCCTACAGTTGAAGATACTATTTCTATTCTGCGTGGTATTAAAGAAAGATTTGAGCTTCATCATGGTGTAACCATTATGGATAATGCTATTGTAGCCGCAGCTACATTATCTAATCGATATATTACCGATCGTTTCTTACCAGATAAGGCTATCGATTTAATCGATGAGGCTTGTGCTTCTTGCCGTATGGAAATTGATTCAAAGCCAACAGAGCTTGATGATGCAGATAGAAAGATTGCACAGCTTAAGATTGAACAGATGGCATTAAAGAAAGAAACAGATGATGTATCTAAAAAGAGATTAGGTGTAATTAATGAGGAGCTTTTAAAGCTTGAAGCTGATGCTAAAGAATTAACTAAGAAATGGCAACAGGAAAAGGCTGAAATTTCTGCTTATAAGGATGTTAAAAAGGAATTAGAGGCAAAGAAATTTGAGCTTGAAAAAGCATTTAATGAAGGCAATTATAAGATTGCATCTGAGCTTCAGTATTCTAAAATTCCAGAATTAGAGCAAAAGATTAAAGAATACCAAGAAAAATCTAAGGAAGACCATTTATTATCTGAATCCGTTAACGAGGAATCTGTTGCAGAGGTTGTTGCAAAGTGGACAAATATTCCAATTTCTAAGCTTATGCAGGGTGAAAGAGAAAAGATACTTGCTCTTGCAGAAACATTAAAGGAAAGAGTAATTGGTCAAGATGAAGCAGTTGATTTAATTAGTGATGCTATTATTCGTCAAAGAGCAGGTATTAAGGATGAGAATAAGCCTATTGGTTCTTTCTTATTCTTAGGTCCTACTGGTGTTGGTAAAACAGAGCTTGCAAAAGCATTAGCTGAGGCTCTATTCGATAGTGAATCTCATATCGTAAGATTAGATATGAGTGAATATATGGAGCAGTATTCTGTATCTAAATTAATCGGTTCTGCACCAGGTTATGTAGGATATGAAGAAGGTGGACAGTTAACAGAAAAGGTTAGACGAAATCCATATTCTATCGTATTATTTGATGAAATTGAAAAAGCACATCATGATGTATTTAATATACTTCTTCAAATACTTGATGATGGTAGATTAACCGATTCTCAAGGAAGAACTGTAGATTTCAAAAATACAATCATTATTATGACATCTAATATTGGTTCTGATATTCTTCTATCCCATGATAGTGATAAGAGCATTAAGGTTAATCAATTATTAAAAGCAAACTTTAAACCAGAATTCTTAAATCGTATCGATGAAATTATTACATTTAATCCATTAACTAAGGATGTACAGCTAAAGATTGTTACAAAGATGCTAAAGAATTTAAATATGAGATTAATTGCTCAAGGTATTGATATGACTTTTGCAGACTCTTTAAAGAAATATATTCTAGATGAAGCATTTGATGAAGCCTATGGCGCAAGACCAGTTAAAAGATATATTACAAAATATATTGAAACATTTATTGCAACAAAGATTATTAAAGGAGAAATAAAACCAAATATTCCTTATGTCATCGATGCATGCAACAATGAAATTAGATTATTAAATAAATAATTCAAGTATGTAGGGCCAAGTTATTGGCCCTTTTTCGTATTAAAAAAAGGACCAAATGGTCCTTCTTTTAAATACCTAAAAATCCAACGATTGCTAATACAGCAAAGATAACAAATAGAATAGATAATACTAATAATAATTTTTTGTTCTTAACTGTAGTTCTAAGCCAAATCCAACCAAATACTAAAGCAATTACAGTTAAAACGATGGAGGCAACCATCTTAATATTACCAAATACATTTCCTACAGCTGGAATCCAGTGTAATAACCACGCAAAGCCTGCTGCAAATAATACTACGAAGGCTAAAAAGCCAACCCACCATGATAAACTATCCTTTTTCATAATAACCTCCTATAAACTAAAACTATTATATCACTTTTCGAATAAAATAAACTACTTCTTTTCAATAATTCTCATCTTTGCAGAATGAGCACGATTATTTTCCTTTAACTCTTCTTCTGATGCAGTTACAGGCTTTCTAGTTATAAGTTCATATGGAGCTTCAATATTTAGAGGTACGCCCTTTGGAATATCTACAGTGCTTCTTTCTTTGAATACTGTTTTACAAATTCTATCCTCTAAGGAATGGAATGTAATAACTACTGCTCTACCCTTTGGTGCAAGCATATCTAGGGCATCATTAATGGATACCTCAAATACTTTAAGTTCATCATTTACTGCAATTCTTAATGCTTGAAATGTTTGTTTTGCTGGATGACCTTTTTTAGATAATACCTTAGCTGGTAATGCACTCTTAATTACATCTACAAGCTCAAATGTAGTATGAATAGGCTTTATTGCTCTTTCACGCTCAATCGCTCTTGCGATTTGTTTAGAGAAGGGGTCTTCACCATATCTTGTAAAAATCCTCATTAAATCATTAAAGCTCCATGTATTAACAATAATTTCTGCAGTAAGCTCTTGATTTTGATTCATTCTCATATCTAGTGGTGCATCATAATTATAGGAAAATCCTCTTTCTGGAATATCAAACTGGAAAGATGAAACTCCTAAATCATATAAAATACCATCTATTTTAGTAACACCTAGCTTATTTAATTCACTTTTAACATTAACGAAGTTTGAAGGAATAAATGTATAATTATCTTTTGAAATAGGATCTAATACTTCCTTACTTCTTTTATATGCATATTCATCCTGATCAAAACAATATAAATGTCCTGTTGTAAGCTTTGATAGGATATGGGAGGAATGTCCTCCACCACCTGTTGTAGCATCAACATATATTCCATCTGGTTTAATATTTAAGCCTTCAATTGCTTCATTTAATAATACACTTTTATGTACATACATAATATATCAACCTCGCATTCATTATAAATGAATTAAATAATAAAATCTATCATAAATAGAAAATAGGCTCCCCTGGAGCCTATTTCTATCAGTAATATTTTCTTTAATGAAATTATTCCTCAACTTTTTCAGCCTTAGGAGCTACAACCTGCTTGCCTTTGTAGAAACCACAGTTAGAACATACTCTATGAGCTAATGTTAATTCACCACAGTTTGGACAAGTGATCATTCCTGGAACATTTAAGGCTAAATGAGAACGTCTGATTCTCTTCTTCATCTTAGAAGTTCTTCTGAAAGGTACTGCCATCTTTTACACCTCCTAGATTAAATCTTTTAATGCCGAGAATGCAGGATTAATATCTGACTCTTCACTCTTTTCCTCAGGTTCAGGATCAGATTCAAATTCACATAAGGTATAGCTCATTGGCTTTTCACAAAGAATGTTTGTTATAACAGCTTCCTTTGTATTTAATGTAATTCCATCAATTAGGAATGCATCCTCCAAATCACTATCCGTTGTAAATATTTCAACTGCTTCTGTATCTAATGGATAAGAAATAGGTTCTAAGGATACAGAATCCTCTAAAGTAAGCTCACATGAAATATGGAAGCTTATCTCATAGGTATCTATACCTCTTTCTCTTATAACAGAATGAACGTGAACTAATGAAATTGAAATTATATCTTCAAAGCCATTTAGCTCATTTGTTAAATCCAAGTCTTCATCCACTGTATAAGGGAATGTAACCTTTCTTAACTGAGCCAGTGTTAATTGCATAAAAATCACCCCAGCATTGTATATTATATAAAAAGCATACTTCAAAGTCAAGGATAAAATCACGTTATTTTAGATATATCTATTAATGAAAAAACAAGTGAAAATTCCACTTGTTTTTCTAGTGTTTATGATTATTCTTTTTATACTATAATTCTCTTACATATGTAAAGAATTATTTATCCTCTTCACCAAATTTTAACTCTAAATCGACTAATCCTTGATAGAAATCATCCTCATGTGTAACTAATATTACAGAACCAGGGAATCTATCAATTGCCTCCCAAAGCTCTGCCTTAGATAATACGTCTAAATGATTGGTAGGCTCATCGAAAATTAAAATATTGCTTTTTTTCATGGTCATTAAAGCAAGTCTAACCTTAGTTTGCTGTCCACCAGATAATGTAGACATTGGCTTTATAGCTAAATCGCCTTTTATGCCAACAGATGCTAATATACTTCTTAATTCACCATCTGTTTTTAAATGATAATAATATCTTAAATACTCTATTGGGGTTGTAACATTATCATATGCTTCTTCTTGAGCAAAATAGTTTAAATCTCCAGAAGGATTCCATACATATTTACCACCAAGTGGTGGGATAAGGCCCATAATAGTTTTTAAAATAGTAGATTTACCTACACCATTATGTCCAAGTATAGCAATCTTTTGATTTTGCTTCATTAAGAAATTTAAGTTTTCAAGTACTACCTTATCCTTATAGCCTACAGTTAGGTTATCTAGCTTTAATACCTCTTGACCTAAGCCCTTAGAAAATGGGAAATTAATATGCATAGGCTCATGGTTTTTAGGTTTTTCTAATACTTGAATTCTTTCAAGCATCTTTCTTCTAGATTGTGCACGAGCTGTAGTTGTAGCTCTAACAATATTTTTTTGAATAAAATCTTCTGTTCTTTTAATGAATGCTTGTTGGTTTTGATATGCCTTTTGATATTGTTCTTCTCTTATATCTCTTTCTTTTAAATAAAGCTCATATGGCATATTATATCTAACCATATTCTTATTGGATAAATTATATACAACCTCACCAATTTCCTTTAAAAAGCCCTCATCATGAGATATAACAACAAAGGCTTTAGGGAAGCCTTTTAAATATTCCCCAAGCCACTCTATATGGGCTACATCTAAAAAGTTTGTAGGCTCATCCATTAAAAGCACATCTGGAGCTTCAAGTAAAAGCTTTGCTAAATATACTTTTGCTCTTTGTCCACCAGATAGCTTAGATAGCTCTGTATCTAGGCCATAATCTGCAATACCCAAGCCATTAATCATATTTCCCATAGTGGAATTCATTGCGTAAAAGTTCGCTTTATCTAGCTCATCTTGAATTGCTTGAGCATAGTTTAAATATTTTTCATATTCATATTCAGGGCATGTTGCAAGCTTATCATAATAAGAATTCATAAGCTTTTCTTTTTCCATTAGTGGTCTAAATACCTCACTAATGTAATCAATAATAGAAATATCCTGTTTTACCTTTAAATGCTGGTCTAAATATGCATATTTAATTCCATTCATCCAAGTAATCGTACCAGCATCTGGAATTAAATTTTTTGCAATTAAATTCATGAATGTGGATTTACCACATCCATTATCACCAACAAGTACAATGTGATCCTTTTGTAGGATTCTAAAGGATACATCATTAAAAAGGTTATTATCTGTATATTTAAATTTAAGGCCTTCGACCTCTAGTAATCCTCCCATAAAGTCCTCCTCGTATAATAAAATTGTATTAATTATTTAATGATGTTAATACATAAACATCTATTTAATATCCAATTATTATTGAATACATGTTAATATTATTTTGATAACACTGTAGACTATTTTCTTCCTCCTTACAGCTTGACTGGTTAAAAAAGGAAATAGCTACAGTTTTTAATTCTATATGGTTATGAGTAGGTTACAACACATTAAGTGATTGGTTCATCAATAACGAGGTAACGCGGATTAGAAATTGTAGGTAGTACCAGTGTTAATCATGAAAGGACAAGATATTATGATCTATGTAGGCATAGACGCTGCCTCACAAAAACACGATTTCTTCATTCAAAGAGATACAGGTGAAGTATTCTCTAAGAAAGCAATCTCTAT
>NZ_QXEV01000043.1 GCF_003550015.1 Anaeroplasma bactoclasticum
ATATATCACTTACATTAATGAGATTATTAGAATTAAAAGTATTTGAAGATGAAATACCTGCTGCACAATTATTTGAATTTGTAAGGCAATATAATGTCACTGAAAATTATGACTTAACTTATATTAACAATTCTACATGGAGTAGAACTTTTGAAAAGATAAAAGAAAAACTCGGTTTATCGAAATTAGGTAATGTATATCTTTCAAAAAAAGATATGGATTTACTATTTCAAACCGAGCTTGATTATTAACATTTATATCCACCAATTTGGTGGATTTTATCATTTCTTAACTACCCATTTTAGGGGTAAATCCTAAATTCAGGTATCACATTCAAATTTAATTTAAAGTATAAATCGATATCTATTTATGGTATAATAAATACAATTTAATAAAAAGACAATCTATGATTGTATTTTTAAGAACGAGGATTAGAGTTATGGAAGCAGTAAATAATAAAAAATCACTTCAATATAAATTAAATAGGGGATGGAATTTCTTTTGGCAAAATAAGTGGTATCCTTTTATGGTACTTTTAGCTTTATTCATAATTGTGCTTATTTTTGTTATGGTATATACCGATAATAATGGTGGATTCTTACATATGAATTCTGATGATTTAATACAGTATTATCCATATGTATCCGGATTCTTTGATAAGCTTAAGAGTGGAAATGTATCTTTATATGATAGGAGTCTATATGGTGGTGTATCCTTCTTCTCCGCTGCATATTATATTCCTTTAGATATATTCACATTTATTGCGTTCTTGTTATCCTTCTTTATGGAAAACGAAACAGCCTACTGTATTATGAACTTTATGAGGCCTGTTGCGGGAGCATTACTTTTATATTATACTTTCGCAAGAAAATTTAATACAAAGGTAGCATTCCTTTGCGCATTAATCTTATTTTGCGGTGGTACAACAGAATCTTATTATATATTCCCTGTATATTTAGGTATATGCTTTTATGCACCACTTGCAATGCTGTTGATTGATTTATGTATTGAAAAGAAAAGCTTTTATTATTTAACATTACCTATTTATGCCTTTTTAGTTGTTTTATATGATTTTTATATTGCCTATATGCTTTTAGCATTCGCATCTATATATTTTGTTGCAACAATGACTGCCACCTTAGGTAATAGTAATGAATCTCATTGGTATAGATGGAAGGAATTCTTTATTCGATTCTTTGAATTCCTATTCTTTATTCTTTTAGGTGTTGTTATAGGAGCATTTATTTTAATGCCTTCTGCACTTTATATTATGCACCAAACATCAAGAACTGAAGCTTCTTTAAAATTAATCCTTGTATCCCTATTTAATCCAAAGGATGAAGCAGTTTTAAAGGCACACCTTGAATCCTATTGGTACTTTAATAAAGAGGGTGGAACATTAGTTAACTTTTCTTGGAGACATTATTTTACACAGTGGATGAATATGTTTATTCCTAATGATCCACATCAATTATGCTTAGTTGAAGCAGGAGATTATATTCGTGAGCATGCCACATTATATATGACTTGTGGTGGTTTAATCTTTTTAGTACAGTTCTTCTTTACAAAGGGTAAATATAATGCAAGATTAAAATATTTTGTATTACTTATGAATATTTTATTATGTATACCTATCTTCTGTGTAATTTTTGGATTTAATACTCAACCATATTTAAGATGGTTCTTTATTCCATATTTCTTGAATCTGTATGGTGTTGCGATCGCAATGCATGAAAATAATTTTTCTTTAGGAGAATCTAAGACTAGTAAATATTTTTCCTTGTTTATAATCCTTGCAGGAGTATGTTGTTTAATCTATGTTTTAATTTTTAGTCCATCTATTTTTATACATTATAAGAATACTGGTAATTATTTCTATTTATTATTAATTCCTGCACTTATTTCAGTTTCCTTATATTTAATAGTTCTTCTTTTATCTATAACAGAAAAGATGATGGGTAAAGATAGAATTCATAAAAGAGCAGTTCCTATATTAATTTTTGCTGAATTTGTTTTTGCAACTGTAATTATATTTGCCAATGTAGATAATACTACTGCTAGATATTATGCAGCAAAAGAAACAAATCAGCAAAGAATTAATACAATGAAGGAAATTTATAATTATGATATAAAAGATGGATATAGAACAAATCTATATACTATCTTTGGTAGAGAAACTACAAATGTAAATATACAGCTTCAGGATGCGAACTTTGGTAGATTCTTCCAATCCTTCTATAATACTCCGTTAAATACTGTATTAGAAGATATTTATGGTGAACCTTGTAGATCTTGGAGTAGAGCATTTAATGGTGGTTATTCTTTAATTTCTTCTCCTGTATTTAATGTTAAATATGTTATTACAAATGAAAATATATCCTTACCTGAAAAGTATTATACTTTAACTCAAAAGGAAAATGATTCCACAAAGTATTATATGCTTAAGGATGATATTCCATTTATTGTTTATGATGAACTAATGAAGGATAAGAATAAATTAAACCCATTCACAAAACAAGCAGCAATATTAAACTATGGATACTTACCTATAGAAAATAGTGAATTAGATATGCCTTATATCGATAATATCGAACTATCAAGTCATTATTCATCTTTATGTGTGACAAGTACATTATTTTTTAAAGAAGAATTAGATAATGGATATTATGTTTATGATTTATCTAATCTTAATAATACTTTTAGAAATTATGATGCTTATATGGTGTATCCAACAGATAGTAATATTAGAGAGCTTACACATGGATTTATGTATTTAACTAATGAAATCCCTCTAGATAATAATTATACTTCTTTAACACAGTTACACTATAATCATTTTTATGATGACGATATAAAAAATTATAAATATTTATTAATGGAAGCTAAAAAAGATGCAGTAGAAACTGTAAGAATCTATGCATATAAATATCAAGTATATGATGAATTCATTGAAAAACAAAACACTTATACAAATAAGAGCTTTAGTCTTGATGGTTCAAAAATGACTATTAAAGTAGATATGCCAGATGGCAATTCTACAAGAATTATTAAAACAGGTTATACTTATTCTGATGAATGGATTATTAATAATAATGAAGTTGGATTTAAAACTATTAATATCGATGGCGGTTTCTTAGGTGTTGTTGTTCCTAAGGGAGTTACAAATGTGGATTTAACTCTTAATTTCATTCCAGAAGGATGGAGTATGGGTTGTAAATTAAGTTTAGTAGGCTGTATAATATATGCAGGTATTTTAATCCCTACTGTTGTTATATGGGTTCGTAAAAAGAAAAGAGTGATAGAATGAAAAAAGTATTTATAGTGGTTCCTTGTTATAATGAGGAAGAAACCATTGAAATATATTACAATGAGGTTATTAAATATTTAACTGGCGATTATGATTATAATGTATGCTTCGTTAATGATGGTTCTAAGGATAGATCTTTAGAGATTATGATGTCTTTAGCAGAAAAGGACAAAAGAATTAAATATTTATCCTTCTCAAGAAACTTTGGTAAGGAAGCTGCAATGTATGCAGGACTTGAAGCAGCAAAAAAAGCTAAAGCAGATTGTGCAATTATTATGGATGTCGATTTACAGGATCCTCCACATTTAATTCCCGAATTATTAAAGAGCCATGAGGAAGGATATAATTTAGTATTCACAAGACAAAAGAATCGTCATGGTGGATCTAAACTTAGTGCATTCTTTAGCTTATCCTTCTATAAGGTATATGCATTCGTTACAAAGGATAAGGGCATGGCTCAGGGTGCTAGAGATTACTGCTTATTAGATAAAAAGGCAGTAAATGCATTCTTATCTATTAAGGATCATGAAAGATTCACTAAAGGTATTTATCATTTTGTAGGCTTCCGTCAGAAGGTTATTGAATTTGATTATGCAAAGCGTAGTGCTGGTACAACAAAGTGGAATTTCAAAAAGCTATTCCATTATGCTATTTTAGGTATGAGAGAATTCTCTAGATTCTATGAATATATTCCTAAGGTTGCAGCATGGGTTGTCTTCTTCCTTTTATGTTTTGATACAGGTAAAGGAATTTATAATGCAGTACAGGCAAATAGCTATTACGCATTTGATTGGAATCCAATCCGTATCGATGGCTTATTCTTAATCCTATTTATTGTTTTATTCTACTTATTCCGTCTATTATACGATGTTAGAAAACAAACTCAAAGAAGACCAATTTATATTGAAGAGGATTCTAATTTAGAGGAAGTTGAAGAAAATGAAGCAGAATAAAAAAGAGCTAGGCTTAGAAATCCTAAGATTTTTAATCGTAGGAGGCTTAGCTACATTAGTAGATTATGCTGTCACTTGGGCATTTAAGAATTTTGTATGTCAAAACCTTGAGGTAAATCTAGCTGTATTTATTTATACAGCTGCAGGCTTTACAGCTGGATTATTTACCAATTGGTTCTTACAAAAATTTGTATACCGTTATATTACAAAAGACCAGCAAAGAAGCTTTTATGTATTCTTTAAATTTGTAGTATTATCCTTAATTGGTTTTGGTATTACCTGGTTAGGTATGAGATTATCTGAACCACTACACGATAATGTATTATTTGATTTCTGGTTCTTACATAATATTCAGCTATGGTTCTGGGTATTTAAGGTAGTATTAACTATTATTGTTTTAATTATGAATTATATTGGTAGAAAGCTATTTGTTTTCAACCAAAAGAAAGAAAAAGTTAAAGATACAAGTGAGTCTATAGAAGACGAAAAGGCTGAGGAATAATTCTCAGCCCTTTTTCTATTTATTCTCTTTTATGCTTCTGTTATAGTAAAGTATTTAGCTAATGCATACGTATTGTATTCTGAAAGGATATCCTCATATAAATAATGTCTTGAAGCATATGAATATGTCCTGAAATTTATATTGACTTCAACTCTACCATCTAAGGTAGTCTTTTCTGCTTCTTTACTAGTAGTGAAGTACTCAACTTTAATTCCAATAGTAGAATTTTCATCTTCCATATACGCTGTACTCATAAGATCATTTTTATATACATCAATTTCATTATCATATGCATAATAAAGATAGGATTCACTTTCTAACACATAAACCTCAGTGGATGAATGAGGAATACCATTAAAAACAACCATTGTTGCATAATCGTTCATATAAACAATAGGTTCATAACGCCCAAAGTATGCACTTAAGTCTCCACTTATTTTAAGAGAAGAATTTGGAATTTTACACTCATTAAAAGAAATATCAAAGATAAAGGTAGAATTCCCTGAATCATTAAAAAAACGACTTGCCTTTAGGCTACCCTTTTTTTGATAATTTTCGTTTTCATCCTTTTCATAAATATATTCTTCTAAGGTTAAAGTAGATGATTCAAAATCTAATGTTTCTTTTTTAGTTAAACGAAGTGTATCTCTTTTTTCCTCAATAATATAAGTATATGCCTTATATCCGAAATCCTCCCAAGTTTTACCCTCATGCTCTTTATCATAATCATAGAATGCGGCATCACCTATAATCTGTATTGCATCTTTATTTGGGGTTGGTTTATCAACCACAAATTCATCCTGATTGCTTTGGCATGATGCAAGTGCCATAAGTGCTGTAGACGCAAATAAAGCTCCAGCTGCTGCTTTAAAAAATCTTTTCATTTTTCTCTCCTCCAATTTTTAATTGCAATACTATTTTAACTCAAGAGGAATTATATGCCAAAAAAAGAGCAAGGAAATGGAAATGTATATTTCATTTCTTGCTCTAATTTTACTTCTTTATTGATTTTAAAATATAATAACCTTTATCTCTTGTAATGATTTCACAATTACCAAATAATTCCTCTAAATGCTCTTTAGAAGATGGTGCGCCTTGCTTCTTTTGAATAACTACCCAAAGCTCACCATTTTGCTTTAAATGAGTATATGCGCCATCATAGATAGCAAATACAGTTTGTTTTCCAGCACGAATTGGTGGATTTGTTATAATGGATGCAAATTCCATTCCTTCTACTGCTTCATAAAGGTTACTATTGAAAACAACGCAATCCGCTTTGTTTTCTTCTATGTTTTTTAAATTAAGGTTATAGGCCCTTTCGTTAATCTCACACATTACCGCATGCTTCTTATATAATGTGGATAAAACTATACCTATAGGACCATAACCTGCACCCATATCTAGGATATCTCCATCGATATCATTTGGAATAAATGCCTTTAGCATTGCGAATGTTCCATAATCGATATATTCTTTTGAAAAAACTCCAGAATCCGTATGGAAACGAAATGTATAATCATGGAAATTAAATGTATAGATATTAGGGTTAGATTTTACGTTTTCTTGCGTTTTTGAATAATAATGTGTGTTCTTCTCCATAATTCCTTAAAACCTTAAGAAAAAAGGGCTTAAGACCCCTTAAGCCCAATTTATAATGTCTTTTTTTACTAGTATCTCTGAATTATTAATTACTTAATTTCAACAGTAGCACCAGCAGCTTCTAACTTAGCCTTTAATTCTTCAGCTTCTGCCTTAGATACCTTTTCCTTAACTGGCTTTGGAGCGTTGTCAACTAAATCCTTAGCTTCCTTTAATCCTAAACCTGTTACTTCCTTAACAACCTTGATTACGCCTAACTTAGCAGCACCAGCGCTAGCTAATACTACGTCGAACTCAGTCTGTTCAGCTGCAGCAGCAGCACCAGCACCAGCAGCAGGAGCAGCAGCAACTGCAGTTGGGTCAATACCGAATTCCTCCTTCATAGCGTCTACTAATTCCTTGATTTCAAGGATTGTCATTTCTTTTAAAGATTCAATAAATACTTCTTTTGTTAACTTAGCCATTTTATTTTTCCTCCGTATAATAAATTATTTTTTAATTAAAATTTAGGCTTCCTGTCCCTTTTCTACTAACATATTTAAACCAATTGCTAACTGAGAAACTGTACCTAACATACCTGCAGCTAACTGAGTTAATAATGTTTCGTAAGATGGTAACTGAGACAATAACTGTAGCTGTTCGAATGAATAAACATCACCATCAACTACACCTTTTACTACTTCAAGCTTGCTTGTTTCTTCTTCCTTCTTAGCTGCGAATAAAATCTTAGCTGGAGCAACAACATCATCCTTAGCAAATGCAACTGCAACTGGACCAGAGAATGCATCAGTAACTGCATCATATCCATTTTCCTTAGCTGCTCTTGTAGAAATGTTGTTCTTGATTACAGAAACTTCTACACCAGATGCACGTAATTCTCTACGTAGAGTCTGGAATGCCTTAACTGTTAATCCCTGATACTTGAATACCACGAATGCAGCTGAGTTCTTCATTTTTTCTGAAACAAGTTTAACTTCTTCCTGTTTAGCTAAAATGCTTTCCTTCATTTTATACCTCCATAAATATTTGAAATAAAAATCCTCTTCTGCCGAGGCAAAAGAGGATCTCACTTTCTTCTTTTAATTCCTCGGTAGGAGATTAAGGGTATTATACCCACCTACTGTCTTCGGCTTAAATTGTACTTCTAATTATCTGATATTACTTAATGGAATCAGATGAAACCTTGATGCCAGGACCCATTGTAGATGCAACAGAAATATTCTTTACATATGCACCCTTAATAGTAGAAGGCTTAGCCTTCATAATAGCATCATATACAGTCTTGAAATTCTCAGCTAGCTTGTCAGCGCCAAATGATACCTTACCGATAGTCATCTGGATGTTACCAACCTTATCAGGACGGTACTCAACCTTACCTGCTTTGATTTCCTTAACTGCCTTAGCAACGTCCATAGTTACTGTACCAGTCTTAGGGTTTGGCATTAATCCCTTAGGACCTAATACACGTCCTAAACGACCTAACTGACCCATCATATCTGGTGTAGCAACGATAACGTCAAAGTCGAACCAGCCCTGATTGATCTTATTGATCATTTCAGCTTCGCCTACATAATCAGCGCCTGCCTCAGTAGCCTCCTGCTGCTTAGCTCCACGGCAAATAACTAATACCCTTCTAGTCTTACCAGTACCATTAGGTAACACGATAGCACCACGGATATTCTGTTCTGCCTTACGTGGATCAATGTTTAAGCGGAAGGATACATCAACAGATGCATCGAACTTAGCTGTAGAAGTCTTGCATGCTAAGTCTAAAGCTTCCTTTACATCGTAAGCCTTAGTCTTTTCAACAAGCTTTGCTGCTTCAACGTACTTCTTTCCTCTCTTCATATTGTTTCCTCCTAAAATGTGGTTAAAGCGGGAATTCCTCCCACAAGTTTTAGGCTGTTTTACACAACCAAATTAATTAGCCTTCAACTACGATACCCATGTTCTTAGCTGTACCACAAATAATGTTTGTAGCAGCCTCAATATCATTGGCATTTAAGTCAGGCATCTTCATTTCTGCAATCTGTCTAGCCTGAGCTCTAGTGATTGTAGCTACTGTATGCTTCTTTGAATTCTCAGAACCCTTCTGAATACCAGCAGCCTTTAATAATAAATCTGCAGCTGGTGGAGTATGTACTACGAATGTGAATGAACGGTCTTCGTATACTGAGATTACTACTGGCAATACATAGCCCATCTTATCCTTTGTAGCGTCATTGAATTGAGAACAGAATCCTGGAATGTTAACTCCTGCCTGTCCTAGAGCTGGACCTACTGGTGGAGCTGGATTAGCTTTACCGGCCTGAATCTGTAGTTTTACAACTTTTGTAACTTTCTTAGCCATTTTATAAATTTCCTCCTTCTTTCAATGATGTGGTCAAACAGACTTTTGGACAAAGTCCTCCCACTCCTCGCGTAATCATACGCATGCTTTTACATTATATCAAAATGAAAATTCATAGTCAATTTATTTTTTTAGTTTTTTTAAAAAGTTTTTTCACACTTTGAAAATCACTATAATGAATACTTATTTTATTTAGATTCAATGCTCTTTATATCTTCATTTTCTAGTATTTCAGTTGCTTTATTTTCATCTATTTGATTTAATTTTTTATTTTGAGTTTTCTTCTTTATAGCCCTATATGCTGTAGTAAAAGGGATAACTCCAGTAACAACTTCAAGAGTAACCTGTCCAACCTTTTTTCTTTCGTTTATTCGTCTATCTTTTTCTTCTTGTTCAGCCTCTATACTCTTATCAACTTCAGCATCTATTTTTTCTTGAAGTTCATTCATTCGGTCAATTAAATCAATCTTTTGTTCATATGTTAAATTTGGATCTTGAAGCATATTTGCAATAACATCTAATTGTTTTTGTAAAGAAGCTATCTTTTGATTTCTAACATTTCTTTGTTCACGATTCAGTTCATTGATTTGGCCTTGTAAATCATTTACATAAATTAATGCTTCTTTAGAAAACTCTAGTCCATTTTTGATTAATTCGGCATATATATTTGAACCTGCATTTTCTGCTACTTCTTTTCCTGCTTTTTTTGTTATTTCATTTATTACCTTTTTTAAAGCACTACTTTTTTCATTTCCCATAATGTACACCTCAAAATTAATTTTTTATAAATACCAAAAGGTTGCAATTACGCAACCTTCTTAATCTTTACCTTACCAGTTATACTTCTTGAGAAGCGTTTTGTAGCTTCACTTGCTTCTTCATTACCATTTTGGGATGCAAGTCTATACCATTTAAATGCATCTTCTAGATTTATTACAGATACACCAATACCATGTTCTAGGCAGTCACCCAAACGATACATTGCGTATGCATCACCAGCTTCAGCTGCTCTACTCCACCAATATTTTGCTGTAACTAAATCCTGTACGATATTCTTATCACTTGGTTCTGTTAAGTTTTCAGCTAAGTGAATCATAGCTGGAGTATTACCACTATTTGCAGCTTTTTGCCACCAAGATATAGCAAGGGCATCATTCTTTAAGCATCCATCACCTAAGTGATAACACTCCGCAAGTGCATTCATAGATGCAGGATCTTCTGAGTTTGCTGCCTTTTGATACCAGTTAAATGCAACTTTTTTATCTAATCTTACACCATCACCTAAGCTATAACGATTCGCAAGCTTAAGCTGGGCATGTGGATTATTTTGTTCTGCAGCTAGCTGAATATAGTGAACAGATAATTCTGTACATTGTAAAATACCTTTACCTTCTGCATAATAATCGGCAATCTTTTCTTGGCATAACGGGTCTCCATTTTCAGCACCAGCTAAGAATAATTTTGCAGCACCCTTGAATTTGCCAAGCATTTCATAACAAAGGCCACCATCCCTTTGAGCCTCAATTACTCCAGCCTTTGCAGAGTGAACTAACCACTGGGCAGCTCTTGGGATATCTTTAGTGATACCTTCGCCTTTCATATATGCTAAGCCTAAATAATACTGGCTTAATGGATGTGCATATTTTGCAGCTTCGGTAAACCACGCAACAGCCTGTGTTGAGTCCTGGTTAATACCATTACCTTCTAAGTAGCACATACCTACCATATATGCAGCATCTGTAATTTTATTTGAAGCGGCAGTCATAAATAACTGGAACGCTCTTTTTACATTCTTTGGGCATCCTTTTCCATAATATAACTGTTCTCCAAGATAATAACACGCTTGATAATTAGCCTGATCATTTTGTACAACAGTTTCAAATAGTAAAAAAGAATCTTTGAATTTTTCTAATTCATATAATTCCACGGCTCTTTTAAATACACCACGATATTGGTTAATAACGTATTCTGCCATAGGGTAAACACCTCGCAATTCATTACTTTATTTTACCTTAAAATCTTAAAAAATACAATATATAGGAATTTGTTTTGAGTTTCCCCATTTTTAAATTCATACGAAATTTTGTCAATTTTAGGAGATGTCAAATCTGACCCCCATTACAGTCCACAAATCTCGTCTTCGCTTATTTCTTTTAGGGTAAATTATTGAAATTAAGTCCTTGCTAAAAAATGAAATAACCCCTTTTATTCCATCGCTTATTCTATATAACCAAAATAGTACCTTTTCTCTTATTTGTTTTTTGATTTTTCTTATTGCTTTTCCTACAGCCTTCATATTTATGACATTGCTAAAAAACATTACATATGTTAGTAATGTATTTAAGACTTGA
>NZ_QXEV01000044.1 GCF_003550015.1 Anaeroplasma bactoclasticum
ACTGATGAAGAAATATATTCAGTAGCCAATACAAGACTAGGTTGGTATAGACAATGTGGTACAAAGATTGTTAACTATTTAATTAGTGCTGATTTACTTTCTAAGCCAAACAAAAAGAGGAATAGGCCGGGTTTGGTCAATCCTCTATTGTACTACCTAAAGTAGTTTGTGAATAATATAAATGTAGCGCCGTATACGAGACCCGTATGTACGGTGCAACGGGAGGGGCAAAGAATTATTTTCTTTCCTCTACCCTATTTTTTCAAATACTTGAATTGAATATAGAATAATGATAAAATTACAATAGTTTATTTCGGAGGTATTTGTTTATGGAACAGAATCAATTTGAAGGATTAGAAGAAGTAGAACAGGATGAGAATTTAATTCCTGAAGCTGCTCCTGAATTAAAGGAATATGAAAAATTATTATTAGTTGAGAATAATCGTCAGCTAGCTGAAAAGGCAGTAAACTTAGTAAAAAGTGGTTGCTTCACACAAAAGGAAGAGCCAACAATCGATTTTTCTAAGTATACAAGAATTGATATGGCAAAGAAATATAAGGGATTATACAATCTATATCAAAATATGGAAACTATGGAATTGGTATTCATTTGCCCTCTTGTTGAAAATAACAAGGGCGATGTAGAAGAAAAGAAAAATATGGCACCATATGCATATGATTGCATTATTACAGAGGCTATGGATGAAGAAACTTATCAAATGGTTTTACATGCAGCTAAAAATAATATTAGCCATTTCATTCCAGCGCTTCGTATTCTTGCATATGTAATCTATTTATTATTTGCGGTTTGTGGTGCTGTTGTATGGTTTAGCTTCTTTATTACAAATGTAGATTCAAACTTTATTCAAACACTAGGCATTTCTTGCCTTTATGCTTCTGGTTTTATTGCTGGAGATATTATTGCACTTCCATTATTGTTCCTAATGGAAATCAAATATAGAAGATATAAAGAGCAATAATTATGCAAAAATACTTCATTACAAAAGAAAATCTAGAAAATAGGGTAATCACTGGAGATGATGCTTACCAAATGTCTACAGTCCTTCGCTTTAAAGGCGATGAGATTGTTATGGTAAGTGATTCAGAAAAATCCTATTTAGCTAAGATTTTAAATGTATCTAAAGATGAGGTGTCCTTTGAAATAGTTGAAGAGAAAACCGGTAATATGGAGTTGCCGGTTTTTGTATCTATTTTCCAAGGATATCCTAAAGGCGATAAAATGGAAGAAATCATCAAGCATGGAACAGAGCTTGGTGCAAAACAAATCATTCCGACATTTATGAAAAGAAGCATTGTTAAGCTTGAAGAAAAAAAGATTACTTCTAAGCTAGAGCGTTTTAGAAAAATTGCTAAAGAGGCTGCAGAACAATCCTTCAGAAATGTTATTCCAGAAGTACCTTCTATCCCCTATTTAAAAACTATCGATTTTTCCTCTTTTGATGTAAAAATTGTATGTTATGAGGAATCAGCGAAAAATGGCGAATTAAAGGCATTTAAGAGCCTTATATCTAATTTAAAGGAAAATGCTAGGGTCGCCGTAGTGGTTGGACCTGAGGGTGGCATTGATGATAGTGAATTATCCTATTTAAAGGACAAGGGATTTATCCCTTGTGCTTTAGGACCAAGAATTTTAAGAACAGAAACAGCAGTATTCTATATATTATCTGCAATTAGTTATGAAATGGAGCTAAAGAAATGAAAGTAGGCTTTATCACATTAGGCTGCAAAGTGAATATTTATGAAAGCAATGCATTAAAAAATGAGCTTACTTCAAGAGGCTATACGGTATGTGAGGCTGATGAAACATGTGATTGCTTCATCATTAATACCTGTAGTGTAACAAATACTGCAGATGCTAAAAGTAGAAAGATGATTCATAAATGCATTAAAATGAATCCTAAGGCAATTATTTGTGTTATGGGCTGTTATGCCCAAACAAACGATGAGGCAAAGGAAATTGATGGCGTAGATATCCTAATTGGTAATGGTAATAAAAAGTCTGTTGTAGATACAATAGATAAGATGCTTAAGGGTGAAAGAAAAGAAAAAAGAATAGATATTCTAGATATCTTAGAAACTCATGAATATGAAAAGCTTGGTGTAACAAGCTATGATCATACAAGAGCCTTTGTAAAAATAGAGGATGGCTGTGAGAATTTCTGTACCTATTGTATTATCCCTTTCGCAAGAGGACCAGTTCGCTCAAAGCCAATAGATGAAGTAATTGATGAACTAAAAAGAATTACAGACCATGGCTATTTAGAGGTTGTATTATCTGGTATTCATACTGGAAGATATAAGGATAAGGATGCTACATTTTCTACTTTAGTTGAAAGAATATTGAACGAAGTTCCAAAATTAAAAAGATTAAGAGTATCCTCTATTGAAATGAATGAGGTAGATGATAAATTTATTTCCTTAATGAAGGATAATAAGGTAATTGCTGATCATTTGCATTTACCACTTCAAGCTGGAAGTGATTTAATTTTATCTAAAATGGAAAGAAAATATAATGTTAATGATTATATAAATAAAGTAAAGGATTTAAGAAGTGCAAGACCAAATATTTCTATTACTACAGATGTTATTGTAGGATTCCCATATGAAACAGAAAAGGAATTTATGGAAACCTATAATTTATGTAAGGAATTAAAGCTATCTAAGCTTCATGTTTTCCCTTATTCCATGAGAAAAGGTACTAAGGCAGCCTTAATGCCTCAGGTAGCTGATCAGGATAAAAAGGATCGTGCAAAAAGATTGATTGAGTTATCCAATCAGTTGGAATTAGAATATGCAGAAAAGTTTATAGGTAAGGTTTTAGATATCATACCAGAACAAGAGGTATTAGGTGGTTTGATGATGGGACATACATCCAATTTTTTACAGGTTTTTATGCCTTATGAAGAGGATAGAATTGGTAAATTATATGATGTAAAAATCACGAAAATTGAAAATGGTAAAATCTATGGAGAAATACTAAAAAATTAAGTTTTTTTCTTCTTGACAATTAAATATCCATTATGTATAATACTTATTGCAGTTTGAAGCTGCAAGGTATTTACGTGCCGGCGTGATGAAATTGGCAGACATGATAGACTTAGAATCTATTGCGACGAGCGTGCAGGTTCAAGTCCTGTCGCCGGCACCACTTTGAATATTACTGGAATAAGCAATTATTCCAGTTTTTTGTTTTTAAGTTACGATTTTTCTTTCACTTTTCGATATATATGATATAATTCCTATTGGAGGGTGAGTAAAATGGACAAGAAAAAGAAAACAAAAATGTATGATTTAGATGGCACATTAATTAACCTATATGATGTCGTTGAATTCAAAAAAGAATATGAAGAGGAAGCATTTCCTGAATATGGTTATTATGGTATTTTAGTATTAACCTTAGATGATGGTGAGTTAGTAAAAACTCTAAAGTTTAAAATTGGTGGAAAAGAATCCTCTTTAGATGATGCATATAGAAATGTAGATTCTAAAGCAAATGAAATGAAAAGACTTATTGAAAAGCTTGCTTAAGAAATTAGACTGATGTAAATCAGTCTTTTTTTGATGCAATAAGTGTGGTATAATTCATACCGATTGTAAAGGAGGTGTAATATTATGAATATTACATTTGATAATGTAACATTTAAATATATCGAAAGAAAAATATTAGATAACGCCTCTTTTTCTATATCGGATAATGATAAGATTGGTATTGTTGGAGTAAATGGTACCGGTAAGACTACAATGCTAAAGCTTATTATGGGAGATGAAAATCCTATAAGTGGTAAAATTGTCATTTCTGGTGGAATGCGAATTAATTATTTGAAGCAGGACCCTAAATTTGATGAATCCAAGGACTTATTATCCATTGTAATGGAGGATTCAACGAAGGATGCTCCAATAATTGAATATGAAGCCAAAAGTATCTTAACTAAAATGGGATTTTTAGATTTATCTATTACTACCAAAAACTTTTCTGGTGGACAGCTTAAAAGACTTGCTCTTGCCAAAGTATTAGTTACTCCATGTGATATGCTAATATTAGATGAGCCTACAAACCATTTAGATAATGAGTTAATTCTTTGGTTAGAAAAATATTTAATAAAATGGAAAAAGGGATTACTTATGGTAACCCATGATAGATATTTTTTACAAAGAGTTTGTAATAAAATGATGGAATTAGATTTTGGTAAAATCTATTTATATGATGCCAATTATGATGAATTCTTAAGCTTAAAGGCAGAACGTATTGAAGCGGAGGCTTTAGCAGAGAAGCACTTAAAACAAATCCTAAGAGTGGAAAAGGAATGGATGGGTAGAGGTGTTGAGGCAAGAAGAACAAAGAATAAGGCTAGAAAAGAAAGATTTAAAGCATTAAGCGAAATAGAATTTAATGAACAAAAGACAATGGAGTTTTCTAGTATAGAAACAAGACTTGGTAAAAAGCTTATCTATATGAAAAATGGCTCTAAGGCTTTTGGAGATAATGTTTTATTTGAAAACTTTAGTTTTGATTTAAACCGTGATGATATTATTGGTATCGTTGGAGATAATGGGGCTGGTAAAACTACATTATTCCGTATATTAATGGGATTAGATAGCTTATCTAGTGGAGAATTAATTAAAGGGGAAACTTTAAAAATTGGTTATTTTTCCCAGCATTTAGAATTAATTGATCCAGAGATTAGAGTTATTGATTATATTAAAGATACTGCAAATATTATTGATACCCTAGATGGTAAGATGGATGCGGAAACGTTACTTGAAAATTTCTTGTTTTCTAGGGATTTACAGTATACTAAGGTAAAGATGCTATCGGGTGGAGAAAAAAGAAGATTACAGCTTGTAAGAGTCCTTATTTCTAATCCGAATGTATTATTATTTGATGAGCCTACAAATGATTTAGATCTATATACATTAGAAATATTAGAAAATTATTTAATGAGCTTTAAAGGCCCTATTTTAGTTGTATCTCATGATAGATATTTTCTAGATAAAATATGTAATAAGCTATTCATATTCAAATCAGGTACTATAGAAGAATCCTTATTATCCTTTAGTGAGTATTTAAATCAAAATGATAAAGAGGGTAGAGTAGATGAGGCAATTCCAAAGGAAAGAGTAAAAACACAAAGAATGCCTTCCGCCTTAAGAAAAGAATTAGAAAATATAGAAGAACGTATGCCTAAAATAGAAAAAGAAATTGAAAAGCTAGATACAGAACTTAAAACAATTTCTACAGATTATAAAAAGCTTATGGAATTAAATGATAAAAAGGAAGAATTATCTAAAGAATATGATAAGCTTATGGAACGCTATTTTGAATTACTTGAGATTAAGGAGTCCTATAAAGTATGAATAATGTAGAGTATTATCAGGTATATGATCAAAAATTAAATAAATGTGATTTGAAAATAGCAAGACCAAATCACATTCCAAATGGATATTATTTTGGTATAATTGATGTGATTACTTATAATAAGAGAAATCAATCCTTTTTAATCACAAAAAGAAGTAAATATAAAAGCTCTATGCCAGGCTATTTAGAGGTTACAGTTGGATGTATGCAATATGGGGAGGATCCCCTAGATTCTGCCAAAAGAGAATTAAAGGAAGAAACTGGTATTGATGGGAATTTTATAAAGCATTATAAAACTATAGTTTCTTATCATGCGATAGCTCATACCTTTACTTGTGTATGTGATATAGACCCAGATTCTATATTATTACAAGAAGGAGAAACAGAAGCTTATTATTGGTATAAGGAAAAGGATTTTAAATCCATTTGGAATTCAAGATTAATGACTCCGGTTCAAAAGAATCGTATAGAGCCTAATTTAGAAAATATAATTTTACAAATAAAGGAAATGTGCAATGAATAGTAATAAAAGATTATCATTATTCTTTGGGGTTATAGGAGTTATATTAGGGGTTGTTTTAACATTAGTTGGTATATTATATTATGAGGAATTTGTTCAAGTAATTTGTATCTTTATTGGTGCAATTATTATATTAGTAAATATCTTCCCCTTATTAATATCTGCTAAGGAAATGAAGCATAGTAAAAGATATGCTTATAATTTTATTGTATCCTTATCATTTATCATATTAGGAGCAATATTTATATTTAATCATGGCTTTGTTTTATCCGTTATACTTGGTTCATTATTAATTATTTTTCCATTAATAAGAATCATATTAGCAAGAGACCATAAAAGACAGTTTTTAACAGAAATTCCATTACTTGCGTTAGGTATAGCATTATTCTTTAATGCAGGAGATTTATTATTCCAAATTGCTTTAATTACCTTTGGAATTGTCCTTGCAGTATTATCTTTAATAAATATTGTTTTATTAATGATTCATACAAAATCATTTGAAGATACAGTCATTGATGTAGAATCTGAAGAGGTAGAATAACCTCTTTTTTTCATTGATAGTTTAAGACTTTCCAAAAGATAGACAAATGTATCATTGGTCCTCAATATTTATGTTTTTGTTTCTTAAAAAGCCATTTATGTCAGATTATGACATAAAATAATGTTTGACAAGCTTTACATTTACTGATATACTACTTTCGAAAAGTGAAGTAAGTCGATTCTTGACATAAGGGAGGTTTTTATTATGCCAAAGGTTGCAATTATTACAGATTCTAATAGTGGTATTACACAAAAGGAAGCACAAGAACTTGGAATTCGTGTCATTCCTATGCCATTTATGATTGATGGTGAAGAATACTTAGAGGATATCACATTAACTCAAGAGCAATTCTATGAAAAATTAACTGGAGAGGCTAATGTTTGTACATCACAGCCATCCATTGGCTTTGTTAATTCTGTTTGGGATGAAGCTTTAACAGAATATGATGAGGTTGTATATATTCCAATGTCTAGTGGATTATCTAATTCTTGCCAAAGTGCCAAGGTTAGTGCTGAGGCAATGTACGAAGGAAAGGTATTTGTTGTAGATGATCAAAGAATTTCTGTAACACAGCGCCAGCATGCACTAGATGCAATCGAGCTTGCTAAAAAGGGATATAGCGGAAAAGAAATTAAGGATATTTTAGAAAGAGAAAAATTCAATTCAGATATTTATATTACATTAGATACTCTATATTATTTAAAGAAGGGTGGAAGAATCACTCCTGCAGCTGCAGCTTTAGGTGGTTTATTAAAATTAAAGCCTATTTTAACAATTAAGGGTGAAAAACTAGATAAATATAGAATGAGAAATCGTGATATGGAAAATGCTAAGAAGATTATGATTCAAGCTTGTGAAGCATCCATAAATGGTTTTTTAAAGGATTTAGATGGTAAAACAGATAATGTATATTTAGAGGTTGCATATTCTGGTGTTGACAAGACTCCTGCATTAGAATTTGTAGAAGAAATCAAGAAGGTTTTCCCAGGTAAAAATGTAGATGTTTATCCACTTTCCTTATCCGTTTCTTGTCATATTGGAACAGGTGCTTTAGCTATGGCAATATCTAAAGCAATTCCAGAATTAGAAAAGTAAAAATAATAACAGAATTGAGCCAAATTATTGGCTCTTTTTTTCAACAGATAAAAGTGTAAAAACGGGGTTTTTCTTGTTATGATTTTAAAAATATAGTATAATAGGCATATGTTGAGGTGTTGGATATGAAGAAAACAAAAATTCATCCCTACATTATAATAATTGTAAGCTTCCTTAGCATTATTATTGCAGGTACCATATTTTTGGTTATGCCATTTACAACAACAGATTTCCATTCCATAGGATTTGTTGATTCATTGTTTATGGCAACATCTGCAGTTTGTGTTACAGGCTTGTCTGTAGCAAATGTTGGACAAACATTCACGTTGTATGGAAGAATTATTATGGTAATTCTTATGGAAATTGGTGGATTATCCTTTATAACTATCGCAATTTTCTTTTATACAATGATTGGAGCTAAGATTGGAGTATCTAATCGATTCTTGTTAAGAGAAGCATTAAATCAGTCTTCTGTATCTGGTTTAATTCCATTAGTAAGAAAGATTGTTATTATATCATTTTCTGTACAAATTATATGTGCAGGCATTAATATGGTTGTTTTTGTGAAGTATTTTGATACTTGGTGGGAAGCACTTGGAGCATCCTTATTCCATTCTGCATCTGCATTTAATAATGCAGGATTTGATATATTTGGTGGAATTGGTTCAGATTCACTCATATTATTTAAGGATGATATTTTAATCAATATGACAACAATCGCAATGATTATTTTAGGATCCTGTGGATTTGTTGTTATGGATGATTTATTTAAAAAGAGATTTAAATGGAAGAAATTAACTTTACATTCAAAGCTTGCTATTTCTACTACTATAGTATTAATCGTTGTTGGTGCATTATTTATTAAAGCAACTATAACAGACCCTAATTTCACATGGCTACAGGCTTTATTTGGGTCTGTAACATGTAGAACTGCAGGCTTTACAACCTATGATTTAGCAGAGCTTAAGAATTATCCTGGAGCTTATGTTATCTATGTTATTTTAATGCTTATTGGTGCATCTCCTTGTGGTACAGGTGGTGGTGTAAAAACAACTACAATTGCGGTTGTTATTATAGCTATTGTATTTTATGCAAGAGGTAAAAGTGCAAGAGCATTTGGTAGAAAAATATCAAACGAGCAGATATTTAAAGCCTTTGTATTAATAGGTATGTGTGTATTAATTGTAGTATTTGGTACATTCTTAGTAGCAATAGTACAGTATGATAGAACCCTAGTAGGAACAGAAGAGCAATTTGGCATTGAAGAGATATTATTTGAAGTATCTAGTGCCTTTTCAACTACTGGTCTATCGATGGGTATTACTACAAGCTTAAATGCAGGTAGTCGTATTATTTTATGCTTTATTATGTTCTTTGGTAGACTTGGACCTTTAACTATTATTGGTGTAGTAAATAAGAATTGGATTGGTAATTCAAAAGAATCAATTCAATATGTAGAGGAGAATGTGATTATAGGATGAGAAGAGCAACAGCGAAAAAATCATTTATGATTATAGGATTAGGCCGTTTTGGCGCAAATATTGCTAAAATTTTAGCGAATATGGATGCGGATGTTTTAGCAATTGATATTGATGAGGAATCTGTTACAAAGGTAGCATCATTTATTCCACATTGTGTAGTTGCAGATTCAACTAAGCCAAATGTTCTTAAGGAATTAGGTGCATCTCAAATTGACCATGCCGTTGTAGCAATTGGTAATAATTTGCAGGCATCTATTCTAACTGTATTAAATTTAAAGAATTTTGGTGTAAAAAAGATTACTGTTCGTGCTGATGAAGAAGGACATAAGGAAGTTTATAGAATGCTTGGTGCAACAGAAGTAATTATTCCAGAAGAGGCAACAGCCCTTTCTTTAGCAAACCAAATTATGTCGGATTCTATTTTGGATTATTATCAGCTAGCTGAAGATTATACTATGGTTAAAATTTCTGTTGGTGAGGGATTTGAGCCTAAAAGTATTATTGATATGAATGTCCGTGTATTATTTGATGTTAATATTGTAGGATTAATTAAAGATGGTAAATTTGCTATTCCTAAGCCAATGGATTTGATTTCTCCGGGGGATGTATTAGTTGTAGTAGGTACAAAAGAGAATTACATGAAGTTTGAGAATTTCTTAAATGAAAAATCTAGACCTAAGGTAGATGAAAAGAAGCCTTTAACAAAGGTAGAAGAAAAAAAGGTGGCATCTAAGACTCAAACTAAAACTCAAACTAAGGCAACTCCTAAAAAGGATGTAAAGGAGAAGTCTAAAAAATAATGCGAGCTCTTTTAGTACATAATCCCTATAGTAGAAGGGCATTAAAGAAAAAAGAAATCGAGTTTATAGTTAAAGAATTGTCTGTGGCATATACCACAGACATTTTTGAAACAAAGGGTAAAGGTACCATTGATGAATATGTATCTTTAAATGGAGAATCTTATGATTTAGTCATAGCCTGTGGTGGTGATGGAACCATTCATGAGGCTGCATCGGGAATCCTAAGGCTTCAAAAAAAGCCTAAGCTTGGTATTATTCCAAGAGGAACTATGAATGATGTAGCTAAGTGTCATAAAATGCCTAAAAGTATAAAAAAATGCTTAAAAATAATATTAAATGGACATGCTAAACCCCATAGCGCATATCGTATAAATGATACATTTTTCCTATATGGATTAGCGATTGGAAGATATGCAGGGGTATCCTATTCTGCAGGTAAAAAAAGAGAGCTTGGAAGACTAGCATATTACTTAGCTTGTATAAAAGACTTCTTTTATACAAAGCCAACTACTATTTTTATTGATGGAAAAGAAGAAAAAATATCTCAATTGTTCATTTTAAATACGAAATATCTTGCGGGATATTCTATTGTCCAAACGAATGAAGAGTTTATGCATATTAAGATATTACCATTTAAAAACAAAGTTAGTGATACGATTCGTTTTTGGAAATTTTTGGTTTCAAAATCAAAAAGGCATTGTCTCGTTTTAGAAAAGAAGATGGTTACTCTTGATGGTGATAATTTAGAATTCACACTAGATGGTGAAAAGTATGTTACAAGTCATGCCGAAATAGAAAAGCTAAAAGATTCGATTGAAATTATAAGAAATTAAGTAAGAAGGAATTATATTTTAAATATAATCCTTTTTTCATTGAAAAGTAGCAATAATAGGGTTATTGTGTCTTTATGTAACAAACAGAAAGAAAGAAAGATAGTTTCACTATCATTTTCAGCCTTTTACCTATTGAAAACTAATATAAGTTATGATAAAACCTGAATTTAGGATTTACCCCTAAAATGGGTAGTTAAGAAATGATAAAATCCACCAAATTGGTGGATATAAATGTTAATAATCAAGCTCGGTTTGAAATAGTAAATCCAT
>NZ_QXEV01000045.1 GCF_003550015.1 Anaeroplasma bactoclasticum
CCTTTTGTAATATCCTTTATATAATTAACAATTTCATCTTTTAAAATATCGTTTAAAGTGCTATAATTTTTCATGGAAAAAGTCCTCTGGTATTTAGTTATTTTTGCCAATTTAATTATACCATTTTTGAGGTCTTTTTTCACTTATATAAGACACAAAACCCAGGTATTTCTACCTGGATATTTTTTTATCATTTTTACCCTTTATTAAAAAATGGGGAAACACAAATAAAAATAATTTATTATTTTATAGGTCATTTATTCTAAACCCTAACACATTATTTTCAATTATTTTTAACGACTTGCAAAAGTTTGAACGATGATAATTAAAGTTTGAACGGTAATGATTAAAGTTTGAACGGTAATGATTAAAATTGAGAAGTATCTAAAGTTTTAAGATAAGTTTAAAAATATACCACTTCTGGTGGCAAATTTAATTAAACAAACATAGTATTTTTATAATTCAAATATTTTGTTATAATTTGTTATAATTTGTTATAAACGATTTGTTCCTTTATAAAAACAAAAGGCATCAAAAAGATACCTAATCATTTTCAAATAGCAAATAAATCAACTAAGAATGCCATGTCAAGGATGCCACATTCTCTCATGAAAACCTTGGCATTCTTTCATCCTTAAATTTCAAAATATGGATCTATTACTTGATTTTTATAATATTTATAAAATTTTAAGGATGCCAAGTTTTGAAAACAGGGTATATCATTTCCCATTTTTTATGGCATCCTTAAATTATATTATTTAATTACTTAGTTTTCCAGTAACCTGATTTTGTAGAACCCTTATGTTCTATTCTTCCTTCATCCTTAAGTTTCTTAATGTTATGTCTAGCACTACCTTCTGAAATATTTAATATTTTCATTATATCTTTCATAGTTAATGTTTGATTTGACTTCATTAATTCATATATTTCTTCTTGGATGTTTCTTGGATGTTTCTTGGATGTTTCTTGGATGTTTCTTGGATGTTTTGCATCACCATCATCATTATCGAATCCTGATTTATCAAATGGAATAATAACATTTATATAGCTTTCAGTGAAACGATAAGCCTTTTCACCATAAATACTAACTATTGTTGGAACACCATGACCACTTTCCTCACCGAAACCACAAGTCTTAAATATATCAAATAATTTCTTATTAACCGGATTACTTACACCTCTATAAAAATCTTCTTTTGACATTCTAGCTGGTATTGAGCCTCTTGATTCAATCTCCAATCTGTCTGAATAAATGTAAATACCTGGATTATTACTCTCACTCCATTTATTATGGACACAAGCGTTATACCACGCTTGTTCAAAAGCCTCATTATTAAATACTTTTTTCTCTTTTCTACTTCCTTCACCAAGCTTTATAAATGTTTGATTATATGATGATTCGACATAATCTTTTGCTTTTTCCATTGCATAGAGTAAGCAGACACCACCAAATTCATCTCTTTTTAAATATTTGCTCTTATCCGTAGTTGCAAATGTTGCAACATTGATTACTATATCATTTTTATCAGCTAGCATAAAAGCCATATAATTATATTTTCCACTAGATGTTCGTAACCTTAAATTTGTTTCAAATGTTTTATCATTGAAATGATAATTATGTGTTATCAAATAATTTTTTAATATTTGAAATGTTAAATCCTGTCTATGTGATTCCATTTCACATATATCTGGTTCAGGAATATTTAATGAAGCAATAAATCTCTTTTCTATTTCTTCAGGTGTCATTTCTTGACATTTAGTACCAACTCTATAATGACAACCTTTTGGTGTCATACCATATTTCTTTTGGTAATATAATTTATTACCTCTTTTTATATCTATTATAATCACATCTTTATTTTCTATTACTTCATGATGAACATGTACATATTCAGTACATTTAGGTAATACTTGATCAGTAATGACATCACCAACTTTTAGCATTGTTTCATCTAATTTACCTTTGGTGATACCTACTACTTCACCAATTTTATTTACGCCAATATAAATATGGCCTCCACCTTCAGTATTAAGATAGGTTTCTATCTCTTTAGGTAGGGCATCATTTAATATTTCTTTTAATTCATATTTATCTGTTTCATCAAATCTTAACATGAAATCAACGCCTTTCAAAACTATTTTTAGTATAGCATATTAATAATTCCTGTCTTTTTTATATAAATAAACCACTTTATCATAGTCATTAACCATCTTAGATGCAAGAGCCCATGGATATGGATTCTTAGCATTTACATCATAATGATAGACATAAAAATTAGGATCTGAATTCTTAGACAATCTTTTTCCTAACAAAAAGACCATTTCTGCTGATGTTGCCAATAACAGAATAATTTTAGAATATCGAGCAAAATCTATATTTCTTATTTTCTTAACAATAATATCGCACCAGTCATTTAATCTATCAATAGAATCTATAACCTCAGTACCTGTTTTGTTTGATGTAATATCAAGTACATCAGTTTCACCAAATTGTGAGATATTCATGTTATCAATAGATACTGTTGTTCCTACTCTAATAATAAGTGTTTCTTTATTATTTTCATGATAAGCATCTACAAGGTTATTATCATCTTTAGATTTTCTTTTTAATCTAACTCGCTTTGTAGACTGATTTGTTTGTTGGATATGAAAGCAATAATACTTCCTATTATCCGAATACATTTGACCAAGCATAAAAAGAAATGGTGTATAAGTATAGCCATAAAATAAATACTTATCATATAGGCATTTTTCATTATTTGTTTTAAACATACCTTTCATTTCACAATATGCTTCATAAATACTTTGCTTACTTTTTTCATCATCTATAAAAATAGAATAACAATCAAACTCTTATCTACCATCATTTTTTTCCTTATGTATTATCATTTCTACTTGCTTAATTAATTCTTCTTTCTTTGGTAAAACAGTTATATATTTAGATGCAAATATTTTATTATTTAATCCACCTAAGGCATACTCTAAATTAACATTCCCCTTATCAGTGCATAATATAATGCCAATTGGTGGATTATCATATTCATCATTAACCTCTGCAGCATAATAATTTAAATACATATTTAATTGTCCTACTGCCTCAGGCATAAATTGGCTTGTTTTTAATTCAATTAATACATATGATTTTAAAATCTTATTGTAAAACACCATATCTACATAATAATGAACATTTTTATATGTTACTCTTTGTTGGCTTCCAACAAACATAAAGCCTTTACCTAACTCAAGTATAAATTTCTCTATTTGTTTAATTAAAGATTCTTCCAAATCGCTTTCCATTAGTGGCTTATTTTCAGGTAATCCTAAAAATTCAAAAACATATGGATCTTTTATTATATCTTCAGGGGTATTTATCTCATTACCCTTTAAAGCCAGTTCTAATACTTTTTCTTTATTAGTTTTTCCATTAGATAATAATAATCTTTCATATAATGACGATTCTATTTGTCTTCTTAGTTCTCTAACACTCCATCTTGCATTAGAACATTCTTTTTCATAAAAGCTTCGTTTATCTTTATCTGAAATAGATAATAATTCACAATAATGCGACCAGCCTAAGTGTTTAGACAGTGTCTGAACACTACCATAATTTTTATAAAAAGCAACCATAAAATGCAAATTAGCTAGTGAAAAGCCTTTTCCAAATTTATTTGTTAAAACTTTAGATAAATATCTTAAAGATTTGTTTTCATACTCTATATCATCTATATGGAGTTTTTCATCTTCTACAATTGCCTTGCCTATTTCCATATATGTGATAAGCAAAGTATTGTTTACTTCTCTTACTACTTTTTCTCTAGCATTTTTTAATAATGATTCAATTTTATTTACTAATTCTTTATTTATAATATCATTTGTCATAGTCCAATTGTCTCCTTTACAAAATCATTAGAGTACTGTCTTAGCAATTTAAAATTGATAGTAGGATCCTTATATTTTTTTAGTATTAATTCAAAACTATCTTTTAAGAATTCATCATAAACTCTATTTAATAACTCAAAAATATTTTTAGATGACCATCCACCATATTTTCTTTCTATCTTGTATTTTTCTTTTAATACATGTTCTGAAGTTAAGTAATAATTAACAATAAGTAATTCAATATCTCCTTCATTTTTAGCAATATGATTTCTTTCCCTTAATTCCTTTTTATTCTTTTTAAAGTCCTCGGTTAATATCTTAGCCCATGTTCTTCTTCCATATTTATTTTTATAATCATAATTCTTTATTACAATTCCTTCTCCTAATCCTTCAGTAATTAAGAATTCACCAGTTTTATCTAAATATTCTTTAATATCCTCTTCGCTAAGGTCGATTTTTTCGGCCTTAAAATAATATCCAATTCTTCTTTATTCAATTGAAATCTATATCTTTCAGGAAATTTATTAATATTATTCTTTACTTGTTCGTTAAATCGTTTTGTTTCATATCCATATATTTTTGCTAGTTCAAAGTCTAGAATCACCTTTTGACCTCTAATAATATAAATCATTGATTCAATTGTTTCATTATTTAATTCAGGTATAATCATTTCATCATTTTCCATATGTATAACCCTTCTATATATAATCTTTCATTTGTTTAAAAGCATCTATTAATGCAATACTTTGTTTAGTGGCTAAATCACCCTTTAATACAGTCATTAACATATATATTCCTTGTTCAGTGAAGGCATATGGTAAAGTCGCTCTTCCTCCTTTACCTTTAGTCCAAATCTCAGCGGTCAAATTTTTTGACCTCTGAATTAATATCGTTTCCTCTTTTGATAATTGAAATCACATTTTGTGACATCAAAATTGAATTCATTTCATTCCTTGTTCAGTAAACGCATGTAGTGTATATGCTCTTCCTCCTTTTCCATCAGCCCATAATTCAGAGGTAGCAATTTGTGACCTCTCAAGTCCTTTAATTTTCTATTTTCACCCCAACTTGATTTGAATTTTTTGCACTTCAAGACTATATCATATTCTTCCTTATTTAATTGAAATCTAAAATCTCTATCGAATTTATCTATATTATTCTTTACTTGCCTATTAAAATTCTTTGTTTCGTATCCATATATTTTGGCAAGTTCGAAATCTAGCATTACTTTTTGTCATTTAATAATGTAACTCATTGATTCGATTGTTTTATTATTTAATTCAGGTATTACTATTTCTTTTCTACCATATTTATCCTCGTATAATTCAATTATGTTCTATTATTCTTCATTTGTTTAAAAATATTGACTATGCATTTATTACATATATATTATACTATGTATTTTTTCTATACTCAAGAATAATATGTTTATTTTGCTAAATGTGATTGAAAAATGAATAATTACATATTAAAATATAGATGGAGTTGATAAAATGTCATTCAATGAGCAATTAACAAAATTAAGAAAACGAAATAATATTACTCAAATTGAATTAGCAAATCTAATGAATGTTAAGCAATATGTTATATCATCATGGGAAACAGGAAGATCAGAACCAAATATATCTCAAATAATAAAGCTTAGTGATATATTTAAAATATCTACTGATTATTTACTAGATAGACATATAATAATAACAAGTTCAGAAAATGAATTTAATAAGGTAATAGAAAATATTAACAAAGATATTAAAGATGATTTTACTAAGGATTTAATTAAAATATTAGAAGATATACCTAACAATAAAAAAGAAAAAATAATAAATATTGTAAAAGAAATTAAAGAATTATAAAGAAAACATAGCTATTTTGGCATAATAAATAGCTATGTTTTTTTATTATTTACAAATAAAAAAAAGGTATCAATTAAGATACCTTGTCATTTTCAAGTTGGCGGAGCAAGAGGGATTTGAACCCCCGCTGGCCTTGCGACCACTCCCGGCTTTCGAAACCGGTCCCTTCAGCCTCTTGGGTATTGCTCCAAAAATAAAGCATTCTCTCTTATTGAGAATGCTATACTTCCCTTATAATGCAAGGTAAGCCAGTTTTTTTACTGTCATACATTGCTTTATCTGCCTCACCAATGGCTTGGTGAACAGCCATTCCATGAGGTAGTAATACACCTGCACTAAACCCATATCTATTTTTAAGTAGATTATGAGTTAAGTATTCTGCTCTAGCCTCATCTAGCTTAGCTAAAACATCTTCAGGTACTCCTCTAGTCAATACAACAAATTCATCTCCACCTAATCTTAATACCACATCATTTTCAAAATGTCTCATTAGGATTTCTGCAAATACTTTTAATTGCTTATCTCCTGTATCATGACCATAGGTGTCATTAATCTTTTTAAAATCATTTAAATCAAGATATATAACTACATCTCCTGTTTCTAATACCTGTTCTTCTATTTCAGATAAGAACACTCTATTATAACAGCCAGTTAATGTATCATAATGATATTTCGCATTTAATACATCAAGCTTCTTTTCTAGTGAGAAGTTTAAAATTTCAGTTAATATCTCTGATGATTTATTCTTTTGTGTATTTGTATAATAGTATAATAAATTCTCAACATATGATTCATAAATGTCATGATAGGTTACCTTATCAATTTTTATTGTTTCAAATAAATATTGGAATAATACTAGCCTTTCATTGACATTCATATTATATGTTATTACATGAGATATTTCATCTATAAATTCTTCTTTTTTAAAATAATCTTTAAAATAATCAAATAATGGAGTTAATAGAGAACCATAGTTTTCGCCTATATCCTTCCATTTTCTTAAATCAGCTAAGATTTCTTTAAATTCTTTAGCTGATTTATTTTCATCTAAAGCGAATTGATCTCTAAGTAATACTTTACCATATAGAGTATGAAGATTATAAAAATCAACCTCCATTTTATAATCATCATTTATTCTAAATTCTTCCATTAATGAATCTAGCCTATCCTTTGTAGCAATATATTTTTTATGCTGATGAGATATAGCATAAATACCTAATTCATTAATTAATAATTGGAATTCACCCTTTAAATTTGACGTATTATTCTTTAAATAGATGTCTGCCTCATCAATATAGGATGTAGCTTGATTAAACATTTTATGACGGAAAAACACCATTATAGCGAAGGAATAAGCACCACACTTATCCACTCCTTCGGTGTTTAGTGTAAGTATACGATTAGCATGTCTTAATACTTCAGTTAATGAATCGATAAAATAGTAATAATAAATCTCAACGAAATCAAGCTTCCACTTACTAGGGCATTCTTTAGATTTCTCATAAAGATTTAAGGCTACCTCATGAATGCTTTCTAATCGTTCATAGGCAAATTTTGTATGAACAGATTTTAATGCAAAGGAATAAAAGATATCGATAATACCACAATCGATTTCTTCTAAACCGCTAAAAAAACGAAGCATTTCAAAAAAAACTTCGCTAGTAAAGCCACTATTTTCTTGTACCTTTAGCTCTAATTCATTTCTATTCATCGCAATACCTCGTTCTTTTATTATATACGAAAACAGAGTTATTTTCAATAGAACGGGAGTTATTTAAAAAGAAAAGAAGCGATAATTCGCTTCATTTCAGTTTATTATAGGTTTCTAAAATATGGTACAGAAACTCTTAAATCGGATGCTTGTTTAACCTCAAGATTAACCCATGCATCATGCTTAATAGTTAGCTCTTTAAATTTCTTTAAATCAATAGTTCCTTCACCTAAGGCTAGATGACATTTCTTTCTATCCTTTCCATCATGGAAATGGAATTCTTGGAATTCTAAAGGAATATCCTTTATTACCTCTTGTACTAAGTCATAGCTTAAGTGATCATGTCCTATATCATAACAGAATTTAAATCCTGCATCATATAAGTCCTTATAGGTTCTTTTGCACATAGAAGGAATATTATCTGTGTTTTCAATTACCATACGGATTCCATGGTCATTACAGATTTTTTCTGCACGATGAAGATTACTAACAAATCTCTTTATATAATCGTCATATTCCTTTTCGTAAATATAATTCTTTACACCACTAATTGTTACAACAGGGCCAGGGCATAAATGAATATTCATAGATTCAATATAGCCCTCACCTAGCTTGCAATATCTTTCAAGTAGAACTAAATAAGCATCCACTACCTCTGGGTAGGAGCCTAAATCCGCCTCATCATAGAAATGTAGAGTAGCCTTGATATTATATTTATCTAATAAAGCCTTAACTGTTTTTGCCTCCATTTCCTTACGGCAATAACCAAAGTTAAGATTTAATTCAATAAAATCTAAGCCAAGCTCCTTTGCAAGCTTAAGGTTATCTTCAATTGTATCAAATTCAAAAAGCTGTGGCATTCCAAGCTTTATCATTAAATCACTCTTACTCTGATTACACCCTCAAGGCCATTAAATAATTTAGCCTCAACTGGCTGATCAGTATCTAATACTGTATATGCAAATTCACCCTTAGACTGGCTTAATAATGTATTAATGTTCGCACCAGCATCAGCAACTACCTTAGTGAAGTGATTGATAACACCAGGAACATTCTTGTGTGCAATAGTAACACGGCTTGCACCATTCTTAACACCTGCAGCCATTGCTGGATAGTTTACAGAATTCTTAATGTTTCCATTTTCTAAGAAATCCTTTAATTCAGCGATTGCCATAACTGCACAGTTATCCTCTGCTTCTTCTGTAGAAGCACCTAAATGAGGAAGAATGATTGTATTTTTGAATGTAACAACCTTTGGATTAGCAAAGTCTGTTACATACTTACGTACATTACCAGCTTCAAGTGCTGCACCAAGTGCATCTTCCTTTACTAATGTATCTCTTGAGAAGTTAAGAATTGCAACATTCTTCTTCATTTCATTAATTACTTCTTCATTAATCATACCCTTTGTGGAATCCATTGCAGGTACATGAATTGTGACGAAGTCTGCAGTCTTTACTGCATCCTTTAAATCTGTAGTGTACTTAACCTTAGAGTTAAGCTTTAATGCGTTTGCTGTAGATAGGTATGGGTCAAAGCCTACAACCTTCATACCTAAATCAATACATGCGTTAGCAACTAAAATACCAATAGCACCTAAACCTACAACAGCAATTGTCTTGCCAAAGATCTCAGTACCAGCAAAATTCTTCTTTGCCTTTTCTGCTGTCTTTGCGATAGCCTCATCATTAGCATTAGCCTTAACCCATTCATTACCACCGATTAAATCACGGCTAGCAAGTAACAATGCTGCAAGTACTAATTCCTTAACTGCATTTGCGTTAGCACCAGGAGTATTGAATACTACAACACCCTTTTCTGCATATTTTGCAAGAGGAATATTATTAACACCTGCACCAGCTCTAGCTACAGCTAAAATGTTTTCTGGTAAATCCATTTCCTTCATTTCAGCAGAACGAACTAAAATGGAATCTGCAGCTTCAATTGTATCTACTGTACCATCAGCACCTTTTAAAGTATCTAGTGCTACTTTAGAAATATTATTTAAACAAAATGCCTTCATTTTATAAATTCTCCTCTTCAAATTTCTTCATGAATGCAACTAATGCTTCAACACCAGCCTTTGGCATAGCGTTATAGATAGATGCTCTCATACCACCTACAGATCTATGACCCTTAAGGTTAACTAAGCCAGCCTTAGTAGCCTGAGCTACGAAATCAGCTTCAAGAGCTGCCTTCTTTTCAGGATCAGTAACTACAGCTGGATTAACAATGAATGGAACATTCATTAAAGAACGAGAAGCCTTCTCAACTGTTCCAACGAATAGCTTAGAGTTATCTAAGAAATCGTAAAGGATAGCTGCCTTTTCTTGATTCTTCTTTTGAATTCCTTCAAGACCACCATTTGCCTTTAACCACTTAAATACCTTACCACAAATGTAAATACCATAGCAGTTAGGTGTATTGAATAAGGAATTATTATCTACCTGAGTCTTATAGTTAAGCATTGTTGGAATCTTCTTAGATTCTTCTTCTGTAGGAATTAAATCCTCACGAATAATTGCGATAACTACACCTGCAGGTCCTACATTCTTCTGAACACCTGCATAAATCATACCATACTTTGTTACATCTACTGGTTCACTTAAGAAGCAAGAAGACTGGTCTGCAATTAGAGGAATTCCCTTTGTATTAGGTAATGTATGGAACTTAGTACCATAAATTGTATTGTTTTCACAAATATATACATAATCCATATCGTCTGTGATAGGTAAATCACTACAATCTGGAATATAGGAGAATGTCTTATCTTCACTAGATGCTAAAGTTACCATTTCTCCAACAAATTTAGCTTCCTTAGAAGCCTTCTTAGCCCACTGACCTGTAATAATATATCCAGCCTTTTTCTTTCTCATGAAGTTCATAGGAATCTTAATAAACTCTAAGGATGCACCACCCTGTAGGAATAATACCTTATAGTTTGCTGGGATATTTAATAGATCTCTTAAGTCAGCTTCAGCCTCATCTATAATAGCCTGGAAAGGTTTTGAGCGATGGCTCATTTCCATTACAGACATACCTGTGCCCTTATAATCTAACATTTCTGCTGCTGCTTCTTTTAATACTTCTTCAGGTAGAACAGCTGGACCTGCTGAAAAGTTGTAAACTCTGCTCATTGTTCAAATCTCTCTTTCTTATATTTTTTTGCTAAGTTCAAACAAAAAGTTGGTAA
>NZ_QXEV01000046.1 GCF_003550015.1 Anaeroplasma bactoclasticum
AAATATGAAGGCTGTAGGAAAAGCAATAAGAAAAATCAAAAAACAAATAAGAGAAAAGGTACTATTTTGGTTATATAGAATAAGCGATGGAATAAAAGGGGTTATTTCATTTTTTAGCAAGGACTTAATTTCAATAATTTACCCTAAAAGAAATAAGCGAAGACGAGATTTGTGGACTGTAATGGGGGTCAGATTTGACATCTCCTAAAATTGACAAAATTTCGTATGAATTTAAAAATGGGGAAACTCAAATATAAATCTATATTATTTCTTTAAAAATCGTTTCTTATATGCTATAATGAAAACAAGTTTTTAAAGAAAAAAGATATGAAACATATCCTTTTTCGGATGTGTTTTTTTCTTTTAGTGGGTGTTAATTATGAAAAGAGAATTTTCCTGTGGTGCTATCCTTTACACCAAGAACAAGGAAGGAAAAAGAGAGTACGTACTCATAATGGAGGCCAATGGCTCTTATGGATTCCCAAAGGGTCATAAGAAAAGTGGAGAGACAGATTTAGATTGTGCCTTAAGAGAAATTAAAGAAGAAACAGGTCTAACTCCTACAATTCTTCCAGATATGAAAAGAACAATTCATTACTCTATGCCAAATGGTAATTTTAAAGAGGTTACTTATTTTGTAGGTAAATATGATGATCAGGAATTAATTCCTGAGGATTCCAATATTTTAGCTGCAAAGAAGTTTACCTTAGATGCAGCCTTATCCTTAATTAAATATCCTCAGGTTAAGGATATATTAGTTGAAATAGACTATATGCTAGATATAAAGGGTGAATAGTTATGAAAATAGATCTTCATAACCATACCATTCATTCGGATGGTATTTTAACATCAGAGGAGCTTGTAAAAAGAGCTGTTTTAAACCATGTGGATATTTTTGCACTAACGGATCACGATAGTGTTTTTGGTGATGATGAAATAGAAGAAATTGCAAAAAAATATGGCGTAAGAGTTATCAAAGGATTAGAACTTTCTACTTATTATAAGGGAGAAAGTGTACATGTAGTATGCTTATTTAAGAATAATATTATTCCACAATCTATGTGGGATTTTTCTCGTAATTTAAAAGAAAAAAGAAGAAAAAGAGCTATTGATATGATGAATAAAATTCATGATATCTATGGCTTAAATATCGATTTAGATGAGCTTTTAAAGGGTGAGGTTATCACAAGAGCGAATATGCTAAATAATATTGCAAAATGTAATAATTTACCTAGAGAAGAGGCTGCAAAATATATTAGAAATGATTCTAAAGCTTATATTCCATCTACAAAAATGTCTACAGAGGATGGTGTAAAGCTTGCAAGAGAAGCTGGTTGTGTTGTTATATTCGCCCATCCATGCTTAATTAAGAATCAGGATTATGTAGAAGAAATATTAAAATATGGCTTTGATGGTATAGAAGTTAGATATCCATCAGAAAAAAATGATGAAGAAAAGTTTATTGAGTTAGCTAAAAAGTGGAATTTACTTATTAGTGCTGGATCGGATTGCCATAGAGGGGCAGAGGCAGATGGCGACCATGGGGATATTGGGACATGCACATTAAATGAAATTGAATTCGAGCCTATTGCTAGATTACTTTATTTTGAAATTTAAGGAGGATTTATTATGTTAATAAAACAAGCAGAATTTATTAAATCTGCCGTAGATAAGAATTCACTTCCTCCTGAGGATAGAATTGAATTCATGTTTTGTGGTAGATCTAATGTAGGAAAATCTTCCTTTATCAATATGCTATGCAACAACCATAAGCTTGCAAGGACATCATCTAACCCAGGTAAAACTCAAACTCTTAATTTCTTTGAAATTAATCATGAGTTTTACTTTGTAGATGTACCAGGCTATGGTTATGCAAGAGTATCAAAATCTATAAAAGAAACATTTGGTAAAATGATTGAAGAATATGTTACAACAAGAAAGTCATTAAAGATGGTATTCTTACTTGTTGATTTCCGTCATAAGCCAAGTGAAGATGATTGCTTAATGTTTAATTTCTTAAAGTATCATAACCTACCTGTAACAGTTATCGCAACAAAATCGGATAAGATTAAAAATAGCGAAAGAAAGAAATGTAAGGAAGTTATTCTAAATACTTTAGAATTAAAGGAAGATGATAAATTAATTATCACTTCTAGTGAGAAAAAGGAAGGCTTAGGATTAGTATTATCTACCCTAGATTCTGTAATAGAAAAATATCCTGAATATCCAATAAAAATGGATTTTGATGATGTTGAAGAGGTATAGACAATTCTTATGAATTGTCTTTTTTCTCTTTTAAAATTAGTTATCAAGTGATACAATATAAAAGAATTTTTTAGGAGATATTATATGGAAAATATTACATGTGTTGGTGATTTAAGCAATAAAATAATGGAAAATATTGAAGGAGAATGGAGTACTTATTTTTTTAAAGCATCCAATAGAAAATATAAAGTAAAGAAGCTTAATATTTTAGATGAGGCTGTTAAAGGAATAAGATATGAAGCTATAGAAAAATATAATGAGAAGCTAAATGCTTCCTTAGGATTAGTAGAATATGGGTCTTTTGATGATACTCATATGCTAAAGGCCTTATCCTTAAAGGATGAATCTATAGAGCTAATGTATGAATTATTTATCTCAACTATCTTAGGTACAAATCCTAAAACTACGGATATAGAAACTCCTTTATTAGATAGAGATGCTGATGGCTATATTATGATGAAAAATCTAGAAGAAGAGGGGAATATTCCTTTAATTTTAGGCTTTAAAAATAAGCCTGTAGCCAAAAGAAAAGCTAAAGTATTTCAAGAGTTTGAAGAAGGTTATTTAGAGGTAAATAGTGATTCTTTTATAACTTTTTCTGATAAGATTGATTTTATTATTTATGGGGATACTTTATATTCTTTGGATTATAAATTTGAAAAGATATTCTTTGTTGGAGATTTTAATCGTTTAAAGGTTTTAAATATTTTAGAGAATATTGAAAAAACAGGAAGAATTACTCCTTCTGGAATGTTTAGCTTAAGGAATTCAAAATTAAAAAGACAAATGTTAAAATATGATAGCGAAACATTTAATTTAATTACAGAAAAGAATATAGATATTTTGAATAATTATGGAGATTTTAATCTAAATGGGAATCAATTAGCATTTGAAGGAGACTTTAATGCTAAAATTATGATCAAGCTATTTACCAATCGTTTATTCTTTTCTGATGGAAAGGCTTGGGTAGGCAAAAAAGAAGAGCTTGAAAAGCCAATTGAAGAAGTAAAATTTGAAGATTAATTTAAGAATTACTGGTGTATTTAAAAATATGCCAGTTTTTTTAATTTTGAACACCATCTTTTAGATGGTATTCATTGACTATATTGAAAAAATTTGTTAAAATTAGAAAATGGATATTGTTTTGTGTGGAGGATTATTATGCAAAAGATTACATTAGAAGAATTAGTTGCTTTCTTAAAGGAGCAGGGCTTCGTTTTTCAGGGCTCTGAGATTTATGGCGGTTTAGCAAACGCTTGGGATTACGGTCCTTTAGGAGTAGAACTTAAGAATAATATTAAGCAGGCTTGGTGGAGCAAGTTTGTAAAGCAAAATAGATACAATGTTGGTTTAGATGCTGCTATTTTGATGAACAAGGAAGTATGGGTTGCATCTGGTCACATTGGTTCATTTTCTGACCCACTTGTAGATTGTAAGAAGTGTCATTCAAGATATAGAGCAGATAAGCTAATTGAGGATTTCACTCATGGTGAGATTACAGGAGATGGTATGTCTAATGAGGATTTAACAAAGTTCTTATTAGATAATCAGATTAAGTGCCCTACTTGTGGTGCATTAGATTATACAGATATTCGTCAGTTTAACTTAATGTTTAAAACACATATGGGTGTAATTGAGGATGCTAAAACTGAGGTTTATTTAAGACCTGAAACAGCACAGGGTATCTTTGTTAACTTCAAGAACATTCAAAGAACAACAAGAAGAAAGCTACCATTTGGTGTAGGTCAAATTGGTAAATCTTTCCGTAATGAAATTACTCCAGGTAACTTCATCTTTAGAACAAGAGAATTCGAACAGATGGAGCTTGAATTCTTCTGTAAGCCAGGAACTGAAATTGATTGGTTCAATTACTGGAGAAGCTACTGTATGGATTTCTTAAAGATGATTGGTGTTGATGGAGATAAACTAAGATTTAGAGATCATGAAAAGGAAGAGTTATCTTTCTATTCTAACGCAACAACAGATATCGAATTTGATTTCCCATGGGGATTTGGTGAGCTTTGGGGTATTGCATCTCGTACAAGCTACGATTTAAATGCACATCAGAATCATTCTGGTGAGAATTTAGAATATCTAGATCCTGAAACAAATCAGAAGTATATTCCATATGTTGTTGAACCATCTGTTGGTGTTGAGCGTATGCTACTTTCTGTTTTATTCAGTGCATACGATGTAGAAGACTTATCTAAGGATGGTAAGAGTGATTCTAGAGTTGTATTAAGATTACATCCAGCACTAGCACCATATAAGGTTGCTGTATTACCTTTACGTAAGAATGTTCATTCCGATAAGGCAAATGAAGTATTTGATAGATTATCTCCTTATTTTGCATGTACATATGATGAAACAGCAAACATTGGTAAGAGATATAGAAGACAGGATGCAGTAGGTACTCCATTCTGTATTACTATTGATGATACAACACTTGAAAACGATACTGTAACAGTAAGAGACCGTGATACTATGGAACAGATTACTTTACCAGTAGATGAAGTTATCGCATACGTTGAAGGAAAAATTAAATTATAAAAATTTTTAGGGAGGTTTTATCTTGCAGAATAATAATTATGACGAAGCAGAGAAAATTATAAATGCTACAGATATCGTTGCTTTAGTTTCTAAGTATGTCAAATTAGAGAAGCAAGGTAAAAACTATAAAGGCTTATGTCCATTTCATAATGAGGATACCCCATCCTTTGTGGTTTCCCCAGAAAAGAACGTAGCCCATTGCTTTGGCTGTGGAGGAGGAGGAAACCCTGTAAAATTCTTAATGCAAATTGAAAATATCGATTATAAAGAAGCAATAAGAAGATTAGCCGAATTTAATGGAATGGAATTTAAGGGTGGCTATAGAGAAAAAAAGGCTGACCCAAAAGAAAAATATTATAAAATTATGGCCGTTGCCAATGAGTTCTATCAAATGTATTTAGAAAATTCCCCTGAAGGTGCTGAGGCTAAAAAATATTTGTATGATAGAGGCTTAACGGACATTGATATAAAAGAATTTGGTATAGGTTTATCTCCAAAAATTGGAGATACGCTATATCAGGTTTTAAAAGAATCAGACTTCTTAGAATTAGATATTGCAGATGTAAGCTTAGTAGATAAGAATATCAATGGATATCATGATATCTTTGCAGAAAGAATTATGTTTCCTATTTGTGATAGAGATGGTAAGCCAATTGCATTTTCTGCAAGAATTTATAATTCTATAGATAAAAACCAGCCGAAATATATAAATTCTAGAGAATCTAAAATTTTCCATAAGGGAGAAACACTTTATAATTTCCATTTAGCGAAAGCTTATATGAGAAAGAAAAAAAGAGTTATCCTTCATGAAGGGCAAATGGACGTAATTGCAACTTATAGAGCTGGCTTAAAGGAAGTAATTTGTACTATGGGAGTTGGAATTAATGACTCCTTAGTAAAAATAATTAAAAAAGAGGTTTCTGAGGTTATCATTTGTTATGATAGTGATAAAGCTGGAATTGAAGCCTCAAGAAAGGCTATAAGGCTATTTAGAAATAATGGCTTCCAAATCCATTTAGTTTTAATGGAGGGAGCAAAAGACCCAGATGAATATATCAAAAAATATGGTAAGGAAGCTTATATTGATTTCTTTGAAAGTCATTTAATGGATTCCAATCAATATTTATTTGAAACATCCATTAGGGGTAAGAATCTTAAGGATTCTAATATTAAAGAAGAAGTTACAAATGAAGTATTTGAGCTAATTCAAGGAATGCAAGCTAGAACCGAAATGGAAGATTACTTAAGACGCTTTGCAACAATACTTGATACTTCACTTGAAGCTTTAAAGCTTGATTTTGATACATATTGTAATAATCATGCAATACCAAAGGCTATAGATATGTATCCTAATGTACCACAATATGAAATTCCAACAGAAGGATTTTATAATCCATATCCTGAAGAGGTTTTAGAGCCTAAAGAGGTAAAAAAAAATAAATGGAATTCACTTTGTGAGCTTAGATTATTTATGTATGCCAAATCAAGTAAGGCATTAGCACTTGAAATCAATCAAAGGATAGATAGTTGCTTACAAGCTTTATCCATAAATTCACAAAGATTATGGTTTAAACTTATTGATGAGTTTTATGTTAACTTTGATGAATTTGATGAAGCAAAATTCATCAATATGCTACAGGAAAACGAAGATGTAAATTATTATTTGGATATGCTTGAAACCCTAAGAGGAGATGTTGTTCCATATAATGAAGAGGATATGAATCTTTGTATTGAAAAGTTAAAGCAAATTGGAATTGATAAAGATCAAAAGGCAATTCAGCAAAGAATTATATCTAGTTTAGATGTAGCAGAGCAATCGAGATTGATTGATGAAAAATTTAGAAAAAAGCGTACGAAGGAATCGCTTAAAAATAGGAGGAAATAGTTATGGATTTTGAAGCAGCAGTAAAGGAGCTTACAGAGCTTGCAAAAAGTAATCAGAATGTATTAACACAGGCTGATTTAACAAAGTATTGTGCACTTGATAGTGCAGATTACGACAAGCTTTTTAATGCTTTATGTGAAGAATTTGAAATTCAAGAGCCAGATGAAAATGAGGAGGATCTTGAGGAATCAGCAGAACCAAATTTAGCTGACGTTGAGGAAATTGATATTTCTACATATGACCAGCTTCCTGCTAATTTGAAGGTTGATGACCCAGTACGTATGTACTTAAAGGAAATTGGTAAGATTCCTCTATTAACAATTGAAGAGGAAACTAACCTTGCGAATGACGTCATTTTAGGACGTAGTGCAAAAGAAGAATTAGAGAAAATTGAAAATGATGACCAAAATACTGTTCCTATTGAGGAATATGAAAGATTACAAGAAATCTCTGAAAAGGCTGATTTAGCTAAGGATAAGCTTGTTAATGCAAACCTTAGATTAGTAGTATCTATTGCAAAAAGATACTTATCTAGAGGCTTACAGTTCTTAGATTTAATCCAAGAAGGTAATATGGGATTAATTAAGGCTGTAGATAAGTTTGATCCATCTAAGGGATTTAAGTTCTCTACATATGCAACTTGGTGGATTCGTCAGGCAATTACTAGAGCAGTAGCTGACCAGGCAAGAACTATTCGTATTCCAGTTCATATGGTTGAAACTATCAATAAATTAGTTCGTGTTCAAAGACAGTTAGTGCAAGAGCTAAGCCGTGAACCAACTCCAGAAGAGGTTGCAGAGAAGATGGAAATCTCTGTAGAAAAGGTTCAGCAGATTCAGCGTATTGCACAAGAGCCAATTTCATTAGAGTCTCCAGTAGGTGAGGAAGAGGATTCCTCCTTAGGTGATTTCATTTCTGACCCACATGCACTTGACCCATATGAGTATACAGCTAAGATGAAGCTTCGTGAGGAGCTTGATGCTGTACTTGCTACACTAACAGAGCGTGAAGAAAGAGTATTACGCCTACGCTTTGGTTTAATTGATGGTAGACAAAGAACTCTAGAAGAGGTTGGTAAGGAATTCAACGTTACACGTGAGCGTATTCGTCAGATTGAAGCAAAGGCATTAAGAAAGCTTAAGCATCCTTCTCGCAGCAAGAAGCTTAAGGATTTCATGATTAAGCACTAATGGAAAGAATAACATTACTTGCATCTTTATGTAAAGATAGCGAGTGTGTATGTGATGTAGGCTGTGATCATGCCTATGTCTTAACTAAGGCACTCCTTGATTTTGGCTGTAAAAGAGGAATTGCGTCCGATATTAATGTTGGACCACTTTCTGCTGCGAAAGAAAACATCAAGGCAAAGGGCCTAGAGGATAGAATTGATATTGTTTTATCCGATGGATTTAAAGAAATTAATCTCCCATTTGATACTGCAGTAGTTGCAGGAATGGGTGGAAATTTAATTAAGGATATCTTAAGTCAATCCTTATCAAAAATTAAAGGAAAAAGATTAATCCTAGAAGCAAATAATGATCAGCCTGTCGTAAGAAAATTTCTTATGGATAATGGCTTTATGATTTCTGATGAATTTGCAATAAGTGAAAATGGTAAATATTATGAAATTATAGTTGCAGAAAAAGGCGATATTTCTTATACAGAAACAGAACTTAGGTTTGGACCTATCTTACTTAAGAAAAAGCCAGAAGCATTTGTATCCTACTATAATAGAAAAATAGGATTATTAATGACTGTGATTAATTCTACTATGGACCAGTTTAAAAAGATGCAAAAACAAAAAGAAATCAACGATATTATGGCTGCAATAAAATAAGTCCGAAAATTCTTCGGACTTTTCCTTTTCATTCTAATTCATCTATGATATAATCAATCTCCTGAGGTGTTAAAATGGAAGTAAAACAGTTATTTGAAGATATTAAAAATTATAATACTATAATTATACATAGACATACAAGACCAGACCTAGACGCACTTGGAAGCCAGCTTGGTCTTAAAAAAATCATTGAAGCTAATTATCCATCTAAGAAGGTATTTGCGGTTGGTGATTCAACTCAAAAATATGCCTTCATTGGAGATATGGATATTGTATCTGATGATTTATATAAAGGTGCACTTGTAATTATTGTAGATGTAGCTGTATCTTATATGATATCGGATGAAAGATATAAGCTTGCTGATAAAGTATGGGTAATTGACCACCATAAGAATGATTGTGATGTATCAGAAAACTGGTTATGCGATACAACTCGTGTTGCGGCAGCAGAATATATTACATATTTAGTTTTAGAAGAAGGCTTAACCATTCCTAAAGAAGCTGCAACATGCCTATTTGGTGGAATCATTACAGATTCTGGTAGATTCTTATATGGATCTAAGGTATCGAATACATTAAGAGTTGCAGCATCCTTAATTGATTTGGGTGCTGATTCTAAATATATATATGATAATATTTATATAGAAACATTAGCCGAAAGAGAAATGAAGAATTATTTTGCAAGTAAAATTCAAATGAGAGATGGCGTTGCATGGCTTGTAAATAAAGGCGATGTATTTGATAAGTTCCACTGTGAATTTAATGATGTTTCTAGAGGTATGCTATCATTAATGGTAGGCATAGAAGAAATCAAAATTTGGTGCAATTTCACTTATGATAAGGAATCTGACACAGTAAAATGTGAATTCAGAAGTAGAGGAATTGAAATTGTAGAAATTGCCAAGGCACTTGGTGGTGGAGGACATGCGAATGCATGTGGTGCAACCATTAAATCCTTTGACCAAGTAGATTCTATTATTGATTCTTTTGTAAAATTATTAAAAGAAAATAATTAGTTTAGAAAGCTCTATTCATATAGGGCTTTTTAATTTGTGTGCCGGGCATGGCACTAATCTTACTGGTGAAAGTCCAGTCACGGGTATTTACCGCCAAGTGTAGCGAACCTCAAGCCGTTAGGAGTAATCCTATGGGTGAAGGAAGAGGTGTAGCAAAATCCTTGAGCCTACGAACAGAAACTTGATGAGGCTAAATGGTAAGTGGATAAGGTTGCAAAGCAAACTGAAGTCCTAATGGTAAACGTAAAACCAAAACAGTAAATCAAGAGGTTGTGGGATGAAAGATTAGTGAATTACCCCGGGAGGCCCTAACGCGTATTATATACGTGCGATAAAAAGCGAATAGTTAGGGAGTCAGCTGAGGTCGTAGTAGGTG
>NZ_QXEV01000047.1 GCF_003550015.1 Anaeroplasma bactoclasticum
CATTATCAGCAGATAGAATCCAAAGTGCATTAAACAAGTGGAAGGTTGAAAAACTAGCTGATGATTATTATAGATTTAATGATATTGATGACTCTGATTTGAAATTGATACTTGATTCATTTGAAATCGAATTACCTAAAAAACTATATAAACCTATAGACTTTAGAACACTTAAAAGCAATATTAAATTGTCATAGTAGTACATAAATGTAGTACATAAAATAAAGACTAAAAATAGCACGTATGAGCAAATGACGGCCCTATTACGTGCTATTTTTTATTTCAATATCTAATATTTAGGCAAACTCCGGTTTTAGCATAATTTATTTATTTATAAAATAAATTTGCTATAAAATTCTCTCAAATTGATAGTTTTTTCGATACATAAAGCTAAATGAAACGAATTTACTAATAAAACAAAATATCTTGTATTTGATTTTTTGAGATAATAGAAAAAAGTGCGCTGAATTTGTAATCAACGCACCATTTTATTATCTAGAATTGTATATAATAGTAAAACTCTAAATAAAACTAAATTTAATGTGTTTTCTTTTTTCTAAATAATACTAATGCACTAATGCCACTTGTAATTAATGCAATACCAATCATGAATAAATAGCAATAGCCATTAAAAAATAGCATTCTTAAAGAGTTATATTTTAAAAAATTGAGAATAAAGCATCCTAAATATATTCCCCCTAATGAAATTAAGAAGGATATTACTATGGTAATAATAGTATATAAAGCATATGGTTTTAAAATATTAGGTGCTTTCGTCAAATTAGTTTTAGAATTAGCGTATCTTTTCTTAATCCTAGAATTTTCTATTAATATCATGCAAAGCGAAATGAAAAGTGATCCCATTCCAATGGAGAAAAGCCATATAGGTATTTCATCATTAAAAGATATTGCATGTTCTACTCTATTTTCACCATTTTTACTTGTTACATATTCAAAATTATTCGTTGGATAATTGTAAATGCTCTTCGTTTGTTTTAAAGAATAATTTGAGAATGTTATTAAATAATGATAACATGCATTTTCTTTGTCTTGATATTTTGTATTACGCTTTTCATAATATTCCATTTTAATGGAATACCCTTTTTCAATTACTGCATCTGTATTTAATATCATATTATTATAATCTGAAGTTGGACCTTTAAAAAAGCCTTTTACATCAAAAGATATTGGAGAATCTAAACCAACTTTAAATCCTTCAAAATATTCATCAAGATTATCTTTAAAATCATAATATATATCATATGGTAAATAACATTCCGTATTCGTTAATGTTGGAGTTTTGATTACATTACCGTCAAAATCATAAAATATATAATCTTTGGATTGAACAACTTCCTCAAATGGGATAAATGAACTATCATATTTAGAATAACTTTGATTTTTTGTAACATCAACGTAGGACCAACTAGTTGCACCATCAGAACAACATTTTACGTGAAAATTTGTTTTTGCATAATTATAATTTAAATTATTTTCATTACAAAAACCTTCCTTTGTAAAACAATATAATAAACCAAACTTATTTAATATTTCATCTTTAAAGGAGTTATAATGCCTATAAAAATTTAACTTTTCTAAAGATGTCATATTTTTATAGTCTTCATTAGTTGTTTCTTTGATATCATCATAATTTGGATTTGGTTTTCCAAAATCATATATACCTGATATTTTTAAGGATTTGCTCTTTCCGTCAATCTTACATTCAGTATATTGACCAATTAATGAATCATATGTCATAAGATCATTAAGTGATTTTATTAAACCATCTGCCATATATGACGAAATTGCAATTTCGTCATATGCTTTAGGATAATTTCCTGCAAGCGTTGGAATATTATATTTATCAAAAAATTCCTGTTGTCCTTCACATATACAAGTGAAATTACTTATATAATATAAATCATCTAGTTTTATAAAATCTGTAACAGGTTTTATATTTTTTCCTAAAAAGATATGGCCAACGGAATTTTTATTTAATTCATTAAGCTCATCTAAAGAATAATGGCCATATGCTTTTTTATCTAATTCACTATTTTTATATTCTCTACCGTTATTATTCTCATCCAAAACTATTACATTTTGACTAACATCAGTCATATTACCTTCTTTATCAATTGTATACTGTTCAAGTCTATATGTATATTCTTTATATAAATCTAATTCTTTTATCTCATCTGAAGAATATAAGGAATTAAGTGCATATGCGGGATTATATAACATATATGCAGTTGAAATTCCAATTAGTACAAAAGAGAATAATAATACTATTAATAGTGGGATATTTTTTATTATGAATCCTGCTCTCTTACCTATTAATAAATTATCTCTTAAAGAAGGCTTTTCTTTATCTTTAGGAAGAATAACTTCATTTAAGGATGAATCATTTTCATCCATATCTTGATTTATTGAATCTATATTATCACTTAGAATTCCTTTTGGATTGAATATAATAATTCTAGAATTATTTGATAAAAAGTTTTCATAATGTGTTCCTAAAATAATTAAATAATTATTTGATAAATTTTTTAACACCTTATAATAAGATTCCAATTGTGAATCTTCCATTGTGAATTTTGAAATGAAAATAATTTTAGGATTATTTGCTAAAGCAATGGCTAATTCTAATAATTCTTTTTTATAATCATTTAATTTAATAGTTTTTGTTTTTAAATCTATATTTAATCCAACTTTTTTTAAGGCTTCTTTTATAGCATTTTCATCAAATACATTTGCCTCTAAAAATGCATCAGAAACTGTATATCCATAGAATACTTTTGGGGTATGATAAGACTCTTTTAAATAGATAATATTATTTTTATATGAATCTCTCTCATTTGTATTTAATTCCTTTAGATTCTTTTTATTATAGAATATTTCGCCATCATAATTTGTATTAGATAATGTTAGGCAGGAAACTAATCTATCAAAGGATTGGCCAAATTCATAGTATCTTCTACAAATTATAACAAGCCCCTTATTTGGTAATTTAAAATCAATCGGTTCTTTTAAACATTCCGATAATCCATCATTAATTCTAAAATTTTTAAAATTTATCATTTTTTCTCTCTCCACTATTTTAAATATATTTTAAGTTCAATCTTAAATTATATATATTTATATATATCATCATGCTTTCAAAGTCAATAATTCCAAATGAAAAAAGAGCAATTTTTTATTGCTCTTTATAATTAATTTATATCCTCATCATCGAATAAGGAAATCTTTTTAAATTTTATATCCTGCTTCTTTTCGTTATCCTTTGAATCTACTGTTGGACTAAAGGCATCAGAAGTTTTATTTCCATGATGAGCAAGTATTGCATCTAAATCATTTAATAAATCCTGATTTGTAGTTTTCGCTGCTTTTATGGATTTATCCTCTTCATCATCATAAGTGATTGGGGCAGGATTTGATGCTTGCATACTTGGGGAGAAGATTGTATCTTCTTGTAGGTATTCTGGAGATACCTTAGCATCTGGCTTTTCAGGCTTTGGTAGCATGAACCAAATTAAATCCTTGAATTCAGGGTTTTCACTTGTAATAGTTTTACCTGCATCGGATACATTATATTTTAAGCTAAAGGCATCGATTGTATCATTACCATTCTTATAAATAAGAATGATTGGTAGATTTTCTTTATACTGGTTTGGTGTCATTTTCATGGCATCAAGTAGTAAATATGGATTAGATTTTAGCTTTTTAATTTGGGCACTACCTGATCTTGCTCTTCTTGTTAGTAAGACATCTGTAACCTTCATACGTTTAATTGTATTTCTACTTGTAAGTAGTAAGAAGTCATCATTCTTATTACAATAAATCGCATTGATTACCTCATCTCCTGGTTTTAAGTTGATGGCTTTTGTACCACCAGCATTTGTACCATAAAGGTTTACATCTGTCGCTCTAAATCTTAATGCCTCACAGTTTCTTGTAAATACCATGATTTCTAGTGGGTCATCAATAATATCTACACCAACAAGTAAATCATCATCGCTCATCTTCATAGCTCTTACTGGCTTTGTATAACGGTTGACATTAAAATCAGATAATACCGTTTGCTTAATTTGACCATTCTTTGTTACAAGTACTAATTGCTTTGGATCATCGAAGGATTCAATTCTAAATACATGGACAAATTTTTCTTTTGCGGAAGTTTGACATAAGGATGCAATAAATGTACCTACATCCTTAAATTTAGCTTCTGGAATTTTATATACAGGCATGTAAATAAAATTACCTAAATTTGTAAATATTAATAATGTATCTAGTGTATTTGCTTCTTCTAAGAATAATACAGAGTCATTTTCCTTTGTACCATTACTCTTGGCAGCATTAAATGCTTTTAGGCTTGCACGCTTTAAATAGCCCTCTCTTGATACACAAACCATAACTTGTTCTTTTGCAACTAAATCTGTTTCATCTAGCTTAATTTGAGCAGATTCATCCTTGATTTCTGTTCTTCTTGGGCAAGAAATAGCCTTATTCATATCAGCTAATTCTTTCTTAATTACTTTTAGTAATTCCTTTTCACTAGATAAAATCTTGTTATATTCTTCAATAGAAATTGTTAATGTTTTTCTTTCTTCCATTAATGTTTCTACATCTTGGTTCGATAAACGATATAACTGCATTGTTACAATTGCTTCAGCTTGTTCTTCTGTGAAGGCGAATTTTTTAACTAAGTTTGCCTTAGAATCTGCCTTGTTTAAGGAATGACGGATGGTATGGATTACCTCATCTAGGATATCTACCATCTTAATTAAGCCCTCAACAATATGTAATCTCTTTTCTGCTTTCGCAAGTAAATAGTTTGTTCTATTTGTAATAACTTCCTTTTGATGATCAATATAAGCATCAAGGATAGGAAGTACACCAAGTCTCATTGGTCTACGGTTACAAATAGAGACCATATTGTAGTTGATGTTACATTGTAAGTCAGTATTTTTAAAGAAGAAATTGATGATAGCATCAGAATTTGCACCCTTCTTTAAGTCGATTGCAATTCTTAAGCCATCTCGACCGGATTCATCTCTTGTTTCAATGACATCAGGTACCTTACCATCTAAACGCAATTGCTCCATACGCTCTACAGTTTTATTTTTTAATGTATCGTATGGGATTTCTGTAATGACAATACGGCTTTGATCTGGTCCCATTTCTTCAATTTCATATTTACTTCTTACAACTACAGATCCAGCTCCCGTTAAGAATGCTTCTCTTATACCATCACGTCCCATGATGATACCACCAGTTGGGAAGTCTGGTCCTGGCATAATTTCAAGTAAGTCATCTACCGTCATATTTGGGTTATTAATTCTTGCGATTGTGGCATTAATAACTTCATTGATGTTATGGGTTGGAATATAGGTTGCATAACCAGATGAAATACCCATTGCACCATTTACAAGTAGATTTGGGAATCTTGCTGGTAATACAGTAGGCTCTGTTTCTTCATCATCAAAGTTTGGAATAAATGGTACAGTATTTTTATCTAAATCCTGTAATAGGTATTCCGCATTTTTAGATAATCTTGTTTCTGTATAACGCATGGCTGCAGGACCATCGCCATCGATAGAACCATTATTACCATGCATATCAATTAGAGTTACACCCATTTTCCATGATTGGCTCATACGAACTAATGCTTCATAGATGGAGGAATCTCCATGTGGGTGATATTTACCCATTACATCACCAACGATACGGGCAGATTTCTTATATGGCTGGTTTGAAGTTACCTTCATATTAAACATACCATATAGAATTCTTCTTTGTACTGGCTTTAAGCCATCTCTTACATCTGGGATAGCTCGCTCTTGGATAATGTATTTCGAATAACGACCAAAGCGGTCTCCTAATGCATCTTCTAATTTTGTTTCTTGGAACTGCTCCTTAAGGAACATGTCTAGCTTTTTCTTAATAGATTCACTCTTGGCCATAGACTATTCCTCCTCTAGGGTAAAGGATACATGGTTTTCAAGCCAGTTCCTTCTTCTTTCAGAATCGTTACCCATTAATACATTAACCTGAGATTCAGCTTCTGCTTCATCTTCTACATGAACCTGAACTAAGGTTCTAGTTTCAGGGTTCATTGTAGTTTCCCAAAGTTGTTCTGCATTCATCTCACCTAAACCTTTATATCTTTGAAGTAATGTTGGACATTTACAAGAAGCTAAGATTTTATCTTTTTCTTCATTTGTCCATGCATAAACGATTTCTTCTGTTTTACCACGCTTTGTAATTTTAAATAGTGGAGGTAGGGCTAAATAGATTCTGCCATCCTCTACTAATGGTCTCATATGGTTAAAGAAGAATGTTAATAATAATACCTGGATATGTGCACCATCGTCATCGGCATCGGTCATAATAATGATCTTTTTATAATTACATTTCTTTAAATCAAAATCAGGTCCATAGCCTGCGCCAATGGTATAAATCATTGTATTGATTTCTTCATTTTTAAGGGCTGCATCAATAGTTGCACGCTCGGTATTTAATACCTTACCACGAAGTGGAAGGATTGCTTGGAAGCGTCTATCTCTACCCTGCTTTGCAGAACCACCGGCAGAATCACCCTCTACTAGGTATAGCTCATTAATATCTTTATTTTTTTCACTTGTAGGAGCAAGCTTTGTAGAGATATTTCTTTCTCCCTTATCCTTTTTATCAAGTCTTGCTTGCTCTCTAGCTTTTCTTGCTGCAGCTCTTGCTTCAGCTTCTTTTTGAGCCTTTTTAATGATTCTTTCTGCTAGGTCTTTATTTTCCATTAGGAAGAAGGTTAGCTTTTCGCCTACGACATTATCTACAGCAGTTTTTGCTGCAGGAGTACCAAGCTTAGCCTTTGTTTGACCTTCAAATTCAAGCTGCTTTTCGCCAATTCTTACAGATACAACAGATGTTAAGCCTGTTCTTATATCTGCACCTTCTAGGGTTTGATTTTCTTTTATTAATTTTGCTCTATGAGCATAATCATTAAATGCTCTAGTTAAAGCTGTTTTATAACCAGTTTCATGAGTACCACCATCTGGGGTTTTAACATTATTAACAAAAGAAATTAATGTTTCGTTATAGGAATCTAAGAATTGGAATGCAACCTCAACTTCTATGGTTTCTTCTGTTGTTTCACTTTTACCATCTGCAGATGTAGTTGTTACTTCACTTTTGTAATCACCATCGAAGTAAGCTACATTATGCATTGGGCTTTTTCCTGTTGTAAGGAAGGCAACATACTCAGAAATACCATTTTCATATTGGAAGGATTCGCTTTTACCACTTCTTTTATCCTTTAAGGTCATCTTTAATCCTTTGATTAAAAATGCACTTTCACGAATTCTAGTTTTAATTGTATCGTATTGATAAACTGTAGTCGTAAATACAGTTGGATCTGGTTTAAAATGAACTGTAGTACCTGTTCTTTTGGTATCTCCTATAACCTCAACAGGGGAAACTTCCATTCCACCATGCTTAAAGGATATTCTATGGATTTTACCATCTCTATAGGATGTTACATCCATATAGGAAGATAAGGCATTTGTAACGGATGCACCTACACCATGTAATCCACCAGAGGTTTTATATCCTCCTCCACCGAATTTACCACCGGCATTTAATTTTGTATAGATAATTTCCATAGTATTCTTTCCTGTTTCATGCATACCACATGGAACACCTCTACCAGAGTCTTCTACTGTGATGGAATTATCTTCATTAATCGTAACGATAATTTCCTTTCCGTAGCCAGCTAGGGCTTCATCAATGGAATTATCTACGATTTCCCATACCAGGTGATGTAGTCCTCTTTCATCAGTAGAACCAATATACATACCTGGACGTTTTCTAACATGCTCTAGTCCTTCTAGGACTTGTATCGAGCTGTCATCATACGAATTTTTTGACATTCATACCACCCATACTTTCACAACAATATTATAATACCAAATTTGCAAACGTTTTCCAATATTTTCATGTGAAAAAATTATAAAGGAATTTTATAAAAACGTCGTTTGACATTAAACTTTATACATTGTATAATTACTAGTGATTTTTATAGAAAGAGGGAGTTATTCATGTTTTTAGAATCAACTACTCCAATGACTTGGAATATCATCATTTCCGTCTTATTAATGATTCTTGCCTACATTTGTGGTTCATTCCCATCTGGGGTTGTCATTGGTAAGGCAATGACTGGTACAGATATTCGTCAATTTGGTAGTAAAAATACAGGATCTACCAATGCGATTCGTGTACTTGGTAAGAAGGTAGGCTTCTTAGTCTTCTTCTGTGATGTATTTAAAGGTGCAATAGTAATTATAATTTTACAAATATTATCTAAATGTGATGTATTCCATTCCGTTTTAGATTATGGATTTTATGGCATGATGGCAGTTATTGGTCACTCCTATTCTATCTTCTTAGGATTTAAGGGTGGTAAGGCTGTTGCGACAAGCTTAGGTGTTGTACTTTGTATTTGTCCACTTGCTGGTATCCTATGCTTAATTACATTCTTAATTGTATTAAAGTCTACAGGCTATGTATCTTTAGCTTCTACTTTTGCAACCCTAGCTGTATTACTTACATATTTAGTTTTATTCTTTGTAGGATATTATGGTCCATCCTTTATTGAATATTTTATCAATAAGCCTTCTTTAGCAAATCTACTTACTATTTTAGTTCCTGGTGTAATAATTATTTATAAGCATATACCAAATTATAAGAGATTAGCTAATGGAACTGAAAATTCATTTAAAAAGAAAAAGGTTGACCCAATTGAGGCAACTGTTGAAGATGATACTGAAAATAATAATGAAAATGCTGCAGAAAATTAATTCTGCAGTTTTCTTTTCTACCCATTTTTTTATCTTTTGTATCATTTTTAAAATTTAAGTTTTAAGTACTTGATAGAGTATGAAA
>NZ_QXEV01000048.1 GCF_003550015.1 Anaeroplasma bactoclasticum
TTATAACACATTCTAGAATAAATTCTAGTTATGTGTCTTTGAAAGTGGTTTCTTAGAATTTTTAGAAAAAAATATAGCCGAATAATCGGCTATAATTTCTCGTTAATTATTATTTTCAACTAAGAATACTGCAACTTTTCTTCTTAAGATATCAGACTTAACGTCATTTGTCTTTTCGTCTCTAAATTTCTTGAATTCTTCATCTGGTACCTGGTAATAATCCTGATACATCTTTAGCTCATGCTCTACTTCAGAATCTTCTACAGTAATATTTTCCATCTTTGCAATTTCATCAAATAAAACATCGCCCTGAGCACTTGCCATTGCTTGGTCTGCAAGCTGATTTCTAAAATCCTCAACAGTTAAGCTTTGCATAGCTAAATAAGAATCCATAGTCATACCATACTGACCAATTTGCTGCTCATAATAAGAATAGATTTCATCTACTCTTTCCTTCATTAATTCTTCGCTTACTTCAATTTCAGATGCATCAATGATTGTCTTAATTAAACGACCTAAATATTCATTATCTAAATCATTTTTCTTCTTTGCGTTCATCTGACGAGCTAGCTCAGTCTTTAATGCTTCTGCACTATCTAAGCCAAAGCCCTTTGCAAATTCATCATTAAACTCTGGTGTAACCTTTTCTTTAACCTCATGAATATGGCACTTAAAAACTACAGCCTTACCAGCTAGGTTTTCTGCATGATACTGCTCTGGGAATGTAACATGTACATCGACATCACTTCCTGCCTCATATCCAACTAGCTGCTCTTCAAAGCCAGGAATAAAAGAACCACTACCTAAAGCTAAATCATACTTCTCAGCTGTACCACCTTCAAATGCTACATCATCTAATAATCCCTTATAATCAATATTAACAGTATCTCCTAAGACACTCTTTCCTTCTTTAGTCTTATAAGATACCTTGCTATTTAATAAATTATTTAATTCAGCAGTAATCTCTTCTTCACTAACAGGAGAAAACTCCTTCTTACCAACATTTAATCCTTTGTAATCACTAATTTTCATTATAATATACTCTCTTTCTTAGACTGACTACATTATATAGGAAAAGATCCAAAAATAAAAGTGAAAAACCACTCAAAATCGAGTGGTTATCACTTTTATAGTGTTCGAATAGATTCAATTGGTGCTTTTTTACTTGCAATAAATACTGGTATAAATGTACCAATGAGCGCAATAACTAAGCTTCCTCCAACTATAATTAGTGCATTAATATAATTGAAATTCAATAATTTTATACCTAAGCCAGAAGCCATATTGTTATTTAATACAATACATATTGCAATAGATGCAGCTATAGAAATAGTAAAACAAATGATTGCAATAATACCACTTTCAGAGAAGAATATCTTAAATAAGTCTGATCCTCTAGTACCAATAGCTCTTAATATACCTATTTCTTTAATCTTAGATGAAATAGATGAGGATATAAAATTAAATAGCATTAAGGATGCAAATACCGCAAACACAATACCTATAATTAAGAATACCTTTTGCATTGTATCAATTGTACTTACAATTGCAGATACTCTCATATAAACCTGATTGGTCATTGCATATTTATAAGTATCAAAGGTTTGTAATAAATTCTTAATTTGTGCTTGAGAATAATTCGTTCTAGTAATTGCAAAATCATATTTTGCATTTAGCTCATCTTGATAAGCTGTAGAATAATAATTTATTCTTATGTCTTCATATATTTGAGTAACTTCTTTTAAATAATAAATAGAGAAAATATAATTAGAATCTGTATACCCAATTGGTATTAATTCATAAGAATTATCATCCGTTTGTAAATAATACTTACCTTCTACTTTGTAATCTAGTAAAGACTCTATAACCTCATTTGTAGGTAAATTATAATCTTTTTCTTGATAGTTCTTATCTTTACTTAAATATTCTTTAGCAAATGAAGCATATTTTTTAGCTAAATCTAAAGAACATACTAAATTATTTCGAACATCAAGGGCATCGTAATAATTTAAATTTAAAAAATCAGCATCAAATATAGAATAATCACTATTCTCATACGCCTTTACAATTGCATCAGAAGCATCCTTTGCATAGCTTCTAGTAAGCATCTCGTCGAAGAAATCTTTATTGGCTTCATAATAATCTTTGATTTGATTAAATGTTGTATCCTTTCTTTCAGAATCCGTAATATAGTAATTATAACAAAGATTATATATATCACTATAATTAATTTCATCTTGTCTATTTTCTCTTTCTGCTTCTTGTAATGCAAGTACCATTTTAGAAGATAGATAATAATGATAAATATATTCTTGATAATACTGATTATAGAAATTAACTAAGAAATCAACGATATCCTTTACTGCCTCATCTGATACATATTCTCCATAACTATATATATCATTGATTTTATTTCTATATTCTTCTTTTCTATTACCACTAGATATGAATGTGTTTAAACTATCAGAAAATGCCGAATTCTCAATCATTTCTGCACATCTTTTAGCTAAATTTTGTCTAGTCTTATATTGCTTTTGATAGAAGCTACTTCCAGTTATATAGATTTCATTATCCTTAGGTCTTCTATAAGTCATTGGATTTCCATTTAAATCATAAATCTTATACTCTTTTACTAACTCATCTGAAAACTCTGCAGGTAAGAAATTAAATGTTTCGCTCTTAGAATAATAATTATCTAAAGTAGAATAAATACTACCATAGGCTCTAGAATTTATATAAGGACTATTATTTGGTTTTTGGAATCCATAATAATCATAAAAATCTTTACATACATAAGCATATGCATGATAGCTATATCTTAAATAATATTCAAATTCTTCTTCAAGCTCATTATTCTTATTATCCTTTAGAGTATTATATTTTTCTGGAATTGAACCACAATCATAAATACCTGTAATTTTAATTGTTCCATTAAATGAGCTTGAATTTGACATGTATGCATTATATTCTTTACCAATTAAATCAGATATTGAATTGATATCTTTATCAACTAATACTAAGGATTCTGCAATAAACTTACTAATTGCAATTTCATCCACCTTTGTTGGTGCTTCACCTAGTCTTAAGCTAACATTACTTCTATCTAGCTTTTCTTTACTGGCATCTATAAAGCCTGTAAAATTTCTTAATCTATAATAAGAAGATGCATAAAAGTTCAAATCTTGAAAATATAGGCTACCACTGGTTGTACCAAAGACACCAGTAAAATAATGGCCAACATTATTTTCATTCATTCTATTAATTTCATCTTCTGTAAACATACCCATACCAGCTGATGTTGAATATGCCCTAGAATCATCCGATAATTCTAAAGTATCCTTATTATAAACATCCTGGTGATACATTCTATCATAAGTCTTAGCTAGTGCTTCATAATCATTTACAGAAGTCTCAAGGCCTGTTGAAATAGAATATGTCGAATCATATAAGAGTAATGTGGATGCAACACCAAACATTGTTAATGAAACAATAGTTAAGAATATAGTAAATAGCATTCTGATAGGTTTGGATTTTAAAGAGGATGAGCCCATTTTAAATGCTCTTTTAAATGGTAATCTAGATTTAATAAATTTCGTTTTAGATCCATCATATTCTTCTAATTTTACGTCCTTTGTATCATTAAACACTTCCGATTTATTATCATTACTTATATGAGCTACCTGTTTCATTAAAGGTATCTGCTTTTCTCCATTAGAAATAAGAATTTCACCATCCTTATTTTTTAATAAGGAATAAAGATCATCAAATTCTTCTTTTGTTATTTCTTTACCATTTTTAATAGAAATAATATTATCATTGATTATTTCAACATTAGATGAAATACTCTTAGATTGCTTAATTTCCTTTGTGACATCAGAAATTACCTTACCATCAGAAAGCTCAATGATTCTATCTCCATATATTTCTGCAAAATCTCTATCATGAGATACAACAATAATAAGCTTTTCCTTTGATAATTTTTTAAGTGTATCAAATACCTGCTTACCAGTATTTGAATCCAATGCGCCAGTAGGCTCATCTGCCATAATGATTTCTGGATTTTTAATTAAAGCTCTTGCGATAGCTATTCTTTGTTTTTGTCCACCAGATAATGTATTTGGCTTTCTTTTTCCAAAGCCAGCTAAATCTACTTCTTCTAAAATCTTTTCTACAGCTTCCTTATCATTCTTTTTACCTTGAAGCTGTAAAGCTAAAGATATATTTTGTTCTACATTAAATTCATTTAAAATATTATATTCTTGGAAAATAAAACCAATATATGTATTTCGATAAGAATCAAAATCTGAAGAAGAAAAGGATTTAGAATTTCTTCCCTTTATAATGATTTCACCATCATCTGGTTTATCTAATCCACCAGTAACATTTAATAAGGTAGATTTACCAGAACCTGATTTTCCTAGTAAGAAAACTAATCCTTTAGATGGAAATTGAATAGAAACTCCATCTAAAGCTCTAGTAGTCACTCCACCTTTAGATTTATATACCTTAGTCAAGTTTCTTATTTCAAGCATAAAACTTCACTCCCTTCTTAAGTTTTTAAAAAGTATCCCTATACTTATATTGAAGCATACTTTTTAAATAAAATGAATTGTTTTTATGAAATATAAGATAAATTTCAAAAAAATACGCACTCCCTTGAGTGCGCATAATTTGTTATTTTTTCTTATTTTTAGGATTATATGTGAACATCTTTCTATAGATATCGTTAGAGAAGAATTTCTTATGTTTTGGATCTTTGTCTTCTTCCTCATCCTCATCATCCTCTTCTTCGTCTTCTTCGTCTTCATCGTCGTCATCGTCATCATCGTCATCATCTTCATCTTCGTCATCAGAATCATCATCGTCTTCATCATCTATAGATTTTGAATTTTTCTTTGACTCTTCTTTTAAAGGTTCTTCTTTATTTGATTCTTCTTCCTCTTCTACATAAGATGTGACATATTCATCTTCTTTATTTTCAGTTTCTTTAGAATCCTCTTCTAATTCCTCTTCTGAAAAATAGGAAGTGACATATTCATCTTCTTCATGATTATTTGATGAAGATTCACTTGTATCATCTATAGATTTTGTTTCTAATGGAGAATCATCTATTTTCTCTTCAGATTCTTCCTCATCTTCATCCATATAGGATTCAACATAATCATCTTCTTTATTAGAATCTAATTCTTCTATAGATGAATCAATTTCTTCATTTGGATCTAATTCATATTTTGATTCATCTGGAATAATACTATCCTCTGGCTTTTCATCTTCAATTAAATCAAATTCATCTTCATCTACATAAGATGTTACATAATCATCTTCTTTTTCTTCTTCTACCTTTTTAACCTCTTCTATAGTAGAATCATCAATCTCTTCATCTATATCATCATATTTTGAATTAATTGCATCATTATCTGATATGGAATCATCCACCTCTTCAGAATCCTCTTCATCATCTATGATATCCTCATCTTCTTGGATATCTGAAGACTCCTCTATAGCATCATCAGCTTCCTCTTCACTTTCAGATTCATCTATAGACTCATCGATTTCTTCTTCATCCTCAAATGGGTCATTATCGGATTCCTCAGTTTCTTCCTCTTCTAATTCTTCGCTAGATTCTTCAGTTTCTTCTATAGGAGCTTCTTCGCTTTCAGATTCATCTATAGTGTCGTCAATTTCTTCAGTTTCTTCTTCTGGTTCATTATTTGAAACAGATTCTTCTATCTCTTGTTCTTCTTCAATTGCTTCTTGATTATCCTCTAAGTTTAGTTCAAGATTAGGCTCCTCTTTAGATTCTTCTATAGTTTCATCTTCTTTAAATGGATCTTCTTTTACCTCTGGGATGGAATTTAAGAAGGCATCAAATTCTAAATCAATATCCTCTTTAGATTCTTCCTTTGGTAAAATAGGCTCTTGGAATACAGGATCAATATCTTCTTTAAATGGATCAAAATCCATTTTTGGATGCTTAAGAGGTACCTTAGGTACAAAAGGCTTCTTTTTAGGAGCATCCTTAAAAGGGTCATCTTCTACTTCTGGAATTGAATTTAAGAAGGCATCAAATTCATCATCTATGGATTTTTGTTCTTCCTTAGGGGATTCCTCTTCTTTTACTTCTTCTTTTGGATTTAAATCAAACACAGGAGCTTCAACCTCTTCAGTAGGCTCTTCTTCCTCTTCATCATCATTTTTGATTTCTTCAATTGGAACATCGCCCATTTCTGCTTGATTATATTCTTCTAGTGGATCTAGTTTCTTTTCTTCTTCTAAAGCAAATACTGCTTCTTCTGGATCGCTAGAATATAATTCTTCATCCTCTGGATTATAATCAATTTCGTTTCCATTTTCATCAACATAAATGATTTGTTCTTCTACATCAGAATCCTTTTTCATATCATATTTAATGACATCTGAAATATATTCTTCTGTTTCATCTGCAGCAATAGATTCTGGTCTTTCAGAATCTAAATCCTCAGATTCACCAAAGACATGTCTTAATGCGGGAGATTTCGCTAATGCTTCATATTCATCCTTCATTGTTTCATATTTCTTTAGTGCAATATCTTCTACTGCCTTGGCATTTGCCATAATTCTATCGTAATCATCAATTAAATGATTTACAATTCTCTCATCAAGCTTACCAGCCTTGGCATCACTAATTAATATAGATTGAATCTTTTCTGGAGTAAATGCTGCCTTATAGCTTCTTTTACAATATAGCGCACTACATATATCCGCAACAGCTAATACCTTATCCGCACTTGTTAAATCCTTTTTTGTTATACCTAATGGATAACCAGATCCATCAAGCTTTTCATGATGGCGTGATGCAATTTCAACAATTACATAGGAAAAGCATCCTTCAATGATTTCTTTAGTATATTTTGCATGATTTTGCATTTCAGCTAAAGCTTCGCCTTCAAGCTTTCCTGGGAAGCATAAAATCTCTAGTGGTACACGAATCTTACCGATATCATGGACCTTACCTGCAATTTCGATTGCGCGAGATGTAGATTCTGTAAGCTTACAAGCAATCGCTAAATCATATGCGATTTGAGCTGTTGTTACAGTATGAGCCATAGTTTCATGATTATGGAATTCAAACATGAAGGATGTAGTATCTAAAAATTCACCTAGGGTATCTGTTCCATAATTCGCTAAGGATATATACCTTGATGTTTCATATACATATAATTCACTTTCACTATTTAGTTTTTCTATAATATCTGGACTATCCTTTAAAAGCTTAATGACCTTTTTTACTTGGTCTGGATTATATATTTTTCTTTTTCTATCTTCTCTCAAGATTTCTTCTATTTCCTCAACATCCTTACGCTGATAAATATATAAGCTTACCTGATATAAAAGAGTCATTAATAATCCCATATCATAATCTGGATTATTAACATCCTCCATATATTTAGCCTTATAGAATAAAAGTGGGCGTGCATTCGCATCTAGTGGAGAGCATTGGTGTAAAAACGCATAGGAGGATGCGGCAGCAAGTGCTGGGTCATTGGATGGTACAGCACCATCCATATAGAATAAGCCAATATCCTTTAGCATACATAAAAGAACATGCTCATGGCAATGCTCTTGATCTATTTTATATTTTTCAATATAACGCTTCATAAGGAATGCTGTACGCATTCCTGAGTCTACATAGCTTTTATTGATTTCATTTAAGACCTTTCTTAAAAACTTTAAAACTGTGTTCGCGTTATAATAGTTTTCATTATAATACTTATTCTCCATGCTATCACCCAATCATCGTCATTTTTACTTATTATATATTATTTTTTTGCCTTTTTCTATAAGAAAGAAAAAACCTGTATATTAAATATACAGGCATCCATTTAAATTCAAGTTTTATTCAATTACATAAATATAATTTGGGTCAACATAGCATCTTTCACCATAAACAATACAATGAAGCTTTGTTCCATTGGGATACTTATTTACCTCTTCAAAGCGACAAGGAATCTTATAATCATGGAAATCTCCAGATTCTCCCTTATAAGTTACCTTAATGTGATATGTAGTATGGTTATGCCAAGATCTTCTGCCTCTCCAGGTAAATGATCCATATCCTGCGACATAGCATTCGCTGCTAAATCCATCTTCCTTTTGTTTTTCTTTAGGACGAAGCACTGTCATACATAATATTCCAAAGAAAACCATTATTAAAGCTAGAACAAATATGGTTCCAATTACAACACCAAATACTATATAAGCCCCACGCAACGCAATTAATAATAGACTTGATGAAAACATTGCAATTACACCACCAGAAATAATTAATGTTAAGCCCAAGCCCTTCATATGTTTTTTCATTTTTCTCTCCTCCTCGGTATTAATAAATACAAACTTTTATACGTAAAGTCAAGAAAAATCGTAAAGAAAATCGAGTAGAGTAGGAAAATAATTATTTCTAACTATCTTCCATCCCCTCTCACACCACCACATCGTGCCGTTCGGCAATGGGCGGTTTGAAACTTGCATATTCTTTCTTTATTGCTAACAAAGTATCATTGAATTCATATTACACTTTACTGCCTTTTCATATCATATACGTTTCTATTACTTGGGCTCATCATACATATCCAAGAGATTTGTTTGCTTCTTTATATGCAGTTTCATTCAGTCCTTCGGCATTTCTACCTACTATGACCTCTGCTGACTCCTTGTGACAAA
>NZ_QXEV01000049.1 GCF_003550015.1 Anaeroplasma bactoclasticum
GTGACTAATCATTATTACATTTTGTAATCTTATTATTGTGAAACGTTTACAAGAATTAATTCTTTAAAATTCACATTGTTTTTGTTTTTTCTATGTTAAAATGAAACTGTTGAAATACCAAAAGTAAAAGGGGAAGATATAATGCAAATATTCGAAAGTATATTAGCCTTACTTGCAGGAGTAGGTGTCTTTGTTATCGGTATGAATATGATGTCAGATCATCTTCAAAAGGTTGCAGGACCAGGAATGAAGAAGTTGATTGGTAAGATAACAAATAACCGCTTTGCTGGAGTTGGAATTGGTGCTGGTGTTACAGCCTTAGTACAGTCCAGCGCTGCAACTACAGTCATGGCAATCGGTTTTGTTAATGCTGGTGCGATGACTCTTGCTCAAGCAACTACTGTAATCATGGGTGCAAATATAGGTACTACTGTTACAGGTTTATTGGTTTCCTTGGAAAGTTTAAACATTTCCTTATATGCATCTGTTTTAGCATTTATTGGTGTAATGATGTGCTTTGTCAAGAAAAATGATAGAATTCATAACATCGGTGGTATTTTAGCTGGCTTAGGATTATTATTTATTGGTTTATCCTTAGTTGGACGTGCTTTTGAAAATGAAGAAGTATTAAATGCATTTAAAAATCTATTGGAACAAATTAATTTCCCATTATTATATGTGTTAATTGGTATTTTACTTACAGCTTTAATGCAATCCTCATCTGCGATGATTGGTTTGGTTATTATGATGGTTGGTTCTGGTGCATTAACTATGGAGGCTGGATTATTCATAATTATTGGTGCGAATGTGGGTACATGTTTTACATCTATGCTTGCAATTATAGGCTCTTCAACAAATGCCAAAAGAACAGGTTTTATGCATTTAACAGTAAAAATTATTGGTGCAATAATCTTTACAATTTTAGTTTGGACATTACAGGGGCCTATTGTTGAACTTTTAAAGAATACAGGATTTAAAGTAGAATTCCAAATAGCAATATTCCATGTCGCATTTAATGTTATAACTACTGCATTATTATTGCCATTTGTTAAATATTTAGTTAAATTTATTGAGCATATTGTTCCGGAAAAGGAAAACGAGCTTGCTCACACATTAAAGTTTATCGACCATCGTGAGCTTCGTACTCCAGCTATTGCCGTAATGCAGGTTAAAAAAGAAATTGAAAATATGGCAAATTTAGCTAAGATAAATTTAGAGTTAGGCTTTTATGAGGTTTGTAACCAAGAAGGCAAATATGATGAAGAAATTGAAAGAAGAGAAAATGCAATTGACTATATCAATGCAGAGGTTACTAACTTCTTAATTAAGCTATCTCCTTTAGTTTCTGGAGCGAATGTACAGCAGGTAGGTTCATATTACCATGTAATCAACGATATTGAGTGTATTGGTGACCATGCAGAAAACTTGCTAAAGGATGCTCAGCACATGAAGGAAAAGGGCATTAAATTCTCTTCTGTTGCAGAAGCAGAATTAAAAACAATGTTTGATACTATTGAACAAATGTTCTCTATTGCTATAAAGACATTTGATACATCTGTTGATGTAGATTTAAAAGAATTATCTGAGCTTGAAACAAAAACAGATGATTTAAAGCATCAGCTATCCATTTCTCACTTTGAAAGATTGGCACAGGAAAACTGTACTATGGAGCTTGGTGGATATTTCACATCCATTATTTCTGGTATGGAAAGAGTTGGTGACCACTTAGTTAATATTGGTTATTCTATTCAAGACCCTACAGGTAATCAAAACGAAAGAACAGATAATTATAATTTCTATTGGGAATAAGAGCTTCTTCGGAAGCTTTTTTTCTTGTTGTTTTTTTTACAATAATTTTGTTATAATAAAAGTAGATAGATACGATTGGAGGGTTTTATATGATGCCCTATATATTTTTAGGTCTTGGTGTTATCTCTTTAGGCTTGTTTTTATTTAAAAGAGATAAGAAGAGTTCTGTAATTGCGATTGCTATTAAAGCATTAACATCCATTTTCTTTATTTTGACAGCGATGTTTTGTTTTATTAGTAATGTTTCAGAGGGTGGTAAGGTAGCCTATAATGACTTATTACCTTTAATATTTTTAATATTAGGTTTAGTCTTTGGTATGATAGGAGATATATTCTTAGATTTCAAAATTTATTTTAAAACATTAAATATGCGATTTTTATGTTTAGAAAATGATTATGATATTCTAATGATTACAGGTATGAGTGCCTTTGGAATTGGACATATATTCTATATATCCTCCTCTTATACCTTTTATCCAGAATTATGGCTTGAGTTAATTTATTCTATACTTGGAGCTATAGTTTTGGTTGTACTCATTTTTGTTATATCTATTAAAGTAATGAAAATGACCTTCCGTAAGTTTTTGATTCCTTGTATTATTTATGGATTCTTACTTTGTGCATTTGTGTTATTTTCTATTTTTAGAATAATTCATGAGTATTCTTTAGCGAATTTATTATTATTAATTGGTTCTATTTTATTCATTGTATCGGATTTAATATTATCTATTACTTACTTCTCTAAGGAAGAGGATTATAAGAAGGAAGGCTTATTAAATCCGGAATCAAGGTTTATGATTATTATGAATCATACAACCTATTATGCAGCTCAATTTTTAATTGCGATGGCAATACTATTTATGTAGGAGGAACATTATGAGAAAGAATTTTGGAGTAAAACAGTTTTTATATCCTATGCCAGTATTTATTATTGGAAGCTATGATAGCGATGGGAAACCTAATTTAATGAATGCAGCTTGGGGTGGTATTACAGATACAGATAAGATATCTATTGCGATGTCTAGTCATAAGACAACGGATAATATATTGAAATCCAAAGCCTTTACTGTTTCGATAGGAACTAAAGAATATATGGAAGCTTGTGATTATGTTGGCTTAGTATCTGGTAATAAGGATAAGAATAAATTTAAAAAGTCGGGCTTTACAGAGGTAAAAAGTGAATTTGTAAATGCTCCTGTTATTCAAGAATTACCAATTACTTTGGAATGTGAATTTTATTCTTATGAAAATGAAGTAATGGTAGGTAAAATTATCAATGTATCCTGTGACGAGAAATATTTAGGCCCTGATGGACTTCCGGATTTAGATAAATTTACTCCAATTACTTATGATCCAATTCATCAAGATTATATAGAACTTGGGGATGCAGTTGGAGAAGCATTCAGCATTGGAAAAGAAAAAATGTAAAGCTTAAGTCTAGGTTTTTGCCTAGACTTTTGGTTGTTTTAGCTATAGTTTATTGATTTTTATAGATAATTTTATTATCATAAAAGAGGAATGAATAGGAGGCTTATTATGGCTAAGGTATGGTTAGACTGGGATACTGCCCAGAAGTTTGTTACAGATGCATTTGTTGGATATGGTGTTCCATATGAAGATGCATTAGTATGTACAGAAGTATTATTAGAAAGTGATAAAAGAGGTATTGAATCTCATGGATGTAATAGATTCAAGCCAATATATATTGATAGAATTGTTGCAGGAATTCAAAATCCTGTAACAAATTTTGAAATTGTAAAAGAAACAGAATGCACTGCAGTTGTTGATGGACATGATGGAATGGGTCAGGTTATTGGTAAAAGAAGTATGCAGATGGCTATTGATAAAGCGAAGAAATACGGTATGGGAATGGTTGTTGTAAGAAATTCCTGCCACTATGGTATTGCAGGCTATTATGCATCACAGGCTGCCAAGCAGGGTTGTATTGGAATTACAGGTACAAACGCACGCCCTAGTGTTGCCCCAACATTCGGTGTTGAGGGTATGTTTGGTACAAACCCATTAACTATTGGAATTCCTTCTGATGAACCATTTGACTTCATTTTAGATTGTGCAACATCGATTACACAAAATGGTAAGATTGAATATTATGAAAGAATTGGTGAGGATGTACATCCTGGAACTATCATTGGTAATGATGGAGAGCCAATTTTGGGTGATGCTGGAGTTGCACTTAAAAAGATTAGATCTGGTGAGGCTGCACTTACTACCCTAGGTGGTATTGGAGAAGCTTTAGGCGGATATAAGGGATATGGCTATGCTGTTGCAGTTGAATTATTATCTAGTGTATTACAGGATGGGTTATATGGTAAGGATTTAAATGGTAAGGATAAGGATGGAAATAAGAGTCCATATCATTTAGGTCATTTCTTCATTGCTATTGATACAAACCATTTCTTAGGCGAGGATTTATGTAGAAAGAAGACTGGAGATATATTAAGATCTATTCGTGCCTCTCGCAAGCAGCCAGGTCATGACCATATTTATACTGCCGGAGAAAAGGAATATTTAGTATGGCAAGAAAGAAAAGATAAGGGAGTACCTATTTCAGAACCAGTTCAAAAGGAAATGAGCCAGGTACGTGATTCCTTAGGCTTAAAATATAAATTCCCTTGGGATTAGAATTATAACCGGCTTATTGCCGGTTTTAATTCATTTTAAAATGAATAAATGATATAATAAGCATATGAAGGGAGGCAAAAATATGCCATTTTTACCTATAACACTAGAGGAAATGAAAGAATATGGTTGGGAACAACCAGATTTTGTATATATTATTGGTGATGCATATATAGATCATCCTTCCTTTGGTCCTGCAATCATTTCAAGAGTATTAGAGAATTTTGGATATAAGGTATGCATTGTATCTCAACCAGATATTAATGATGATAAGCCATTTAAATTATTTGGTAAGCCAAGACTAGCATTCTTAGTTTGTGCTGGTAATATTGATTCCATGGTAGACCATTATTCTGTATCCAAAAAAAGAAGAAAAAAGGATTATTATACCCCAAATGGAGAAATGGGAAAGCGTCCTGATAGAGCATTGATTAGATATTGTTCTAAACTTAAGGAATTATATCCAGATGTACCAGTTGTTTGTGGTGGTATTGAAGCATCCTTAAGAAGATTAAATCATTATGATTATTGGGATGATTCGGTTAGAAGAAGTGTATTACTTGATTCTCATGCCGATTTATTATTGTATGGTATGGGCGAAAAGACTATTGTCCAGGTTGCGGATGCCCTAGATTCTGGCTTAGATATAAAAGATATTATTTATATTAGAAATTCTGTATGGAAAACAAAGGATAAATCCTTACTGCCAGATGATGCCGTATGGCTTCCATCTTATGATGAGGTTTTAGCAGATAAAATGAATTATGTTAAATCCTTTCAAATTCAATATAAGAATACAGATCCATTTACAGGTAAAACATTAATTGAACCATATAAAAATATCTATGTAGTACAAAACCCACCAGAGTTTCCATTATCTCAAGATGAAATGGATGCAACATATTCCTTACCATATATGAGAGCATGTCATCCACTAATTGAGGCAAAAGGACATGTCCCTGCGATTGATGAGGTTAAGTTTTCTGTAATCTCTAACCGTGGTTGTTATGGTGGGTGCCATTTCTGTGCTCTTACAATGCACCAAGGAAGAATTATTCAATCCAGAACAAAGGAATCTATTTTAGAAGAAATAAAGATTATTTCTAAGGATAAGGATTTTAAAGGATATATTCATGATATAGGTGGCCCAACTGCCAACTTCTATAGACCAGCCTGTGGTAAGCAGTTAAAACATGGTGTATGTACACAAAGAGAATGTATTGGTTATGATCCATGTAAAAATTTGGAAGTTGATCATTCGGAATACTTAGATATCCTAAAGGAAGCAAGAAAGCTTCCAGGTATAAAAAAGGTCTTTGTAAGAAGTGGTTTAAGATATGATTATATAATGTATGATAAGAATCCTGAATTCTTTGAAGAATTGATTAAATATCATATTTCAGGACAATTAAAGGTAGCCCCAGAGCATATTGCAGATGAAGTATTAGTAAGAATGGGTAAACCATCTCGTGGCTTATATGATCAATTTGTTAAAAGATATGAGGATTTAAACCATAAGTTTGGTATGGACCAATACCTAGTACCATATTTAATGTCATCTCATCCTGGCTCTACATTAAATAGTGCAATTGAGCTTGCAGAGTATTTAAGAGATTCCGGCCATATGCCTGAGCAGGTCCAAGATTTCTATCCTACCCCAGGTACAGCATCAACATGTATGTATTATACTGGAATTGATCCATTTAGAGGGGATAAGGTATATGTAACTAAGAACCCTCATGAAAAAGCAATGCAAAGAGCTTTGATGCAATATAAGCTTCCACAAAACTATGATTTAGTATATGAAGCATTAACTAAAGCAGGACGTCAGGATTTAATTGGCTTTGATAAGAAATGCTTAATTAAGCCTAGAGGCTCTAAAGTAGGGTATATTCCACCAAGAAGAGGAAAAGAAATCAAAACTGGTGGAAAAAAATAGATATAATCCCCCTTAAGGGGATTTTTCTATTTTAGACAATAAGCATATACCATATATATGTTGACAAAATAGGCTAAGTGGAGTAGTATAATAACTGCATTATATTGCATAAAGGAGAGAGGAAAAAATGAAAAAGAAAAATTTATTGATTGGGCTATCTATGATGGCTTTTGCAGGAGCATCTTTAGCATCTTGTGGTTCTACTAATATAACAGAGACATCATTTACAGTGAATGAAGCTACTCTAAAAGATGGTGTAGAGGCATTTGAAAAAACTGAAAATCAAATGGAAAAATGGAATTATAAAGAAGTTGTAGATAATAGATATAGAGATGAAGAGTATATTAGCGAAGATTTAAAGCCTTATATAGAAAAATTAGATGGATTTAGACATTCCATTCTAACAGATTATGAATCTTATACTAAAACAGTGTATTATAAGAATCATAAAACAAATAGAGTTACTTATGAAAAAGCTGTTATGGATTTTAAAACAGCTAATCTATTCTATTATTTGGATTCATATATAGAAAAAGATGGAAAGAAAGAAGAAACAATAAATATAACTACTAAAGCATATAGAAAAGATTGTAATTATACAGTTGTATCCGATATAGCTTTAGATTCTTATAAATACACTACTAATGAAATCAATAGAACAACCGGTACATATATTCAAAAAGAAGTAAGCGGTACTGGTAAGTTTTATACAACATTTATATCACCATTTATAACTTCAAATGAAGGAGAATATATAGTTATTGATTCAATGTATGGAAATCAAATAGAATCTTGTATTACAAGTCCAGCGTTAACTGCAGTACAGTTTGTTGAGGCTAGTGAATATACAATTTCAAAAGATTTTAGTTATTCTTATTTTGAGTATTCAAATGGTAGTGCAACTGTAAAAAGCTTAGTAGAAGACTTTATGCTAAAAGCTTATTCCCAGGAATCAAAAACATCTTCATTATTTTGTAACTTTAGTTTAAATAAGGAAAAAGCATTTGGTAATAATGAAGAACCTAATTTAGATGGATATGCAAAATATGATTATGAGCCCAAAAAAGAAGGATATGCTATAAATATGACAATTCCTTTTCTTGCAACTCCATTTCAAGGAAACCGTATGTATGTAGGCGAAAGTTCTTGTTATATGGATTTATTTTCTAATGATGATGTATTAAGCAAATTTCAAGTTAAAAATATATAATTTTTATAATCCTTTCCAATTTGGAGAGGATTTTTTCTTGTATGACGGGCATGTTATAAATCTAGGGTGAAAGTCCCAAGAGGCGTAGTTGCCGACGAACTTGATAGCGACTTGCAAAGCGTAAACCAGTGATGGAGCGTGAAAAGAAGTAATAGCGAAATAGTGGCCCAACGAACAGAAACTTGATAATGAGGCCCATTAGGCGGATAAGTTGGCAAGACACAACAAAGTCCAAAAGGCAATCGTAACCCTAATCGGTAAATCAAGTGGGTAAACTAGGAAAGATTTATGGCTTATCCCGTGAGGCCTTGTGAACAAGTGAAGCCTAGACGTTTTAAAACAACTATAGAAAACTTGGTTAAAAAGTTTG
>NZ_QXEV01000050.1 GCF_003550015.1 Anaeroplasma bactoclasticum
GGATGTGTACACTCTGGATTTGGTATGGGATTTGAAAGATTAATTATGTACCTAACAGGTATTGATAACATTCGTGATTCTATTCCTTATCCAAGAACTCCAAAGAACTGTGAATACTAAAATGGATGGCACATTGGTGCCATCTTTTGTTTTTAAAATAATTCTATGGTATAATGACAATAATCTTTTATTTGAGGAGGAGAAAAAATGGAAGATGAAGGAAGAGATTTAACAAAAGAGGAATTAGAGGAATTACAAGCTAATAGAGTTTATTGTAATTCTACAAGCATTCCAACCCCAAAGGATGAAGGATATTATTCTTATTTAAAATGGAATCCTTATTATGATACGGATTTTGCAAAATACGCATTCATAATAGGAGATATAATTACATTCTTGCTATCCCTTGGCCTTATATTTGGAGGAATTACTGGACAAGTACCGGTATGTCTTTGGATTGGTGTGGCATCCCTTTCTTTATGCATAATTGGTACAATTATTCGTTACTTACCAAAAAAGAAGAATATGGATTCCGTAATGGAAGGAGAAAACCAAACTCATATCATCGTAGGCACAATTATTGCCCTACATGTAACTCCATTTGGCTTTGTAGCCTTAGGTGCTTATTTAATGTCTAAGGAAGATGAAGTACAAATGAAGCAAATTAGAAAATATGGTTTTTATACTTCATGTAAAAACGCAAAAGAATATAAGGATTTATATAATGCATTAAGCTTTGATCACCAGAAGAAAAAAATATCTGATGATGATTATGAAAAAAGTATTATTGCATTAAAAAATGATTTAAATAAATATGTAGAATCTCTTGATGATAGAGTAAGAATTACAGAATCAAGAATTACAAAGGGCTTGGCACAAAAGTCTGATTTAGAGAAAGAAATAGACTTTGTAAAGTGCGAAAAAGATATTGCTTATTCAATATTGAATTAAAAGATATTACAGGAAGAATAATAAAACATATTCAAAAAAAAGATTTGAGTTTAATTAAAAAATAAATAGATAAATAATTCTAATAAAAGCCGGTTTTTCTATTAAAAATCGGCTTTTATTGTCTTATAAAACTTAAAAAATATAATATAAAATGCTATACTTATGAATAGGTGATTTATATGACAGGAATAAGAAGTGAAAGAACAAGCTTACCTATTTGGTCTAAAATTATATTATATATATTTAGTACCCTATTATTTGTAATTCAAATTGGTATTTTTGTTCTATCTATTAATTTCTATTTTAATAATGAATTATCTGTTTCAAGCTATGCACCATACATTTTAATTGGAACCTATATTATAGGTGCGATTACAACCATCTTTATTATAAGAAGAAGTATTCCAACCAATTATAAGCTAACCTGGTGTATTATGATTATGACCTTACCTGTTCCTTTTTCTACTTTATATTTCTTAAACCAATTAACGAAATGGGCCTCAAGCCTATCCTATAGAAAAAGAATGGTTGATGTAAAGGTATTAGATGATAATGAGGTAATGGAAGAATTAAAGGGAAAAGATTTAACTGCCTATAATATGGTATCTGCACTTAAATCAAGTGAGCCATTAAATTTATATAAAAATATTGAAGTAAAATATTTTAATGATGCACTATCTAAGCATAAGGATATGATAGAGGAATTAAAGAAAGCCAAATCCTATGTTTATATGGAATATTTTATAATTGCTGATGGCTATATTTTAGATGAGCTATATGAAGTATTAAAGGACTTAGGCGAAAGAGGCGTAGAAATAAAGATTATTTATGACGATTTAGGCTCTAAGGGTAGAATGACATATAAGCTATTAAAAAGATTAAAAAAAATACCAAATTGTATGGTAGAAGACTATGAACCATTTACCTTCAATTTATTATCCAATTATAGAGATCATAGAAAGGTAACGATTATCGATGGTAAAATCGTCTATACTGGTGGAGATAATTTAGCAGATGAATATATTCATAAAATAAGTCGATTTGGCTATTGGAGAGATACTGCAGTAAAGCTTACTGGAGATATTGGATATTCCTATACCAATATGTTTTTAACTACCTGGGGAAGAATTAGAGGTACTACAGTTATTGATTACCCAAGTATTCCAAAATTAAATTTAAATCAAGAGGGCTATGTAATGCCTATATGGGATGGACCTACAAATAAAGTAACTCCTGCGTATGATTTATTTTGTTCTATGATTTCTTCTGCAGAAAAATATATTTATATATCTACACCATATTTTGTTATTGATGATGCCCTTATAGCGCTATTGGTAAGAAAAATAAAAGAGGGTGTTGATGTAAGAATATTAATGCCTCATATTCCAGACAAAAAGACAGCCTTTTATATGGGAAGATTAAATTATAGAGATATCTATAAGGCTGGTGGTAAAATATATGAGTTTAAGGATGGCTTTAATCACGCAAAGAATATAATTATTGATGATAAATATGCCTTTGCAGGCACAATCAATATGGATTATAGAAGTCTATTCTTACATTATGAATGTGGAGCATTCATTTTATATAATAAGGAAATATTGACTATGAAATGTGATTTCATAGATACTATAGAGAAATCTATATTATTTGATTATAAGGATTGGCATAAAAGAAAATGGTATCAAAGGGTTATTGGATATATATTTTCTATTTTTGCCCCTTTGTATTAGGAGAGTAGTATGAAACTTGAAGATTTAGCAAATAAGCTTTTAGACTTAGGAAAAAGAAATAGATTATTAAATTATAAGGAAACTGGGTTTAAAAGTATTTCTATTTTAAATAAAAATTATAGAGAAATATATGAAGGATTAACGAGTGGAAAGGAATTTTCCTTTATGTTAATTGATCCTATGCTAGAAAGGTATCATAAAACCTTCGCAGAAGAAGGAGATTCTATTTTAGAATATTCTCCACTTAAGGTTTATGATATTTGTAAGGAAGCTATAAAGCCAAAGGAATTATTAGCTTATAAAAAGGGCTATAAGCTAGATAAAACCTTAAGAGCTTTATTAAAGGAATATAAATATTCTATTAATGAAAAAGGTATTAATTCCTTATATTTAACCTTCGGCTTTGTAAGCTATAAGGAGGATAATGTTTGTTATCAAGCACCACTTTTATTAATACCTGTAGAATATCAAAAGAATATGAATGGTGTATATAAAATATCCGCATCGGATGATGATATTATCCTAAACCCAACCCTAGATTATTTTTTCAATACAACAAGAAAATTTGATATTCCAAATTATTATACAGAAGACTTTGATTTTGATATATACATGGAACAAATTAAGAAGGTATTACCAGAGGATGTCATTTATTTTGATGGTATGTCCTTAGGTATTTATTCCTTCTTAAAGATGAACATGTATAGAGATTTAAAGGATCATGAGGCTAAGGTATTACAAAATAGAAACATTAACGCTTTACTTGGAAATAGATTAGATGGAGATATTACCCTAGATGGTAAAGCATTACCAGTAGTAAACTGTGATTCAAGCCAGTATGCCGCAATAGAGATGGCAGTTAAGGGCAAATCCTTCACATTACAGGGGCCTCCAGGATCTGGTAAGAGCCAAACGATTACAAATATTATTGCATCCCTAATTGGAAATGGTAGACATGTCCTATTCGTATCGGAAAAGCTTCAAGCCTTACAGGTAGTATATGAGAATTTAAAAAGAGCAGGCTTATCTGAATTTGCGATAGAGCTTCATTCCTCTAAGGCAAATAAAAAGACCTTCATTGATAATTTATATAAAACAGCAACCTTACCAAAGTATAGTGTATCGAATATGGCAGAGGATACAAAGGAAAACCATGCCATATTAAAGGCAGAGCTTGATAATTATAAAAAGGCAATTGATTCTAAGGTAGAAGGAGAAGAAATTACTGTATTTGAATTATTCTCCTTATATATGAATGAAAGGGAAGTACCCCTAGATTATAGATTCATAGATATTTCATCTACTCCACTACAAGAAATGAATAATACCTCTAGAAATTTAAGAGAATATAAGGATGCAATAGCTCCTATTGGATATGATTATAGAGATTCTGTATTCTATGGATTTAATGATATGAATAAATCCTATATTACCTATGAAATGAATAAGGAGTTCACAGACGCAATTGCTTATTTAATTAAACTAGAATCCTATAGAAAGAATTTAAATAAGTATATTTCTATTCAAGAAAGAGAAATATTATCTATTGATGATTTGTATAAGGTATTTGATTTTATTCCTGTATTTAATCAATTAGAATATCATGATTTATTATCATTATCTAAGGATAATTTAGAATATGTATTACCTTTAATGAAGGAATATTTATCTATTTCCTTAGCATCTTCAGCTATGAAGAATTATGATAAGGAATTTGTGAATATTGATGTAAATTGCCTATATCGTAAATTAAAAAGCCATACCGGCTTATTTAAATCCTTCAATAAGGAATATAGAGATACTAAAAGAGAAATCCTTTCCTATAGAGATGATAAGGCAAGCCATAAGGTATTAGTATCTGAGCTTAAAGAAATTGTGGATTTAAAGGAAAGATTATTTAGAAGAAAGGTATTAAAGGAATCTATATCAAAATATATTCCATATGTAAATACAGAAAATATGGAAGCTATAAAGAAGGATGTAGAGGCCTATATTCCTTTTGCAGGAATAAGAGTTTCCTACTCCTCTAGTGTAGAAAAGAATACCGTTAAGAATTATATATTAGATCAAATGCTATCATTTAAGAATTACCAGGATGGAGATATCAATTTAAGAAAGCTTCAGGTAAGATTTGATTCTGCAATTCTTAATTTCTATAAGACTCCATTAAGTGTAGTATCTAATCATTTAAATGAAATGTATAAGAAAAAGGATTTGATGCAATCCTATATTAGAGTTTTAGCCGTATTAAAGGAATTAAAGAAGGATAATCTATTAGAGTTCTTGCATACATATTTAAAAACAGGCTTATGCCTTGAGAATATGGATAGTGTATATCGTAAGACATTTATGCAAAATAAGATCTTTGATGTTATTCAAAAGAATCCTATTTTATCTAGCTTCTCATCTACCGCATTTAAGGATAAGGTCAAGGAATTTGTATCCTTAGATGAAGCAATTATGCGATTAAATAGAGACTATATTATCGCAGTAAATTCCATGAAAAGACCAGATGATGTATTACTAGAAGGATCTCAGTTTAAGATTTTAGCTAAGGAAGCTAATAAGATTAAAAGACAAAAGCCAGTCAGGTTATTGTTGTCTGAAATTTATGATTTTGCAGTTACAATTAAGCCAGTATTTTTAATGTCACCTCTATCCGTATCTACATATTTAACAGAGGATAATGAATTTGATTGTGTTATCTTCGATGAGGCCTCTCAGATATTTGCAGAGGATGCCTTTGGTGCAATCTATAGAGGTAAGCAGTGTATTATTATTGGTGACTCTAAGCAGATGCCACCATCTAATTTCTTTAATGCAATATCTGATGATAATGATGATGAGGATTATGAATCTGTAGATGAATCTATTTTGGATATGGGAACAAGCTATTTACCTACAACAAGCTTAAAATGGCATTATAGAAGTAGAAGTGAGGAATTAATAGCATTCTCTAATAAGGAATTCTATGATTCTACATTAATTACTATTCCTGAGGCTAAAAAGCATGAGGTGGGCTTTGGTATTGATTTTATCTATGTTAAGGATGGTATTTACAATGTGAAATCTAGAACCAACCAAAAGGAAGCAGAATTAATTGCAGATATGGTAATATCTCATTACCAAAAATCAAATAAGTCTTTGGGTGTTGTTGCCTTCTCCAAGGTGCAAGCCGAATTAATTGAGGATATGGTAGATGAAAAAATATCAAAATATCCTGAATTACATAAATATTTTACCGATGAGGTAGAAGAACCATTCTTCGTTAAAAACCTAGAAACTGTACAGGGGGATGAGCGTGATAGAATCATCTTCTCCATTTGTTATGGATATAATAATGACGGTAAGTTCTATCAAAGATTTGGTCCATTAAATAATTTGGGTGGCGAAAGAAGATTAAATGTAGCTGTAACTAGATCGAAATATAATATTACAATTGTATCTTCTATTAAAGCTTCCGATATCAGAGATAATACAACAGACTCTATTGGAGTTAAATTATTAAAGGAATATCTAGATTTTGCAGAAAATGTATTAGCTAAGAAGAATTATACAGAATCCGATAATGGAATCATTAATTCTATTAAAGAATTCTTAGAGGAAAACCATTATATTTGTTATACAAATTATGGTTCATCCTCCTTTAGAATTCCTCTTGCAGTAAAGGAAAATGAAGAGGATAGCTTTAAGGCTGCCATTATGATTGATGGTATGTCAAGAAATAATAATACAACCGATACAAATAGACTAGAAGAAATGCTACTTTCTCGTCAGGGATGGAAATATTATAAGATTTATTCCCCAAGTTATATTGAGGATATGTCACAAGAACAAAGCCGACTACTTGATTTCTTAAGAAATAATGTAGAAGAGGAGCATGAAGAAGAATCTAGTGTAGAATCCTTTATTGTTGAATCTAAGGATACCTTAGAATCTCATTTTAAGGAATATGAAGCAATGCCTAATGAAATTCTAATGAAGAATTATATGAATAAGGGATTAGAATATGCAATGCTTGAGCTACTTAAAAAAGAAGAGCCAATTCACAATGACTATTTCTTAAGAAAATGTGCTGTTGCGATGGGTAAAACTAGAATTACGAATGTAGTTAAAAATGAAGCATCTAAGGCTATGCCTGAATCTGTAACTATCGTTGGTAATACCATTTGGTTAAATCCTCGTGATACCATAGAATTAAGAATTCATTCTGACCGTATGCTAAATGAAATACCTATGGAGGAATTAAAGGAAGGATTATATACTATCGTTTCTTATTCTGAGGGTATTACAGTTGAGGGTGCATTTAAAGCAATTCTAAAGCTTTTAGGTTTCTCAAGATTAACTGATAATACAAAGAAGCTATTAATGGATGCGGTAGTTTATTTAAAGCTTGAGGGAAGAATTATTCAAAGAGGAGAATGCCTGTATATTTAATACAGGCTTTTTTCTTGTATGACGGGCATGTTATAAATCTAGGGTGAAAGTCCCAAGAGGCGTAGTTGCCGACGAACTTGATAGCGACTTGCAAAGCGTAAACCAGTGATGGAGCGTGAAAAGAAGTAATAGCGAAATAGTGGCCCAACGAACAGAAACTTGATAATGAGGCCCATTAGGCGGATAAGTTGGCAAGACACAACAAAGTCCAAAAGGCAATCGTAACCCTAATCGGTAAATCAAGTGGGTAAACTAGGAAAGATTTATGGCTTATCCCGTGAGGCCTTGTGAACA
>NZ_QXEV01000051.1 GCF_003550015.1 Anaeroplasma bactoclasticum
GAGTTTTTAAAAGTTCAGAATGTTTACCGATGACTAAAACCGTCATAGTTTTAACTGATTTTCCGATTCTATAGCTATGTTGAATATAGTAAGAAGGGTCTTTAAGTTTCTTGTTGTATACTAATTTCATCGTAAAAATACCTCCACATATACTATTATACCACAAATAACTATAAATAACTACATATAACTACTAAAAATTTTAAAAATTTGACAAAAAAATAAGAGGAATTATATACAAAGTATATAAAATGCCTCAAGCTTTTGGTTTTAATGTATTACAAGTGTCGAAAACCCGGTAAGTCAAAAGCTTACCTTTTTTCTTTCCCTTGTTTTTAAAACAACGTTACAACAATAATTGTCTTGAAAAGGTTTTCATAATGGAGTATAATAATGCTAATTATGGAATTACGCACTTTTGTCTTTAGTGCGCCATAATAACAAAAATTCTAGTTTAACTAGATATATGCAGTCCCTAACATAATAACGCGTGATTATAATCACAAGTCTGCAAACGCAAACCTTAATTAATAATAAGCGCAACTATCAGGTACTTGGTGCTTCAAAAGCTTGGTATTCTGCGTGATATTGCCCATTTTGCAGTACTAGTTATTCTTTATTAAAGACATTACTCTAGACCAAAATACTATAGGGAAACTGCCAAGGAAGAGTAAACCAAAAACAAAAAAATTTTATAGAAGGAGAAAACCGATGAAGAAAATAGTTTGTGATTTGTGTGGCGAATCCGACTTTGTCAAGCTTGCCGGTATGTTTGAATGCCAGGTATGTGGTGCAAAGTACACTATTGAAGAAGCACGAGGAATGTTCGTGGAAGTACCAGATGAGCCAAGTAGTGATAAATCAGCACAAAAAGAAGCACCAGCAAACGAATATGAGGATGAAACACCGGTTGCAGTACCTAAGGGCCCTACCATTGTGCGTAAGGTCGTTGTAGGAAAACCTGCCGGACAAACTCATGATTCACAGGCTGCGAAACGTATAATTTCGCAAGTCAAAAAACCGGGTGAGCCAGCTCCAGCTGAAGCTAAACCCAAATCGGGTCAGCCTGCACCAGTTAAGAAAGTTGTCGTTATGCGACCAACTTCCGTTAAACCTCAGGTCGCAGCAGCACCTAAGAAGGTACAACCAGCTCCAAAGCAGCCAGATCTAACGAATACAGTAGGTGTTGGCACAGCTCAAATGATTGAGAATTTATTTATTCTTTCTCAAAATGCATACGATTCTGAAAACTATGTTGATGCAGAAAATTATGCAAACCGTGTCATTGAGCTAGATGCAACAAATTCCGATGCATGGATTATGAAAGGAAACTGTGCAGGTAAGCAAACAACCCCTACAAATTTCCGTTTCAAGGAATGTATTAACTGCTGGAATACTGCACTTCAAAATGCTGGAGAAGCAGATTTTGAAGATTACCAGTTTACAGTTAGACAAAATGTAATTGATACAATGGTTGCATATGCTCTAAGAGCTAGCTCGGAGTTTAGAAGAAACCCTTCGGATGAAAATTTTGCAAAGGTAAAGGAAACTGTCGATATTGTTGACCCAATCATTCGTCAAGCAAATCAGACGTTTGGAGTTGACATTGTCGCTTATGAAGATAAGCTAGCATCAAATGTCAGTGCAGTTGTTACCGCTGTATCCAAAAAGGGTATTCAGGATTTCGGTAAGAAAGCTGAAACTCAAACAGACGCCGCATACGCAAAGTTTGTTGCAACACAGGATGCATGTATTAATGCATGGGATTATTTGATGGACATTGCTAAAAAGCATGGTACAGTAACTGCCATTCTTTCTAACATTGTTAAGATGCATGAAGCCATTATCCGTAATTGTGGACATAAGGTATCAGGTACTAAGATTAAGGAATCTGTTAAATGTTCTATGTCCGAACAAAATATCCGTCTAGAAAAGATCGGTCAGGCTAAGAAGAAGCTTGATGATAAGTTCGTGGATATTCGTAAGCGTGATAGAGTTGACCAAAAGCTTAAGAATGAAGCTTACTGGGAAACTCATCAGGAAGAGAAGCAAAAGCTTATGGAAGAGCGTGATCGTTTAGACCATGAAATCTTCGAGCTTGAAAACTCTAAGCTAAAGATGGCTGAATTAAATGATTTAAAGAAGCTAGAATCTGAAGCTATCCGCTTACAGGTATTAAAGGATAATCCTACATTATCAAATAAGGAACGTGCCTTACATATGGATGAATTAACAAAGGTACGTAAGCAAATCGTTACAAAGAAGCGTGAGCTTGCATCTCGTCTTAACCCAATTGAGGATAAGATTGAGAAGTTCAAGAAGAAGCTTTATAATATCGATAAGGAATTAAATATGAATCGTTAAAAATTAGAGCCAGCATTTTGTGTTGGCTCTTTTTTAAAAGTTTATTTACAGGATTATTTAATATGATATAATATGCTTAAGATTATTTTTGAGGAGATTATTATGGAAGTTGAGCAATATCGAATAGGCGGAAATCTATCATATTTGCATGCGGCAATTATTGGAATGCCAATCTCATTTTTGGGTATGGCAATATTTACACCACTTTATTTTTTAAAGGTCGCAAATTTGGAGTATGCTTTTTTTGTATTTATGATTCTTTCTACGGCTCTATTTTTAATGTTTTTATTTCTGTTTATTCCAAATTTTATTTGGGAAAGAAGAAAATATGTTGCCCTAAATGGTAAAAAAGCAATGGCAAGAATTGTTAAAGTATATAAATCTATAGCCTTATATTATAGAGGAAGACCATATTGTGCAGGTTGTGGAGACTATTATGATTATATAATGATTATTGAATTTAAAAATGATCAAATGGAAACCGTTAGAAACAAGATTGCAATTGATGAATTATACTATAATAGAATAAATAGACCATGTGATATTTTAGTTCATAGAAAAGGGAATTACGCTTATGTAAATTGGAAGGAGAATCCCCAGTTTACAAGCCCTTATGATGATTTTAAAGATTAAAAATGTTATTTAAATATTGAGCCAACCCATATTGGCTCTTTTGTTCGATTTCTTTTTATTGTGTGAAAGTTTGTTAAATTTTCATTTTTTCTAGAAACTACAAATAAAAAGTGTTTTAATATAAAAAGAAACGAGGGAATGAAAATGAAAAGAAGATATTTAATTGGTTTAGCAGGAATTGCATTTGCAACATTACTTACATCTTGTAGTTTAGATTCTAATAATACAAATAATAAAACTACAACAACTACAACAACTACAAATATAGTAACTACAACTGAATATGTAGAACCAACTGTATATAATGTTACTAATACATTATCTGTATCTACAACAGTAGAAAATGGATTTACTTATGATGAGGAAATTTCAAAATTAATCATTAATAAATCAGGAGAATATTCTATTAGTGGTGCCTTAAATGGTTCTATTGAATGTGCTAGCACATTACAAGAAAAGGTAACTTTAGTTTTAGATGGTGCAACAATTACATCTGATGCATCTGCAATTACATGGTTAAGTGAAAAATCTAAAGTTGAAATTAAAGCGAAGAAGGATACAACAAACTATTTAGTTACAAATGCTTCCTTAGTTAATGAAACATCTACAGTTCAATCCAATAATAATGTTGAGTTTGGTGGTAAAGGAACTATTAATATTACGAATAGCCAAAAACATGCAGTATCTGCAAGTGAGGTTCAGATTAAAGGTGAAGTAGTATTAAATGTTACTGCAAATATTAAAGATGGTATTCATGCAAAGCAAATTGATATTTATAGTGGTAATACAACTATTACTGCAACGAAAGATGCAATTGAGGCTGAAGTAAATACTAAAGGAAATAAGGGTACATTTACTATGACTGGTGGTACTCTTACAATTAAGGATAGTGCAGTAGGTATTAAGGCAGCAACCTCAATTTCATTTTCAAATCCAGTTGATACTGATCCAATTGGTATTACATTAAAGATGGATAATGTATCAACTCCTATGGATTCTGAAGAAATTACAAATACTTCATCAGCATTTACATATTTATTAGATGGAGAAAGTCAAACAATTTAAGAAATTTAGGCACCAAATGGTGCCTTTTTCTATACATTAATTAAAATTTTTGGTACTATATTATATGAAATATAAAGGAGTATCTTATGAAGGTTGGAATTATTGGTGCAGGTGCATCTGGCTTACTTTTAGCCACAAAGCTTGAAAAATTAAATATCGATTATATGCTATTTAATGCTGGCAAGGTTGGAAGAAAGATTTTAGCTTCTGGTAATGGTAGATGTAATATTGCTCATGATTCTTATAAGAGTAGTGATTATTTTAATAATCCCCTCGCAATTAAGGTATTAGATACTTGCTATAAGGAATTATTTACTTATTTTGATTCTTTACATATTTATACAAAAAAGGATAATGAAGGAAGAATGTATCCTATCAGTGAATCAAGTCAAAGTGTATTAAATATATTACTTAAAAATATAAAGAAAAATATTGTTGATTTAGAAATAAGAAGTATATCTTCTAGAAGTGGTAAATATTATTTTAATGGATGCTATGGCCCATTTGATAAGGTCGTATTAGCTACAGGCTCTATCGCATCCTTTAAAAAGCCATATTTATCGATGGATTTTATAAATGATTTAGGAATTAAATTTAATCCTTTTACTCCATCCTTAGTAGGATTTATGACTATGAAAAAGATTAAAGCAATGAGTGGAGCTAGAGCGAAGGTAAGGGCTTCATTAATTCAAAATCATAATATAATTTATGAAGAAGATGGAGAGGTTATATTTAAGGATAATGGTATATCTGGTATAGTTATTATGAATTTATCTAGCCATTATGCTCATTTAAAAAGTAAGGCAGATATTATGGTAAAGCTTGATTTTTCCTATGGTAAGGATTATATCGATTATGAATCTGTTATACAGCCTAAGATTTTAAATTATTTAAAGGATAATCAAATCAATCCACATTCCTTATACATACCTATTTCTGGAGTATATGATTTTGAGTTTGCTCAGGTTTGTAAGGGTGGAATTGATTTATCTATGGTAAATGATAATTTATCCCTTAAAAAAGATAAAAACATATATGCAATGGGAGAAGTATTAGATATAGATGCTATTTGTGGTGGCTACAATTTATTATTTGCATTTACATCAGCATTATATGTAGCAAAGGAGATAGAAAATGAAATATCAGGTAAGTAATTTTAAAGTATCTCCTAAGGATTATAAAAATTTAAAAAGCTTAATTCAAAATAAATTTCATTTACATGAATTTAGCTATAAGATATTACAAAAATCTATAGATGCAAGAAAAAAAGAAAAAGTAGTTTTACTTTATAAATTATTAATAGAAACAAATGAAAAAATTACATCACCAGATGTAACAATTTATAAAGACAATAATATTCAAATGGAATATCCTATATGGAAATATAAGGATAGACCAGTTATTATTGGATTTGGTCCATCTGGAATGTTTGCTTCCCTTTATTTAGCTAGATGTAAGGCAAATCCAATTATTATTGAAAGAGGATCTAAAATTGAAGATAGAAAGAAAAGAGTAGAGGACTTTTTAAAAAATAAAGTTTTATCTAATAATTCTAATGTTCAATTTGGTGAAGGTGGAGCTGGAACATTTTCTGATGGAAAGCTTACTACTAATTTAAAAGATCCATATATTAATTTTATATTAAATGAGTTTTATATCCATGGAGCTAAAGAAGATATCTTATATGATGCAAAGCCTCATATTGGTACAGATTATTTAGAACAAATCGTTAAAAATATAAGGCTTGAAATAGAATCCTTAGGTGGAGAATTCTATTTTGATACAACATTTTATAAGCTAGAAGAAGAAAATGATTCTGTAATAGTTTATGCTAAAGGTGAAAAAGAATTCCAATTTAAAACAAGTCATGTTCTACTTGGAATAGGACATTCTGCAAAGGATACGATTCGTTATTTATATAATGAGATTGGATTAAATATGGAACAAAAACAATTCTCTATGGGAGTTAGAATTGAGCATAAAAGAGAAAAAATTGATTATGCCCAATATGGAGAATTTAGTAAATATCTACCTAGTGCTTATTATAAGCTTGCAGCCCATAATAGTGATGGTAGAGGAGTATATACCTTCTGTATGTGTCCTGGAGGATATGTGCTTGCATCCCAATCGGATAATAATACGATTGTAGTCAATGGTATGAGTAATAATGATAGATTAGGTGAAAACTCTAATAGTGCTATTTTAGTTGATGTTAAACCATCCGATTATGATAAGGGGAATGTACTTGATGGTATTGATTATCAAGAAAAATATGAGAAGCTAGCATATGAAATATCAAAAGATTATAAAGCACCTGCAAATTTAGTATCTGAATTCTTAGCTGGTAAGGTTGCTAATTCTTTAAGAAGTATTAATACTACATACCCTCACGGGATTATATTTACAGATTTCAATAAGTGCTTACCAGATTTTGTTGTTTCAAATATTAAATTTGGTATTAAAGAATTTGATAAGAAATTACATGGATTTAATGATCCTGATGCCATATTAATTGGAATAGAATCTAGATCATCTAGTCCAGTAAGAATTATTAGAGATTTAAATAGAAAATCTTCAAATCCATATATTTATCCTATGGGAGAAGGTGCAGGGTATGCAGGTGGAATTACTAGTGCTGCACTAGATGGATTAAAAACAGCAATGGAGATTTTAAGGGAGAATAGTCATGAGTGATTTAGAATTATATAGGGAATATCAAAAGAAATTGCTAAGTTCAAACAAAAAGTTGGTAATTAAGAAAAAATTCCATAATGATATGCTCCATAGGCCTGATATAAATCAATAGGCATAGGAAGCTTAGTTATATTTCTTACCGCTATTGTATGAACTTGTTTCATTGATTCCATATAAGTAAATGAAACTCTTGCCTCGGCCTTTACTCTATATTTAATCTTCTTTAAGAACAGAAGCCAGTTTAAATAATCCTGAAGATGTCTTGTTGATATGCCATGCTTTTTTGAAATCAAAATTGATAGTTCACTATGAATCTGATTTACATTTGATACTGTGTGATTATTTTTGGTGGCATATCTTTTCTTG
>NZ_QXEV01000052.1 GCF_003550015.1 Anaeroplasma bactoclasticum
CAGTTATCTTTGAAAACTTCCTGAATGGTAATATGATTATTTTCTTTTCTAGCGTAAGCAAGATTATTAAGTTTATTATATTCATTTTCATAAACATCCTGTCCAGCTTTAGCAGCATCTAAAAGAAGATGAGAAAGGTATCCTCTTTTAGCGTGAACATAATAAGGGTTAGATTTAATTTCTAAAGGTAAATAATCAGTTACGATAGAAGCCATAAAATCACCACTATCTATAATACAGGAAAAAAGCCAAAACAAAAAGAGGGCAACGCCCTCTTAGAAGAATGGCAGAAAGATTTCTAATCTTTTGACATTCTATTTTTTATTATTATCAAAATAAAAAGTAAAATACACTTTTCATTTGAAAAGCATGCTTTACTTTATGTGAAAATTAATGAAATTATTATGTTAAAATCACTTAATTTAACAATAAAAGTGTGCTATAGTGAAGGTGAAAGGGGGAATCTATATGTCAATATTCTCATCCATATTTAAAGGCATATGTGTTTTGGCAGATATGTATAAGGAAAGGAAGAAGAAAATATCTAAAAATGTAATATTACATGAAGATATTATTTATGGCCCAGATAAAGATATTCATCAATTAGATATTTACATTCCAAAAAATTATAGTGGTAAGATTCCAGTCTTTCTATCGGTTCATGGTGGTGGATGGGTATATGGAGATAGAAGTGTATCTCACCCATATTGCCAGTATGTTTGTGAAAAAGGATTTGCAGTAATTAATTTTAATTATCATTTAGCACCAAAGTATCATTTCCCAAAGCCTATTGAGGATTTAAACTATGTTGTAGATTATGTTTTAAAGCATAAAGAAGAATATAATTTTGATATAGATAATATCTTTTTAGTTGGTGAATCTGCAGGAGCTCATATCGCAATGATTTATACAAATATTTGTACAAATGAAGATTATGCAAAGGAATTTGATTTTAAGGTGCCAGAAGGTTTTTCTCCTCGTGCTTTAGTTATGAACTGTGGAATGGTAAATGCGAAATTGGCATTTTGTAATCATGATTTAATATCTTGGTTTACAAGACATTTATTGTGTGACTTTTATGGTAAAAAGATGCTAGAGGAAAAGGAAATTAAAAGAATAGATCCTATGGATAATATTTCAAAGAATTTTCCACATGCAGTTTTTACAACAGGTAAAGGAGATATTTTAAATTATCAGGCAAAATCCTTAGAGAAGAGGTTAACTGAATTAAATATGAAGCATACATTCAAAGAATATGGTAAAAGTGGTATTAATACACCACATGTATTCCATTTATCCATAAAGAATAAGTATGCAAAAATGTGTAATGATTTTCAAACTTCTTATTTAAAATCCTTAATATTAAATAAATAATGTCATAAATTGACATATTTTGTGATAAAATGGATTTAAAGGAGGTGTATCATGAATATATTTTCTCTAGTCTATAATCGAGTATTTCAAGGGGTTATAAAGGTATTACAGAAAATGATTCATTTTTCTATTCCTAAGGTTTATGAGTCTATTGATGAAATTCCATATATATTAAAAGAAAGAGGCTTTAAAAAGCCAATTATTGTTGTATCAAATTCCGTATCTAAAAGCGAAAGATTTATCCAGTTTAATGAGAATTTAAAGAATCATGACATCGCTGGCTGTGTTTATACAGGTGTATCATCAGATCCAACGATTAAATCTATTGATGTCCTTGCTGGGTTTTATAGAGCCCAAGGTTGTGATTCTATTATTGCGATAGGTGGAGGATCAGTAATTGATGCATCTAAAGCAATGGGAATATTAATTAAATACCCAAAGAAGAGTTTAAAAAGCTTTAAGGGTGTATTAAAGGTACATAAAAATCTTCCATTCTTTATTGCAGTACCTACAACTGCAGGTACAGGTAGCGAGGCTACTATCGCAAGTGTCGTAACTGATTCTGAAAGAAATGATAAATATGCGATTAGTGATGGCCATTTAGTTCCGGATATTGCTATATTAGATGATACATTATTAACTTTTCTTCCATCCCATATCATAGCTCAAACTGGTATGGATGCATATACTCATGCACTGGAAGCCTTTATTGGTAGAAATGGAAATAAATTTACAAATGATAATGCATTAATGGCATTAAAGCTAATTAAAAAAAATTTATATGATTTTTATTTAGATAATGGAAATGCAAAAGCGAGAAAGAATATGCTATATGCATCCTATTATGCAGGATTAGCATTTACTAGAGCTTATGTTGGATATGTGCACTCCTTAGCTCATGCGGTTGGAGGAATGTATCATAAGCCTCATGGATATACTATTGCTATCCTTTTACCATATGTACTTGAGGCTTATGGGAATAAGGCATATAAGAAGCTTTCTATTGTATCAGATACATTAGGTATATCGGATTCTTCTACGAGCGAAGAAGAAAAGGCAAAGGCTTTAATTTTATGGATTAGAAATCTAAATAAGGATTTAGGAATACCTAATGACTTTAATGGACTAATCAAGGATAAGGATTTAGAAGCTCTCTCCTTACATGCAGCTAAAGAAGCAAATCCTTGGTATCCTGTACCAAAGGAATTAACAAAAAAAGAATTAAAGATGATTTTAGTTAAAGCAAATAAGAATAATTTGGAATAGAAACACAAGCTTTTAAAGTTTGTGTTTTCTTTTCTATTTGGTGTATAATACATTTTGTTGGTGATTGTTATGGAAAATATATGTAAAAAAGAAAAATTACATAAAATAGATTTTTTATATATAGCCTCTATGGTTTTATTTTTTATTGGCTGGGGTGCATTAAGAAGCCCTATTTTAAATTTGAAATATGATCAAGATTCTTTATATATGGATTTATGGTTTATGGCTATATCTACCTATTCCTTTGGAGCACTTTTATGCTATTTTATAGGAATATTTAAAATAAAAAAGTATAACGCTAATGAAAAAGTCAACATTCAAGATTATAAGTATAAAATAAATCATTATTATGGATTATTTAATTTCTTATTAATATTCCCACTAGATTTTGGTTTATTATTCATGATGTTAACTTATGATTTATGTCCTGCGCATTATAGTAGTATTCTTTTATATTTGGGATTAGCTATAATCTTTTTATTATTCTTTATTCTAAGATCTACAAAATTTAAAAGAATAGAACATATGGGACTTAGATCCTTTGATTTTAATGCATTCTTATATTATTTATATGCAGCATTTATGCTTACATTAAATGTATTAGGTATAAAGATGGATATTGTTTGGATGAGAGTAGTAATATTTATTAATTTTATTATTACTAATTTTAGTGTTTATTATCCTGTTAAAGCGATGGTTTATGCTAAAGATAAGGAAGAATATAATCCAATTAAAACGGTATATAAGTTTGTAAGAAGAATGATAGATAAAAGAATTTTCTTTTTTGTTGGATTAGCTTTTACCATTTTATTAGGATTATTCTATTGGATAGGTGGAGTATCTACTGTAAATGATCAGATTCTTAATATTTATTTTATCATCGCATTATTCTATTTTGGTCTTGCGACATTAAGATTTTTTAATTATTTTTGGAAAAAGGAAATAGATAAAAATAATATAGAAGAGGATCATAAATTTAAATCATTATGTAAGATTAGCATATATAATTCTATAGTCACATTAGTCTTAACTATTTTACTTGGTGGTTTATTGATTTATATTTTTAATGATAGCTTAAAAAAAGAAAACCAAAGCTGGTTTATCTTTGTACAGGCAGGCTTTGTTGGATTTCGAATGGTATTTTTAATTATGGATATTATAAAAGCAAATAAATGCCAAAATCCATATGATATAGCAATCGCAGAGGGTAGTGCATTATCCACTTCCGTGATGGTATTTTCTATAATATTATCCTTGAATTTATATTTTGGATTTAATGAATATCATAAGTGGCTATCCATCATTTTAGTATTTATTATATTAACTTCAGGTTTATTTATTACAATTCATGAGCTTACTTTAGGAATACTTGGGTTAAAAGGAAAGCTTAAGGTAAAAAAAGAGGAGGAATTCTAATGGAAATCAAAGAAGGATATATCGATTATTTAAACTATAAAACATATTATCGTATTGTAAATCCGAAAGGGAAAAAGACTCCCCTATTAATGCTTCATGGTGGGCCTGGATCTACTCATAATTCCTTTGAGCTTTTTGATGAAATGGCTATTTTAGATGATCGACCAATCATTATGTATGATCAAATAGGTTCTGGTAAAAGTATGATTGAAAAGAATCATTTAGAGCTATGGAAGAAAGAAACATGGGTTAATGAGCTTATCAATTTAAGAGAAAAGCTTAATTTAAAAGAAATTCATTTACTTGGTCATTCCTGGGGTGGAATGCTATCAATTATTTATTTATGTGATTATAATCCTAAAGGAATTAAATCAGTAACATTATCCTCTACTTTATCTAGTGTTAAGCTTTGGAATAAAGAAACACATAGGTTAATAGGACTACTAGATGAAAATATTCAAAAGGATATTAAAGAGCTAGAAGAAAAGAATGATTTTGAAAGTGATAAGGCAAAATATGCGATGGATTATTATTTTCATAAATTTGTATTTGGTCCATGGGATAAAAATAAAGAACCGGAGTGCTTAACAAGAATAAAGCCAGATTCTAGTGAATCCTATATAGCAGCATGGGGGAAAAGTGAATTTGCCCCATCGGGCACTTTGCATGATTATGAATATACAGAAAAGCTAAAGAATATTAATGTTCCTGTTTTATTTCAAAGTGGAGCAAATGATGAATCAACTCCTTATCAAAATAAAATAATGTATGATGAAATTAAAACCAAAAAGGTTTGGCATATTTATCCAAATAGTAGGCATATGACCTATTATGAGGATCATGATTTATACATTTCAAACTTAATGAATTTTCTAAATTCATGTGACTAATCATTATTACATTTTGTAATCTTATTATTGTGAAACGTTTACAAGAATTAATTCTTTAAAATTCACATTGTTTTTGTTTTTTCTATGTTAAAA
>NZ_QXEV01000053.1 GCF_003550015.1 Anaeroplasma bactoclasticum
TTTACGCTTTGCAAGTCGCTATCAAGTTCGTCGGCAACTACGCCTCTTGGGACTTTCACCCTAGATTTATAACATGCCCGTCATACAAGAAAAAAACAGGAATAAATCCTGTTTTAATCTTACTTACTTTATTGCATTATACTTTTTTACTATTTTTATATCGTCAACATTGCTAAAAAAATGGTAATTGAAGATAATACCTTATTTTGAAAAACTTAACGTTTTTTAAATTCATTTTTTTCACACGAAAATAATCACTTAAATTCAAATCGACCCCACAAATTGTTCCATCTTCAAATTTAGCATAACAATCCCTTAATACACACAAATGAACTGCTGTTAAATTAGGTGAAAACAAAATATTTAAAAGAGGATTTCTTATTTCTAATACTATGTTTTTTAATTTTGTTTCGTTACCATTTATGTCAACTAGGAAAAAATTTGATTCATCAATAATAATGTATTTATATTTTTTTCTTCTAATTGATTTAATTGTAGTGATAATTAACACAATCAAAACTGCTGCGATAAATAATGCTATCATGATATTTGCAGACAAGTAATCATATTGATTTATTGTTATTATCACAAGTATACTGAAAGGAGATGGTAAAAAAATAGTAGTATAAATAGATTTTAATATATAATTATTTGATACTCGAATTGCCAAATGTAATTCCTCCTTAAATAATGCTAATGATAATCTTCAATAAAAGCCCTAATGCAGTTACAATATTATCTCCAGCCCCAAACGTTATCGAAGGGCTTGGGCCAAAAGCGATTTTTCCACTAAAAACGCCACCATACATTCCCATTCCAAAAGAGATTGCACCACTCAAAGTATTCTTTAATACAGCTTTTGTAAAATTAGTAAAATCCCATTCCTCATTTTTGTCAATCGCAACTCTCGTTGAATATCCTAATCCACCTGCAATAGCAGATGTAGATAATGCAGTCATAAAAGCCATACCCGTGGAAAATGAAACATGACCTATAGTAAAACCAGGTGCTCCAATAAACAATGCTGCTCCTGCACCACAACCTAATACACTTGCAATTCCTATGCCAGCTCCTGCAATGGCACCTCCCAAAGCAGCCCCAATATAAGTAAATTTATTTGTATCCCATTCTCCATCCTTAATATCTTCGTAAGCTGTAACACCAACACTGATAACTCCACCAATAATAGCTCCAATTAATGCGCCAATCAAGAAAGTTGTTGAAGATATAGCAAAATTTCCCTCTTCGTCTATCATATTTACTGGATCATTACCACAATATGCATATAGGTTTAATCCAATAATACTAGATGAATCTAGATATTCTATAGAATCTGGTGTAATAAATCTTAATAATACTGGATTATAGAATCTAGTTTTTAAATAATATAATTCTAAATCTGTATCATAATAATAGCCTTTATATCTAAAATTAGATATTATTGTGCCAGTTTGATTTATGATATTGCCATAGGCATCATAATCAAACTTAGATAATAATGTTCCATTATCATCTATTATTCCTATGATATTACCTAAGATATCCCTTATATAAAAGTATACATTATTATTCTCTTTATATCCATAGAGTTGGTTATTATTATCATAAAAATAACTAATTACATTATTACCTATTACTTCTTTTATTAGTTTTCTATTATCGTAATAATAATTTGTTGTAGTTGTAGTATTATTTTCTACAACTTCTTTTTTTATGATTAAACCTTCTACATCATATGTATAATTAATAGTTTTATTATTTTTAGTTACAGTTATTAATCTTTTACCTTGATAGAAGTAAGTATATCCATTAAATGTTTCCATTAAGAACTTATGAATTGTATTATAAGTTATTGAATTATTATTATAAGATACTAATCTGGATAAATTATCATAGGTATATGTATTTGTTCCATAAGATAATATATTACCATTATTATCATAGGTAATATTCTTATTATCATCTAAAGATAAATACCCTAAATTATTATATGTATATGTATGAGAACCAAAGGTTGAATCTGTAATAGAAGTTACTCTACCTAAGCTATCTAATGTATAATTTCTTTCATAATTGGTATTATTTATCTTATATGTTTCTTTATTTACTAGAAGTGATGTGTAAGTATTATCATTACTTCTTGTTTTAAAGGAGTAAGTATCTCTTAATAATTCCGTATTATTTTTATATATACTTACTTGATTACTTCTACCGAATGAATCATAATAATGATTCTTATGATATTCTGTTAAATTAGAAATAGCTGATGGAATAGATGTAACATATTCCTTTTTATAACATATATCTAAAATCATTCCCATTAAGGCATTATTCCCATCACTATCTATACCTATATGTACTTTAGTATTTGTAAATGAAGTATATAAAGGGAAGGAACGTGTTATGGTATTATTTCCAAAGAATAAAGTCATCACTCGAGTATTATTATTTATTATCTCATTATAAGATATTCCTATAAAAAATGATTCATTATTTAATGTATAGTCTGTATCTATCTCATAATAATCATATTTTAATATAATATGCTTATTTTGATTTCTATACAGAGATATAGATTTTCCAAAATCATTTTTTATAGTTATAAAATATTGTTTATCCTTTGGTTCTAATATAGAGCCTTTTAAGAATACTGTTCCATTATTTGTAAAATTAAAATCATATACAAGCTTATTTCCATAAGCTAAATAACAATATCTTTTATAATATGAATTATAGGCAAATGTTTTAGATGCATCATAAAATAAATCTTGATTTACATCCAATCGAATTGGAGTAATTCCATTATTCGATTTGAAATTATTTTCTAGCGGAATTAAATCATAATTTAAACCCGATACATTTCTAAAAGATGAGGTAGATATATATGGTATTTGTTGGTTATTTTCTATTTGATTATTATATATATAATTCTTTGTATATAAATAATAAGAATAAATATATCCTTCATTTAATACATCTTTACCAATCATTAAATTAGATATTCCACCAGGAAATACTTCTGTCTTTGTATTACCATAATACTTATAACCTATATGATATGTATATGGAGAGACTAAAGAAAACTCCACAGTTCCCATCTTTATTTCATCATTAAGTTCAAAGATTACCTTTTTCTCATTTCCATCATCATAATATTCCAATCCAAAATAATTCCATGATGTTATATTGATTGGATTATCTGTACGAATATTCATATTATAATCTGGATCATATTCACATTCTACCAGTAGATGTAAATAATTATTTAAATCTAAAAAGACTCCTATATATACATGATTTTGGTTTATAGTAAGTAAATGTGAAAAAGAAGGTTCATCTAGTTTAAACCAAAATCCTATCATTATTTTATCTGAATTAAATGTATAAGATAAATTAGTACCAGGTTCTATATATGGAATATAATTATCTTCAAATCTTTCAAATGTAAAAGTGTCATTAGGTAGTTTTAAATCATTTTTATATTTAAGCTTATAGCTTTCTCTATATTCTCCTACATATACTTCTTTTTCAAATTGATGTAAGATAGCTTCTTTCGATGTATTAAAGGATTTTTGAATAGAATTATAAGAATGATATTCTTTAGTATTTCCTAAAGTATATAACATACTTCCTACTTCAAAGCCAGAATAATCATATCTTACATTTAATTCTCTTATATTCTTTTCATCTAGCTTATCTTCATCATCATAAATATATTCTTCTAATGTATTATTATAT
>NZ_QXEV01000054.1 GCF_003550015.1 Anaeroplasma bactoclasticum
TTAGGGTAAATTATTGAAATTAAGTCCTTGCTAAAAAATGAAATAACCCCTTTTATTCCATCGCTTATTCTATATAACCAGAATAGCACCTTTTCTCTTTTAATTATTTTATTTGTCTACTTTGGAGATATCATATCAGAATACCATATGGGGATTAATTTTTTTAATTGCCAGAATAAAACTCTGTAGTTGTCTTATTAGATTGGATTAAAACTGAGCTTTGATTAAAAACTGTAATCATATCATTACAAGCTAAATGTATATCTTCTAGTGTTGTATCACTTAAATAAATAACTAATGTATATTCTTGATAAAGCGTTTCTCCATCTACCCAACCACCATTTGCCTCACTGATTGTATAACCACCAAAATGATTAATTAAAATCTTTTGTAATTCTTCTTTGGCTTTATCCTTAGTGAATACAGGCAAATTAGTATCTTTATCGTTTGTTCCTAGGTACAAGACATATTGAATGTCTTCTTTTTCTGTATTATTCGTATTATTAGTTTTAACTATTACAATAACGAATAATACTATTGATACTATTAAAGCTGTAAAACTTACTACTAAAGAAATAATATTGAATTTTTTCATATGTTTCTCCTTTCAATTGAACTTAAATATGTTTTATTATACAGCCAAATAAGCATTTTGTCGAGTCACGCAAATATAGCTACAACTATATTAATTAACCTTTTGTAATCCTTTATATAATTAACAACCTCATCTTTTAAAATATCGTTTAAAGTGCTATAATTCCCATAGAAAAAGTCCTCGAATCTATAATGTTTGGTTGCACTTATATTATACCATTTTGAGGTCTCTTTTTCCTTATATAAAGCACAAAATCCAGGTATTTTTCACCTGGATATTTTTTATCATTTTTACCCTTTATTAAAAAATGGGGAAACACAAAATAATATTCAATTATATAGAGAGATAAAGAAATTACATTATTTATTCTTTAATTCTCTTTTATTCTCATACATTAATTTATCCGCCTTAGCTAATACATCACTAAACTTTTTATCTTCTAATCTATTGTATAAGGCAAAGCCTCTTGCAACGACTAATTTCATTTCTAAATCATTCTTCTTTAAGTAATAATTTTCCATTTTGGAATCAAATTCATGTAATATATTATCTATTCTATTTAAATCATTACCAATAACAACAGCTAAGAATTCATCTCCACCAATATGAAATACTTTGGAAGTTTCAAAGATCTGTTTTAGATAGTGTCCTGCCTCAACAATCTTAGCACAGCCATAAATATGACCATAGGTATCATTTGTTATTTTAACATCATTCACATCAAACATAACAATGCCAAAATCAACATCAATGCCTTCTTTTATTTTCTTATCTAATTCTTCTCTTTTTTCTAAATAGGATAATTCATTACCAAGACCAGTTAGAGAATCTACATAAGCCTGTCTTCTTAAAATTCTTTCGTTTACAAAGCCTTTAATTCTAAGCTGTAATAAGAATACATCAATACCAATCGTTACAACTCCAAATACTATAGTATGAACGATATCATCCACTTTAGCTGCAGGATTTTTTACAATAGAAACAGTTACAATTTCAGCAATTATAGCAAGTAAAATTAATGTAATAATTCGATATGGCTTATCTACTATAGCTATAGGAGTTAATACAAGGACAACCATAAATGTTACAGAAGGCATATCCTTATCTAGATTTCCAATAAATATACCATAGCCTAATACAAGTAATGCCAAAAAATATATCATTATTCTTGAGCCTAAGGATTCCGCTTTGAATACAAAATTTAATAAGATTAAAGGAATTAAAGAAACCGATGCGACAGAGCCACATACAATTCCTTTATATGTATCTATTCCTACTACTCCATCTTGATCCTTAGAGACTATAAAAGCAAATGCTGCAAGCGCAATAAAAACAAAAGTCGTAATAAAGCTAATAATCTTCCAAAGCTTATGGTTTGACTTTAAAATTAAGTATTCTGCAGATTGATATTCATTTTTCGTTTTTCCACCATATAATAAGAAATTCTTTATTTGGCTTTTGGCAAGTGTATTCTTCATAGTTCCCTCGTAAATATGTATATTTATTATGATACCCAATCATCACAAAAAAAATATATAGAAATAAAGAAAAGCTTAGAAAATCAGGCGCTAAATATTATAAATTTTCTTAAATTTATTCTTTAAATAATCAATATAATACCTTGGATTAAAATCCTCACCTGTAGCTATTTTTAATACCTCTAGATTCTTTTTCGATTTACCATATTTATGAACATGTTCCTTTAACCAAGCATTAACCCTTTTAAAATCACCATTTTTCATATCTGTAAATGGATTAAAATCCTTTTCCATAGAAGCTAAGAATTGGGCAGACATCGCACTACCTAAAGCATAGGTTGGAAAATATCCAAAACCACTCGACCAGTGAACATCCTGGTAACACCCTAGAAGCTTATTCTTTGGTTTAACACCAAAGTATTCCATAAATAATTCATTAAAACGATCACTAATCTTATCTACAGTTAACTCATTATGGAATAGTTCCTTTTCAATTTTATACCTAATGATAATATGGAATGGATAGGTTAATTCATCCGCTTCTGTTCTTGTAAACTGATTCGATACATCATTACAGTAATAATAAATATCATCTAGGGTATATTTTTCCATTTGGGTAGGATATACCTCTTTTAAAATAGGATATAAAAATTCAATGAATTCTCTACTTCTACCTAAATAGTTTTCATAGAATCTAGATTGAGATTCATGAAGTGCACAAGATGCACCACCCATTAGGGCAGTAGCTGAGAATTCACTATTATTTTGAAGCTCATAGGTTGCATGACCAACCTCATGCATTACAGAATATAAATTTGAAAATAATAAGGATTCATCATATCTTGTTGTCGTTCTTACATCGCAAGAATTTATTCCATTTGTAAATGGATGAATCGTTTCACCGACAACTCCAACCTCATTGGAGTAGCCCATTAAATCACAAATCTTCTTTGTTAATTTTCTTTGCTTATCAATATCAAATTTTTCTTTAGTTAATTCAATATTATATTTTTTAGGCATTGTTAAAATCTTTTTAACTAAAGGTAGGATTTCTTTTTCTATCTCATTAAATAGACTATCATATTTTTCTTCAGTAAAATCATCTTCCATTTCTGTTAAAGTAATATCAAAGCCATGATATTTACCATCTAAATATTTATAACAATCCTTTTCATAATCTACAAGCTTTACTAATTTAGATTCAAATATAGAATAATCTAGGCTAGTTCTTGCTTCTTCCCAAGCAAGGCTTGCCTCATTTACAATTCTCATTCCTTTAGTTATGATATCTACAGGAATTCTTCTTTGCTTTGTAATATCTTCATATTCCTTAGCTATTGCCATAGCTTCAACTTGAGATAATTCCTTATTTCCCTGTAATCTTTTTAATAATTCATAATATTCATCACTATTTGTAATTTTAACTATTTCTTCATAAAAATAGTTTTGAACATTTAAAGAATTCTCTTTATCCTTTTTAGGACATACCGTTGCTTCATCAAAGCTAATGATGAATAAGGCATATTCATAATTTTTTAATTTCTTTTGCTAAGTTCAAACAAAAAGTTGGTAAATAGACATCAATAATGTAAAAATAGAGTTTATACTTCAGTCAAAGTGAGGTATTTAACCATGACA
>NZ_QXEV01000055.1 GCF_003550015.1 Anaeroplasma bactoclasticum
CTTCAACTTGATTATAATTTGTTTTATCATAAACAAAGCGATAATAAACAATATAACTACCTGCATTTGTTGCAGTTGGAATATTTTCACTATATGCAATACCATCTAGACTATATTCAACTGAACCTACATTGATACTGCCTGCACTAATCAATTCTTGTGCTAGTCCATTATATGTTAATTCTTTTGGAGTAGGAAGTGTATAAACTACTTCTCCCTTAGATATAAAGCTTTGTACATATCCCGAAGGAATATCATTATAGTTTTCATTATTAATATCATATTTATAATAAACTACATAATTACCAATATTCTTTCCGGCTGGAATTTCTTCACTGTAGTTTTCATCATCTAAACTATATAAAATTGTACCTAAACTTATAGAACCAGGAATTACTAATTCTTGATTGGCATCATTAAATACCAAATTCTTGCCTATAGGAAGTGTATATTCTAGGTTAGCTTTTTGAATAGTTAATGTTGCGCTCATATTAGAAATTGCTTCATAATTATTCTCATCGCCACTAAATACTGCAGTAATAATATACTCACCAACGTTAGTGCCCATGCCACTATAAGCTACTGTGACATCAGAAGGTAAAACTCCTGTAATTTCAATTCCCTGCTCGTTACCATTGTATGTTACTGTTTTATCTACTAATGATATCTGACTCATGTCATAGACCGCTTTAGAAATTGTAACATCAAAGTTTCCTTCAGTATTTAAATGCTGTGAATCGCCTTTAATCTTATAATAAACATTATAAACACCTGCATTTGTTGCAGTTGGAACGTTAGCACTATAATTAACTCCATCAAGACTATATGTAATTGTTCCGCCTTCTACATTAGCCATAACCAATTCTTGAGATTCACCATTATATACTAACACTAAAGGTTCAAACTCTACAGCCGGATTAATCTTTATCCATTCAAATGAAGCATATAATTGATACGATTTTAATGTATGGCTTGGATCAATTGTGGTTACTAAACTATCATAATTGAAATTAGGATCTTCAAACCATCCTTTAAACAAATATCCTTCTTTTGAAGCATCATTTAAATAAATAGGCTCATCCTTTATATTATAACTGATAGGGTTATCACCATTAATACCACCATCTAAATGATATGTAATGGAATAATTTATAGGATTTTCAATATAATGTAATTTTAAATCCCCTGTAATCTTTGTACCTAATTCAAATTTATTATTGTTATCATCTACAAAATATGGCATATCATAGCCTAATTTTTGTGTTAATTCGTAATCAAATGAAGAATTAAATGGAACCTCTAGGTAATCTAATACCTGATCTCCATTATATAAATATACGATTGCATATACTTCTATATCTATAGTACCATTATAGTTTTTGTAATTCTTATCGTTAGGAATAAATGTATAATCGTAGGATTTAATGCTTGGGGATAAGAATGTACTTGTTAAGGAAACATCACCTGAAACTATAGTGCCACTAGATGTAAATTCATATTCGAATTCCATTTGGTCTATATTCATTTCAGAAGTGAAATAATTACCACTAACAAATGGTTGATTATAAACAACCTGAATATCCTCTAATTTTACCTCTGCAGGCTCTATGGTTATCGTTGTAATCTTATAATCATTTTCTAAGGCTGCTTTTACATAATAAGTACCTGCATCCTTTGGAAGACCTGTAGTATAGGTATCATCTATAGGATTCTCATCCTTCTTTTCAGAATATGAGTAAACAACCTTGGCTTTTTCATTTTCATCAAGGTTCGATACTTTTGGTGCTATTTCTTCACCACTATATGTAAATGTCTGATTGTCATCAATCGTCCATTCCTTTTTTCCACCATCGTTTACTTGGCTATTGGATACAATTATAGCTGTTGTACCACCACCAATTAGTAATAGTGCTGCAATGATTATAATGATTATAATCCATAGCTTCTTTTTATTTTTCATTCCTAACATCCCCTTTATAATTATCAATAATTATAATATCCCTATTCAATTCATTATAGCACAGAATAAATGCTCAAACAACTTAAACACTGCACATTCAAAAACATCGAACATATCATAAAAGCAATGTCTAAAAAAATTAAAAAAACATGGCATAATATCCATGTTCTCCCTAATTTTATTCCTTTTTAAGCATGTATAGAATTCCAATAGTCCCTCTTCCACAATGACTTGAAATTACACATCCGGCAACGGTAGATATGATATCTACATCAGGAAACATTGCCCTTAATCTTTCATATAAATAATCTCTATATTCATATGCAATAGAATGAGTGATTAAAATATGATCTAAATCTACTCTATCCTTATCCTCTTCAATTTGCTTTAAAAGTGCATTTAAAGCAACCTGCATTTTACCTATTGGCTTTTTACCAACACTCATCTTACCATCTCTTACAATGATATATGGGTTTATTTTAAGTAATGTACCTACAAATTTTGCAACACCACTACATCTTCCGCCTTTATATAAATAATCCATCTTTTCAATTACAAATTGAGATAATACAAGTTTTGTATTTTCTTCCATATTCTGTGCTACTTCCTTAGCACTAAGTCCATTCTTAATATCCTTAGCTGCCTTTAAAAGTAATAATCCAATACCACTCGATAGATTCTTTGAATCTACAACATAAATCTTGTCTGGTGCTACCTCTTCCTTAGCTAAATTTGCATTTTGGAATGTAGAAGACATTTGAGCAGATATACCTGTAAATACAATTTCATAGCCTAAATCAACATATTTTTGGAATACAGCAATAAAATCTGCAACAGATATAGCACTTGTTTTAGGTAATTCACCCTTTTCCTCTACCTTTTTATATAACTCCTCTGTCGTTATATCAATTCCATCCTTATAGGATTCAACACCAAAGTTTACATATAGTGGAATTACTTCGATATCTAATTCATCTAATAATTCCTTATTTAAATCATTCGTTGAGTCTGTAATAAGCTTAACCATTTCACACCTCTAAAGTACATCATCTTTACTGGTTATTATACTTTATAATCCTTTTATTTTCAATAACAGTCATTTTATCTATAATCTTTCCAATTTACTTCTAATAAAGTATAATAGCTCTTGAGGGT
>NZ_QXEV01000056.1 GCF_003550015.1 Anaeroplasma bactoclasticum
TAAAACAGAGACAAACTCACATGAAATGCGAGAATGTCTCTGTTTTGTTTTATATAAAGTGATTATTTCTCACATTAGTGTGCGAGAACTTCTAACTTAGTGGGAATCTTTTATGCATACCAAAAAAAGATGTTATGCAACTACCTCAGTTTGGAAAGATCCTATTTTTATAGTGTCAACCAAAAAAGGCATGTAATCATGCCTTTTAAAACGTATTGTCACGCCATTGCTTATAGTTATGTGCTACTAAACGTATAAAGCTAATACTTCGTTTTTTCAAGAAAATGTACTACTCAAAATTTAGAGCACCATATCATTAAAAAATATCCTCATTAACTATTCCAAACGATAGAGATAGAGTTATTGGATTTCTATCTAAAATACTATAACAATCTGCATCCCATCCTTCAAGCCAAAAGGACACTGTAACTTTCATCATATTAGTTAATCCTATTTTCTCATTTGAATTCTCAGAATCAATCAGATGATTAGTATTAGAATGTAATGTTTTATCTGCAGTTGATGATTCGACACCACGAATGCTATAAATAGAATTTGGCACGCTTACATGGGATATACCATTCTTGGCATTAACAAAATCATAATAATTATAATACATAACAGCAAAATTACTATCATTAGGCAAAATACCACCAAACTCGTACTGATTATTTACTTCATCATATGTAGGATAATCATAAGAATCTCCTGTATATATCACAGTAGATATAGGTTCTTTGCCCTCATAAAGATTAGGATTCCCTTTAGCAACAACTTCATATTTTTCAAATGCAACACGAGCAGAAGCAGCAGCACTTGAATAAATAGTCTTAGGAACTTCATCATTCCCGGTTATTGCATTTATACCTATAGGAAGATTATTTAATGGAGACACGAAAGAATTTGGAAATGGTACTGGTCCTATTAAATCATACTTTTTAACAGGAGAATATAGTAAACCTTGATTTAAATAAACATCCAATAAGAAACTCGAGGAAGAGTTTCCTTCATAGAAACGTGTAGATGCAATATAAATATCAAACTTATAATATTGTTTAGTTATATTATTTTCAATCGTTCTAAAATCTCCAAGCTTTTGAATTGTATTATTACTATTGAGTATTGGGGTATTTGTACATTGGTGCATATTTAGTGTTGAAAACAACGAATCAACAGATTCATCTGTTAGCATTGAAACATTTCTATATCCCCAATTTGTAAGAATTTGTCTTTTTATTTGCGAACTAGATATAGAGTCAGAAAAAGTATTTTCTTCTCCTGTTGCGGATATTTCAATACCATATTCCTCTAAGCTTGAAGCCTTAATTTCAATGTCAAATTGCTCAAAAGTAGAATTAGCGAAAACACCAACCCATGCGAAAGTAGTAGCTATAGTAGTCATCAGCACTACAATGCTAGTTAGTATGCTAATATATAGTTTTTTACCAAATATATACTTCTTTCGCATAGATTTGTATCTCCTTTCTAAAAATCAAGAAAATAGACGCCGCCAGCCTATCTAGCGGCGTCATTTTACTTAATCAACTTTTTATATTGTTAGGTAATATTATTATGCTCCTGCTGTTACAGTGTAATCGAATGCAACAGTGAATGTTTGACCTGCGCAAGCATTGAAGCATTGATCATCAGCACCATCTAACCATAAATGATAAACTAGTTTATATGGTGTATTAGCAACTAAAGTAAGGTTACCAAAATGATTTTCAGCTGCATATGTTTCTTTTGCAGCAGCACTTAATGTATTACCTGTAATTGCTTCATAGTAGTTTGTAGCTCCTGCTGTTGCTTCAGTTACACCTGTAGGTTTTTGGTCATCTGTTAATGCAGTAACTACCATGAAATTTTGAACAGGTTGAACTGGATTACTATATTCTGCAACAGTTGTAGTACCTTGGAATGTTTCAACACTACCATCAGCATATACAGTTCCAGTTTGAACACCAAGTGACATATGTGCAGCGTTTAATGCATTTACATAGAAGTCAGCACCAGCAGCAGGGCCTGTAACTTTATTAGGACTTACTGTATAATAATTAGTATATGTAGTAGCCCAATTTTCTGGCTGAGAACTTGTTGCAGTATAAGTACCAGCGCTATAAGAATAATAAGTACCTGCAGCCCATGCTGGAGCACTTGCTGCAGCAGCAACTTTTGTGTATCCGCCTGAATAATTTACTTGAGTAGGTAATACATCTGTTGTATTTGTAACTGTAATAGTAGGTCTTACTGTACAACCAGTATCTGCCTTGATATAGAATACATATTCATACCAATAAGTACCTTCAGTTGTAACTGCGTTACCAACATCTGCAGTACCTGGAGTTGCTGGTTCTGATAATTCTTTATATACTGCTGTAACAGCACCAGTAGAACCAATTGTAGCTCCAGTTCTAACAACTGGCTTTAATCCTGTAGTTTTATTAGCTAATGCAATAGTTTTATGATAATCATTTACATTACCAGTCAAAGATAATGAAATTGATGAACCAGCACTTGAAGATGCAGTAGATCCTGCAACAGCTTCTACGTTGGCAGTCTTGTTAGATACATACCATGCATAAGTTGAAGTAGTTAATGTAGCAGCTAAAGCTGCAATTGAAGCTCCCATAAGGGAAATTTTAGCAATTCTTGATTTTTTCATAATTTGTTGCTAAGTTCAAACAAAAAGTTGGTAATTAAGAAAAAATTCCATAATGATATGCTCCATAGGCCTGATATAAATCAATAGGCATAGGAAGCTTA
>NZ_QXEV01000057.1 GCF_003550015.1 Anaeroplasma bactoclasticum
CTTGGATAAGGAATAGAATCACGAATGTTATCAATACCTGTTAGGTACATAATTAATCTTTCAAATCCCATACCAAATCCAGAGTGTACACATCCACCATATCTTCTTGTATCTAAATACCACTGCATTCCAGATACATCTACATGTAATTCCTCTGCTCTCTTTAATAATACATCAAGGTTTTCTTCTCTTTGAGATCCACCCATTAATTCGCCTGCCTTAGGTACAATTAAATCTACTGCAGCAACAGTCTTTCCATCAGGGTTAACCTTCATATACCAAGCCTTAATATCCTTTGGCCAGTTTGTAACAAATACTGGTCCATTGAAATGCTCTGTTAAGAATCTTTCATGCTCTTTTGCGATATCATCTTCATAAGATGGTGTAAACTCCCACTTCTTACCAGAATTTAATAATAAATCTACAACATCATGATGAGAAATTCTTACAAACTTCGCATTTACAATATTTAATAGCTTTTCCTTTAAGCCCTTTTCTACAAATTGATCACAAAAATCAATTTCAGCAGGAGCATTTTCAAGTACATAATTAATTACATACTTTAGCATCTCCTCTTCAATATCCATTAAGCCCTCTAAATCACAGAATGCCATTTCTGGTTCAATCATCCAGAATTCGTTTGCGTGAGTCTGTGTGTTAGAGTTTTCTGTACGGAAGGTAGGTCCAAAGGTATAAATATCACTAAATGCCATTGCGAAGGTTTCACCCTGAAGCTGACCAGATCCTGTAATCCAAGCCTGCTTACCAAATAGATCCTTAGAAAAATCTACCTTACCATCTTCAGTTAAAGGTAGGTTATTTACATCTAATGTTGTAATTTTAAACATCTGATCAGACCCTTCACAGTCTGCACATGTAATTAGTGGTGTATGTACATATAAATAACCATTCTTCTGGAAATAAGAATGAATTCCCATTGCAGCTACACTTCTAATTCTAAATACAGAATTGAATAGGTTTGTTCTTGGACGTAGGTGAGCTACTTCTCTTAAGAATTCCTTTGTGTGTCTTTTTGGCTGAATAGGATAGTTTTCAGGACAATCTCCTAGCATAGTAACCTTTGTTGCGTGAACCTCTAGTGGTTGCTTCATACCTGGAGTTAATACAACCTTACCATAAATTTCAACACTTGTACCTACTCTAAATTTTGAAATTTCAGCAAAGTTTTCTAATTCCTGGTCATATACAACCTGTAGGTTTGTAACAACAGAACCATCATTTACATTTAAAAAACCAAATTGTGCCTGTGCTCTATTTGTTCTTACCCATGCACAAATGTAAACATCCTTTTCTACTGGTGCTTCAAATAATAATTTAATCTTATCTCTTTTCATGTTTTTTTCCTCCTTAACAAATAAAAAAGTCCTTAAAGCTTACGCTCTAAGGACGAATTACCGTGGTGCCACCTTAGTTCAGTATAAAAAATACTGCACTTAAATCCTTTAACGCAGGAATACGGATGGTTCTACTTAATTCTTCCATCACTCTAAGGTGTTGTCCATATTGCTATCTTATCTGCTTTCACCTAACCAGACTCTCTTTGAAGCTTTACAATACTTTCTCCTTATCTTTGCGATAATATATTAAAATTATATATCAAAAATTAAATAAATCAAATAATTTTGCTAAGTTCAAACAAAAAGTTGGTAAATAGACATCAATAATGTAAAAATAGAGTTTATACTTCAGTCAAAGTGAGGTATTTAACC
>NZ_QXEV01000058.1 GCF_003550015.1 Anaeroplasma bactoclasticum
TTTTAATGATGGATATGATTGGATAGTTGATATAGACCTAGAGAAATTCTTTGATAATGTACCACACGATAGATTATTACGTATGGTAAGTGATGTAGTTAAAGATGGGAATGTGGTTTCACTTGTAAACAAATTCTTAAAAGCTGGAGTGATGATACAGGGTAATTATGAAGATACTATAATTGGAACACCACAAGGTGGACCGCTATCACCATTATTATCAAATATTATGCTTAATAAGCTTGATAAAGAATTAGAAGCAAGAGGACTACACTTTACTAGATACGCTGATGACACAATTATATTAGTCAAGAGTGAAAAGGCAGCAAATAGAGTAATGGAATCAATAACACATTTCATTGAAAAGAAATTAGGACTAAAAGTTAATATGACAAAAACTAAAATATGTAAACCCAATGACTTAAAGTATTTAGGATTTGGTTTCCATAAAGATATTAAAAATAATACTTATGATAGCGTTCCTCATATTGACAGCAAAATGAAATTTCAAAGAAAGCTAAAGAGCCTGACAAAACGTAGCGAAAGCATTTCTTTAGACACTCGCTTTGAAAGATTAAATTGGTTAATTAGAGGATGGGTAAACTATTTTAGAATTTCCAAAATGAAATCCTTCTTAAAAGAAGTTGATAGGCATCTACGTACAAGGATAAGAATAATTATTTGGAAAATGTGGAAAGTATCAAAAGCAAGAATAGAAAATCTTGTTAAATGTGGCTACTCTAAAGATGAGGCAAGAGGTCTAGCATTTTGTAGGCGAGGATATATGTTTGTCGCACATTCTAAAATACTTCAAAATGCAATATCAAAAGAAAGACTAGCACAACCAAATAAAAAGAAAGGACGAAGAGGATTAGTCTTCGCCTTAGATTACTATTTAGCTTGAATTTAAACTTATAAATTGAACCGCCCATTGCCGAACGGCACGATGCGGTGGTGTGAGAGGGGATGAAGAATAAATATGAAAAATATTTATTTTTCTACTCTACT